>NC_015276.1:608846-913269 GCF_000192865.1 Marinomonas mediterranea MMB-1
GAAAATGCAGACATTCCTTTCCCTCTTGTCTTTACTGGTCCGAAAGAAAGTGCGGCATACTTTGAGCAGATTCATGCATTCTTAGGCGATGTTCTTGGTGAAGAGGCTCAAGCCAAGTATCAAATTGTGATAGACGATGAAACTGAAGTTGCTCGTATCATGAAGGAAGGAATGGAGGAAGTTCGTCAATATCGAAAACAGCATCATGACGCTTTCTACTATAACTGGATGTTACATATCCCGGAAGAGTTTCAACACCCGTTTGAGCCAACGCATGAAAAAGTCAGAGAGTTGAATTTGCATTATGATCAGGAGAAACACCTTCTCGCGGCGGATTTACGTCGAGCATTTTCAACGATTGTCGCAGGTAATGTAAAAGCGCAAGGGGTTCAGTATATTAAGGAAAATGGACCTTTTGAAATTCATGGCGACAAAAAACTGCTTAAGAAATTAGATGCTCTTTTAGAAGCATTTGTTAAGCAGCAGCGTATGAAGCTGCCAGGCAGTGCATACGTTCCATGTTATAAAGTCATTACGGATTAAGCGTTTGTACTAGTAGCATACTCACCGCTGTGCTTAAGGACGCTGATAGCGTGCTAGAGCGCGCAACGTAATTGAGTCTGCAATATCATGAAGCCAGAAATAAAAAGGGAGCTTGTTAGGTTCCCTTTTTATTTCTTTGTTTCTGGTTATTTGCTTCTGTCTCTATGCTATGCCTATGGTTCGAGGCTTAAGCTTATAGAAGCGCCAGTTGAGTGATTACTGAGGTTTTAAGTATTCGTTTAGGAAGGTATCGAAGTCCACTTGATCCGATGCTTCGATTTCTTGTTGCTTTTGAATAGAACTGATGGCTTTTTCTTCAAACTGACGTAGCGTATCTTTAGAAGGCCTAGATACTAGCCATTCGGCCTGTTGTTCTTTTGCACGTTGCTCCATTGCAAGCTGATAGCTGCCATGTTGGCTAACGGATTCAAGTAGCTTTGATGAGGGTAAGAATTTAGGGTTATCTAATTTCTCTTTTTGTTTTTCTATCGATTTCACATAGCTTGAGTTGCCCGTTTTTAGCGTCAAAAACTCTGCAACCTGCGACAGCTCGTTGAGTAAGCCTGACAGCTGCGAATTCAAGGTTCTTGGTCCATGCCCAAAATCAAATTCATAGCTGAGGTTTTGACCGTGCTTAGCAATCGATTGCTGAGTTGTTCGTAGGCGTTGGCACTCATCGCTTGTTAATTTTTCGTCTCCGCGAAGGGCGCAATAAACGAGAAATGTATCGAGGAAATACAGTGTTTCTTTGGTCATGCCAATGGGTGAGTCTGGATCTAAGTCCATAATTCGAACTTCGATGTACTCAACGCCACGTTGTTGAAGCGCCGCACTAGGGTGTTCGCCAGACATGGTGACACGCTTAGGTCGAATATCGCTGTAATACTCATTTTCTATTTGCAGTAAATTACAGCTTAGTTGTTTGTATTCGCCGTCGACTTTCGTACCAATATTCTGGTAGGCGGGGTAAGGTGTTTTGAGCGCTTCTTTGATTGTCTGAATATAGGTGTTTACTTCGTTATAGCAAACATAGAGTCCATCCTGTGCTTTGTTTTGGTAGCCTAAATCACTCATTCTAAGCGACGTTGATTCTTTACCAACCCAAGTGTTTGATCCCATTTCATCAAGATCTTTTGGCTTGTCACTTAAAAAGCTACTATCAACGGCGGATGACGCGCCAAATAGAACGGACAGTGCCCATGAGCTTCGTCTGAAATTTCTAATCAAGGCGAAGTATTGGGACGACTTAAATTCTTGAAGTGCGTCATTATCAGCTATATCAACTTGTTTATAGTCGGCCAAAAAACGCCAAAAATCACGATCAAACGAAAAGTTATAGTGCATGCCTGCAATGCATTGCATGATACGACCATAGCGATTTGAGAGGCCCTCGCGGTAGACGCGTTTTAGTTTGCCAGTATTTGACTCCCCAAAATACGCGATCGGTACTTCTGAGTTATCAGATAAATTGCACGGCATGCTGCCTGGCCATAGATACTCGTTTTGACTCGCTAATGTATATTGAGTGACATGATGAATGGATTCAAGCTCAGTCATCACGCCTTCGACAGAAGGGTGTACACCCGTAATAAATTCGAGCAGTGCTTCAGAATAATCCGTCGTAACGGAATCATGTGTTAGAGCGGAGCCTAGTTTTTCAGGGTGCGGTTGCTGGGAAATCCTTCCGTTTTCTGCATTTATTCTCAATGCTTCGCGCTCTACTCCGCGATGAAATTGAACCGCCGATAGATCATTGTTTGTAAGATGGGTCGATAAAGCTTCTAAAGCATCGGTTAATTTGGTCAAGGAACAATCCTTCCCATTAGTCATTTGTAGTTGGTATTGATTGTACTTGGCATGGGAATCGTTCAGCAAGGCTTTGAGGGTGGGCTTCCTAAATTCCTCACAGATTTCCCGCTAACCCCCGTCGGTATTCATGTTAGGATGTTGTAAAATTAGCCTAAAAGAAGTCATTGCTCGACGACTGTGTACTCCAATACAGCGTTAAAAATCTCTAAAACTGAATGTAAGTGAATTTAATTGATATGTTGAATAAAACGAAGTCTCTTTATATGGCGTTTGCCGTTCTATTGTTGGCTATTTTAGCCACGGCACTGTACATGCAAACGAATAATACAGAGAAAGCGAAGAGTACTCGCCTCGGTGGCGACTTTACATTGATGACCTCTGAAGGGCCGGTTTCTCTAAGTGACTTTCCCAATAAAATGAAGCTTGTTTTCTTTGGCTATACGCACTGCCCTGATATTTGTCCGCTGACATTAGCCAATGTCAAAGTTGCGTTAAAGCAGTTGCCTGACGATGTTCGCAGCCAAGTACAGACTATTTTTATCAGCGTTGATCCTAAACGAGACACGCCAGAACATCTTTCACAATATGTTCATTTCTTTGACCCTAGCTTTATCGGAGCGACCGACACACAGAAAAATATCGATAAGGTGGTGAAGCAATATGGAGCGTTTTACCGCTTTGTGGATATGCCGGATTCGTCAATGGGTTATTCAGTTGACCACAGTGCCCAACTTTATTTAATGGGGAAGGATAACAAAATTAAAGAGTATCTCTTTCACGACTCTTCTTCCGAAGAGATTGCAGAGACGTTAAAGAAAGCGATTACGGGCTAATTATTTGCGCATATGGGGAGGATTAAGCACTGAATAGTTGATAACTCAGTGCTTAATTTAGAGCTGACCTGAATGAGGGCGTTTACAAGCGCATCTCAATTCCAGCAGACTGCATGGTTTCTTTTGCTTCTTGAATAGAGTATTCGCCAAAGTGGAAAATACTGGCAGCTAGTACTGCGTCGGCTTTGCCCTCTGTGACTCCGTCCACCAAGTGTTGCAGGTTTCCTACACCACCTGATGCGATAACAGGTACATGCACCGCGTCGCTAATGGCGCGTGTGACACCAAGATCAAAGCCATTTTTCATTCCGTCACGGTCCATGCTGGTAAGCAGAATTTCACCGGCGCCTAAATCAACCATCTTTTTGGCCCACTCTACGGCGTCAATACCCGTAGGCTTACGACCGCCATGAGTAAAGATTTCCCATCGGTCGGTTTCGCCTTCTTTACTGACTTTCTTGGCATCGATTGCAACGACAATACATTGAGAGCCGAAACGCTCGGCGGCTTCTTTAACAAACTCTGGGTTGAAGATAGCAGCCGTGTTGATACTTACTTTATCCGCTCCCGCATTGAGCATGTTTCGAATATCGTCACAAGTACGAATGCCACCACCTACTGTCAAAGGAATAAATACCTCAGAGGCAATGGCTTCAACCATGTGTATCGTCGTGCCTCTGTCGTCAGAGCTTGCTGTGATGTCTAAGAAAGTAATCTCATCTGCGCCTTGATCGTTATAGCGCTTTGCGACCTCTACAGGGTCGCCGGCATCTCGAATATCGACAAACTGTACGCCTTTCACAACGCGCCCATTGTCTACATCAAGGCAAGGAATAATACGTTTTGCTAAGCCCATGAATAGGTTCCTAATACGTGTTTTTAGAAAGGTGGCTAAGGTTTTCCATCCCAATGGATGAAGTTCTTGTACAGTTGCAGACCGTCTTTGTGGCTTTTCTCTGGGTGAAACTGGACCGCAAAGACATTATCGCGAGCAAGCGCAACACAGAATTCATGCCCGTATTCACAAGTGCCGGCTACTTCTGATGCATGTTCAGGGACCACAAAGTAACTGTGGACGAAGTAGAAACGTGCGCCGGAGTCGATGTCTTTCCAAAGTGGATGATCAATGGTTTGGTTAACTTGATTCCACCCCATGTGAGGAACTTTAAGCTTTTGTCCTGCGTTGTCTTTGTGGTTTTCACCAAAGAACAAGGCATTGCCATCAAAATGGCCTAAGCAGTCAACACCCTTGTTTTCTTCACTGTGGGACATGAGAGATTGAATACCAACACAGATTGCCAGAAATGGTTTCTCTTGCATTGCTTTTCGAATAGTGGGAACCAACCCTTGTTTGTGCATTTCGCCAACGCAATCTCGAATAGCGCCAACACCCGGTAGCAGTACGCGATCTGCTGCGTCTATGAGTGCTGGGTCACTGGTAACAATGACCTTTGTTGTGTCATCGGCAGCGTGTTCCAGTGCTTTTGCAACGGAATGAAGATTACCCATTCCATAGTCGATAACGGCAACGGTTGATGTCGTTTTATCTGTCATATGCTTGCCTTATAAACATCCTTTAGTGGACGGCATTTGCCCCGCCATTCTTTCGTCTACTTCTAACGCCATACGCAGTGCGCGACCGAATGCTTTGAAGATAGTTTCTGCTTGGTGATGAGTGTTTTTTCCGCGCAGGTTATCTAAATGTAACGTAACTTGGGCGTGGTTGATAAAACCGTGGAAAAATTCAGAGAACAAATCGACGTCGAAGCCACCCACGCTACCACGAGTAAAAGGCACATGCATTTCTAGGCCAGGTCTGCCTGAAAAATCGATGACAACGCGAGATAGGGCTTCGTCCAGTGGAACATAAGCGTGTCCGTAGCGACGAATGCCTTTCTTGTCTCCGACTGCTTTATAGAAAGCTTGACCTAATGTGATGCCTAAGTCTTCTACAGTGTGGTGAGCATCGATATGTAAATCACCTACCGCATGAATGTCCAGATCGATCAAACCATGGCGAGCGACTTGATCAAGCATATGATCTAAAAAGGGTACGCCTGTTTCACATTTAAATTCACCGGTTCCATCTAGATTGATGGTGACTTTGATTTGAGTTTCGAGAGTATTTCGCTCAACGCTGGCAATCCGACTGGACATGTAAGGGGGTCTCCGCTTTCAACCCGCGTGGTTATTCACGACGGACAAATGACAATAAGGTGACATTATAAAGGGCATCTGTCCGCGCTGCTATAAGGTTTTTCATTGCATCCGTCTATGATAAGTATTAATCAATCCTAAAATGCTACAATTTGCACAGTCATTTTGTCTGAGGGTATTAAAGGATGGTTTGGGTTAAGCGCTTGTTGTTCGTGTTGGTATTTCTCTTGGCTCTTGTGCTTGGTGGGATTGGGTACGTATTGATATTTGTAGACCCAAATGATTTTAAAAAAGAGCTTATTTCTCTTGCCGATAAACACGCTAATATTGATTTAAAAATCGATGGTGACATTAGCTGGTCTTTTTTCCCTTGGTTAGGCGTTGAACTCAATGACATCGGTGTGGCAGCGAAAGGCGAATCAACGTTAGCCAAATTCGAAGAGGCTGAGTTTAGGTTGGCTGTGTTGCCTTTATTGCAGCAAAAAATTGAAGTAGACACTGTTCGTCTGATTGGCTTGAAGGCTGATCTAGTGATGGATGAAGAGGGAAATGGCAACTGGCAATTAGGTAGTAAAACGGACAGTCAAAAACAGGCGTCTAATCAATCCTCTATAGCATCTTCTACAGCAAGCATGCCTTCTGAAACTGATGCAGTCACTCCAAATGCAGCCAAAGCCGCTCAGACGTCGTCGGCTTATACCATTCCAGATATTAATATTGAAAAAATTGAGCTGGTAGATGCCCAAGTACGCTTTGTAGATAAACAACGTGGTATGGATCTGCTGGCGATGTTTAATACCAACTTAAGCAACGTAAGATGGGGTGAAGCGTGGCCTTTGGAGTTTGATATAAAACTCGAAGGTATATTGCCGAAAGAGGCGAATGGGGAACAGCAGAGTATCGGGCACACTATGTCTTTGGGGGCGGATTTAACTGTTTTTCCTGAGCACCAACGATTGGCTCTATCTGACTTGATTGTAAAGACGCGTACTGAAGCTGCAATGTTGCCTATTTCACCTTTGCTTGCCAATGCCCAAATCCGTCAACTTGAGCTTGATCTCCCACAGGAAAATCTGATTATTGATGGCTTAAGTCTTGATAGCTTAGGTGTTTCATTTGAGTCTCAGATTAAAGTGTTCGAGTTGCTTTCTAAGCCTCAATTTAGTTTGGCGGCGAATGTGACTGAGTTTTCTCCGCGAGAGTTGTTAAATAAATTAGCGCTTCCTTTGCCTGAGATGGCAGATGAAACAACGTTATCTGCATTGCAATTAACGCTGAGCCTTGAAGGTGATGCGAATGCTGTGAAAGTTCAACCCATCTCTATTCGATTAGACGAGACGCAACTTGAAGCAAATGCAAGTGTGAAGTTTACGCCACTTTCTTGGAATGTGTCTGTCGCAGGCAAAACGTTGGATTTAGATCGCTACTTACCGCCAAATGTGGAAGGGGATAATAAAACGGAGGCAGATAGCACTGCTAGTGCAGAAGCTAGTGGTGAGGAAGTACAAGAAAGTGATTTAATCCCCGTCGAACTTTTGCGTACACTTAATGGTACCGTGGATTTTACATTTGAAAATCTAAAAGCAAAGAATCTCTCAATTGATAAAATTTCAGCGACCAGCGTTCAGAGTAATGGGCTGGTAACGCTTAAGCCGCTTTTCGTGGGTTTGTATGATGGCAGTGCCCACCTAAATGCTACGTTAGATGCACGTTCTGACACGCCAAAGATATCGATCTCACCAAATATTGAACATGTTCAAATCTATCCTTTATTAAATGACTTTATGGAACTCGATAAAGTGAAAGGTACAACGTTTGTGTCAGGTGATCTGCATACCAGTGGTAATCGAATCAGTGAATTAATGAATCAATTAAATGGTGATTTGCTGGTGGAAGTGAAAGATGGCGCTTTGGTTGGAATGAACCTAACGAAATCCGTGTGTGAAGGCATCGCGAGTACACGTTCTGGTAAAGATGTGAATCAAACCGCTTTTGGTGAAGATACTCCTTTTGAAAGCCTCACTTTTCCTGCTCGTATCGTAAATGGTGTGGTCTCTACTCCTGATTTAAAAATTAAAGCGGTTGGCATACAAGTTACTGGCGATGGTGAAGTTTCGCTACCTGAACAGAATATCCATTATCAGGCTGATGTCAGTATTGTGGGAAGTGATGTGGACCAAGCGTGTCAAATTAAACGCGTCTACCGTTCATTGGCTTTCCCTATCGTTTGTAAAGGCGCGTTTGACAGTGATCCTGCGACGTTATGTCGCCCTGATATCAAAGGTTTTGGTCGATTGTTTGAAAAAGTGGCTAAGGCTGAGCTGGATGCAAAGCTTGCCGCTGAAAAGGCCCGAGCTAAAGAAAAACTTGCCGCTGAAAAAGCACGAGCTAAAGCAAAACTTGATGCTGAAAAAGCCAAAGCAAAAGCGGAGTTAGAGGCTAAGCTCGTGGAAGCTAAAAGAAAAGCGGAAGAGAAAAAGAAAGCAAAGGAAGAAGAGCTAAAACAGAAATTAAAAAATGAATTAAAAGACGGATTGAAGAGCTTATTTTAAAGTTGTTTTTTCGTCTCAATCGTCGCGAGCTAAGTTAGAGAACATTGTGGAAGCAGTACAAACAGTAGAGAATTTTGCGCCAAGAGTATTGGCTTGGTTTGATGTACATGGCCGTAAGGATTTGCCTTGGCAAAAGGATAAGACGCCTTATCGAGTCTGGATTTCCGAGATTATGTTGCAACAAACGCAGGTAACAACGGTAATCCCTTACTACGAAAAATTTATGTCGTCTTTTCCTGATGTGTACGCGTTAGCGAGTGCGAAGCAGGACGATGTATTGGCTCACTGGAGTGGGCTTGGGTATTATGCGCGGGCTCGTAATATGCATAAAGCGGCCACTATGTTGGTAGACGAGTTCGATGGGGAGTTCCCCAAAACGGTAGAAGGTGTGTGCGAGCTCCCTGGTATCGGCCGTTCGACAGCCTCAGCCATTCTGTCCATATCACGTGGTGTCCAGTCTGCGATACTTGATGGTAATGTGAAAAGAGTATTGGCGCGTTTTCACGCAATTCCTAATTGGCCTGGCGAAAAGAAAACGGAAAACAGAATGTGGGGCGTCGCTGAAAGTTACATGCCTGAAATTCGTTGCGGCGAGTACACGCAAGCAATGATGGATCTTGGGGCAACACTGTGTACGCGATCAAAACCTAAGTGCCATGTCTGTCCACTCAGTGAGGATTGTGCAGGCTTAGCATCTGGGGAACCGACAACCTTTCCAATATCTAAACCTAAGAAAGCTGCCAAGCCGATTAAAACCGCGCAGTTTGTTGTTTTGCAAAGCGACGGTAAAGTTCTTCTTGAAAAAAGGCCGGCTTCTGGAATTTGGGGTGGGCTGTGGAGCTTACCTGAGTTCGCGCATGACGCTTCTATTGTGTTGGAGGCTGAGCAGAGATTTCAGTGCGGCATCCAGTCTGTCATGGCTTTGTCATCTTTTCGTCATACTTTTAGTCACTATCATCTCGATATTATACCGAGTCTCGTTACGGTCAAAGAGGCGGTGGGGGTACATGAGACAGAAAAATATCAGTGGTTTTCTGTGGATGATGCATTCACTCTTGGCCTACCTGCGCCAGTCAGGAGCATCTTAGAGTCCGTAGAGAAGGGTGATACTTTGCTGCTCTAGGCGCACTGTTCTATTGGTGTAGCTGAAATATAGGTTTGATGCTTTTACCGCTGGTGGAGTTTTTTGAGATGGCTACGAAGGGAGTCTAAAAAGCTTTGAGGGTAGCTTAGAGTGCTTCTTTCAATCACATAAAAAGTAAATGAGTTAGGTGGAGGAAAGTGATGGTGCTTGATGTGTTCTGGCGGTTTTTATTACTGGGTTTTACGAGTTTCGGTGGACCTGCTGCACACCTTGGGTATTTTCGAAAAGAATTTGTCGAGCGTCTACGTTGGTGTGATGAGAGTCAGTATTCTCAATGGGTTGCTCTTAGTCAGATCATGCCAGGTCCCGGTTCTAGCCAAGTTGGGTTTGCTATTGGAGTATATCGAGCGGGTATATTAGGCGGCATTGCTGCGTTTGTCGGCTTTACGTCGCCCTCTGTCGTGATGATGATTGCGATCGCATCATTAGAGAGCAGCTTTGCTACGCTTCCCTATATTTCTTCTCTCATTGATGCTCTAAAGCTATTGGCTATTGTCGTTGTATTAGATGCTATTTTTGGAATGGCGCGTGGTTTTCTCGCAAGCGTGAATACTTGGCTGATTGCTGTCTGTGCTTTCGTTTTTATATTGCTGTGGCCTTACGGGTATTCAGGGTTGATTGTCGTTCTCTTCGCGGGGATAGCGGGGACGTTTCTAACGGTTATTCCGGCGGTTTCTGTATTCCACTCAACGGTTGGTAAGCGGCTTGCTTTGGCTTCTTTGGCACTGTTCGTTCTACTGTTCTCATTTGCTTTCGCTGTGACTGGTTCAGGTAGTTTGATCTCATACCTTGCCAACCTTTATCAGGCGGGGGCGTTGGTATTTGGGGGCGGGCATGTTGTACTGCCTCTTATTACAGAATCACTGTCTGGAATCCAGAGTACCGAAGATATTTTGGTTGGCTACGCTGCCGCTCAGGCTGTCCCTGGCCCAATGTTTACCATTGCATCCTATCTAGGATCGACTGCGGCACCGTTAGGCGATGCAGTCTTATGGGGAGCGTTAAGCACACTGGCGATATTTCTCCCTGGGTTGTTACTAATGTTGGTTGGCTCGCACTACTGGGCGCATTGGTCGCATTTAAAAGTGTTGCAAAAATCAATTATCGCAATCAACGCAAGTGTCGTAGGTTTATTGTTTGCGACTTTAATTAACCCGATCGTCCTGACGAGCGTAAGCAATATATACGATGCGATTGTTGTCGCTGTCGTATTCATTTTGAGTCGTCGTTTAAAGCTGCCTATTTGGCAATTAATTCTTCTATTTACAGTATGGGCGGCGGTGAGGATGACGCTGCCGATCTAATGATTGTGCTTGATTTACGGAAAGTCTTTTAAGGCGTTATGTGAGGAGAGATCGTTTGGGCTGCCTGAGAGTACTTTCTATTTAGGGGAAAGGTTGTTGTAGAAAAAGAGAAAAAGCGACATAAAGAGTATTATGGCGCTTTTTTCGTAACACGGCGTTCAATTTAGCCGTGTTAAATTAAACGGCAGCAGCGATTTGTTCTTTCGCTTTAGCAAAAGCTTCTTCACCAGCTTCACCCATTGCTTGACCACCTGCAATGAAGGTCTCTTTTACGTTAAGTCCTACAAACCCAAGAAACGTTTGGATATGTGGAACTTGGTGATCAACAGGAGAGTCTGCTAGAAAAGAGCCACTCGCAGCGAATATGTATGCATCTTTGTCTAATAAGCCTTTTGGACCGTTTTCCGTATACTGGAATGTACGACCAGCACGCGCGATGTAATCAAAGTATGATTTTAGAGTAGAAGGAATGCCGAAGTTGTACATCGGCGCACTTACAGCGACTACATCAGCGTTTTCAATTTCCTCAATGAGTTCATCGCCAATTGATACAATGGCTTTTTGCTCGTCGGTACGATCTTCTTCTGCTGTAAACAGCGCGCCTAATGTCTCACTTGTAAAGTGTGGCAGTGGGTTTGCGTTAACGTCGCGAGTCACTACTTGGCCTTCTGGGTTCTTTGCTAGCCATTGCTCAACGAAGTTGTCTGTTAGTTGACGTGATTTTGAAGCATCGCCTGATGCACTTGAGTCGATTCTTAGTAGTGTTGCCATGATGATCTCCCGTGTTAGTTACTGTTGCTGATTGCAAACGATTTCTAATTAATGATGCTTATAGTAAGTTACAAATATTCGATAATAAAGTGGATTATTTCGACCAAAATTATCGAAATATACGATAATATTCTGGTGTTACCCTTGACTAAGTGTAATTTTAATCGAGTACCGTTTTTAATTGAGAGTCTATGTTATGAAAGCACCTAGAGTTACGTTGGAGCAGTGGAGAGCGCTTCAAGCTGTTGTTGATAAAGGAGGGTTTGCTCAAGCCGCTGAGGCATTACATAAAAGTCAG
The DNA here is from genome assembly GCF_000192865.1 of Marinomonas mediterranea MMB-1. NCBI lineage: Bacteria > Pseudomonadati > Pseudomonadota > Gammaproteobacteria > Oceanospirillales > Oceanospirillaceae > Marinomonas > Marinomonas mediterranea. The sequence continues at coordinate 620,258 of NC_015276.1, forward strand.
TCATCTATTAGCTACACCGTGGCTAAATTGCAAGAACAGCTTGGGTACCCGCTGCTCATCATAGAGGGAAGAAAGGCTCAGTTAACCGAGCGTGGAGAGGTGCTACTCAGACGGTCAAGGCATTTATTAAAGGAAGCGATTGATCTTGAAGAGCTGGCTCATACGTTAGGTCAAGGATGGGAGCCAGAAATCGAGCTTGTTGTAGATGAAGCCTTTCCAACACCGGCTTTGTTGAGAGCATTTCAGGAATTTGAGCCTCAGAGTCAGGGGACTTTAGTGCAGTTGAAAGAGGTAGTATTGAGTGGAGCGGAAGAAGAGCTTAAGAACGGTTCACCAGACTTGGTATTGACCTCTCTTGTCCCTAAAGGTTACTTAGCTGATCCGATCGTAGATGTCGAAATGGTAGCGGTGGCGGCACCGAGTCACGTATTGCATAGGGAAAAGGAGCCTATTAATAATGAGCGGCTGGCGCGTGAGCTTCAGGTGGTTATTCGAGATTCTGCGACTGAAACGTCTCAAGATGCGGGTTGGTTAGGATCAAATAGGCGCTGGACTGTATCAGGGGTTCAATCTGCGATTGAAATCGTTGCAACTGGGATTGGCTTTGCTTGGTTGCCAAAAGCGGATTTGCACGGTTTTATTAAAGACGAAAAATTAGTGCCATTGAATTTAGTGTCAGGAACTGAGCGTAAATTTCAGATGTATGCGATCTTTGGTAAAGGTGAAAGAACAGGGCCTGCGACACGCCTATTTGTGGAGCTACTACAACATTCATGTCAACGTTGTCCTAAAGCGTTGTAAACGTCTATTTAGGTCGTAAAATTGTATAAATGATCTAATAAGTGTGTATAAGGGTGGTTTTTATACACATTTTAACACTTTGAGTGTTGCTAAGGCTGTGGATAAATATGTCGAAAAGGTAAGATTTAATTTATTGAGAAGAGAAAGAATGGTGGGTCGTACTGGATTCGAACCAGTGACCAATTGATTAAAAGTCAACTGCTCTACCAACTGAGCTAACGACCCATTCTTTTGACATATTTCAGATATTCTATGGTCGGAGTAGAGGGATTCGAACCCCCGACATCCTGCTCCCAAAGCAGGCGCGCTACCAGACTGCGCTATACTCCGATGGCTCCCTGAACTGGACTCGAACCAGTGACCCAATGATTAACAGTCATTTGCTCTACCAACTGAGCTATCAGGGATTGAATCAGAATATGAGGAAATATCAATGTCTGTATAGTTGGTGGGTCGTACTGGATTCGAACCAGTGACCAATTGATTAAAAGTCAACTGCTCTACCAACTGAGCTAACGACCCAACTATAAGGTAATGGGGTGGACGATGGGGCTCGAACCCACGACCGATGGAATCACAATCCATAGCTCTACCAACTGAGCTACGCCCACCATTACCAAGAGATATTAAATTAGTGGTCGGAGTAGAGGGATTCGAACCCCCGACATCCTGCTCCCAAAGCAGGCGCGCTACCAGACTGCGCTATACTCCGAATGGCTCCCTGAACTGGACTCGAACCAGTGACCCAATGATTAACAGTCATTTGCTCTACCAACTGAGCTATCAGGGAACAACTAATTTTTTCTCACAACATCTTTTCGTTTGAAAAGAATCTTCCAAGAAGGAAGATGGCGGAGGAGGAGAGATTCGAACTCTCGGTAGGCTATTAACCTACGCCAGTTTTCAAGACTGGTGCATTAAACCGCTCTGCCACCCCTCCGTTGCGAGCGAGGTGTATATTACGGATTTGAAATTTCTGTGCAACACTTTTTTTTAAAAAATTTAATTTTTTTCTGCTCTACTGCAAAATTTGTAAGGTTTCTTAATTCTGAACGTAGTTTTCGCTTTCTTTAGGGTAAATCCAAACGTTAGAAAACCAATGATAGTGTCGTGCGCTGTTGTCTGGCATCGTGCAATTAATTCGGCCTCGTCCAGCTCGAAATGCTTTTGGTGCTGTCGCGGTGACTTGATCGGATGTGATCCAGTTCAGCTCGGCTTTTCCTTGACCAGAAACATAGCAAGTTAAATCTTTTAAGCGATAGTTTCCTTTCTTGAAGGTAAGGGTGATGGATACAGGCGTGTCTTTTGCGTACAAACCGCCATTATCATAAGAAAGCAAGGGCATAGGTTGAGACGCTAGTTTCGTTTTTAGAGTGCTTAACTTGGCATAGTGCCCTGCCGCAGGAAATCGAGGAAGGTTAGCGAAGTTAGAGTTGGCGTCAATCACACCAGATTGTTGCCCAAATCCTATAAAACCTTCATTAGTTAGCCAGTGTTGTAATTCGGAGTTTGATTCACCATACGGATAGGCGATCATTTTGGGGCTAGAGCCAAGGTGAGTGATAAGAGCGTCTTCAACACTAGAAACCTCTAACTTTATACGCTCTAACCATGCTTTGTCGGTTTCGCCTTCTAATTTTCTAAGCATATAAGGGTGGCTCACAGTATGGTTGGCGAACGTACCGCCAAAATGAGTCATTTCCTTCATTTGTTCCCAAGTCAAAAAGTGCTTATTTTTTTGTTTGATAGGTTGGGTGTTAATAAAGACGGTGAAAGGGAATTGATGGGCCTTAAGAATCGGGAAGCCATTTTGATAGATGTTTCGGTATGCATCGTCAAATGTAATAGCGACAGCTTTATCTGGTAGGGGGGAGCCAGCCTGAATATTGTCGAGCGCGGTCTTTAAATCAACAACCTTAAAGCCTTCTTGTGCTAAATAGTTCATATGCTCAGAAAATTGTTCAGTCGTAAGGCTGGTTGAAAATGGCGTGGCCTCAGATACATGATGATATTGTAAAATGGGCAAGTAATTCTGTGCGAATGAAATAAAAGGCATAAAAAGTGTGATCAACGCTAAGAGTTTTTTTTTGACCGGGTGGCTTGAGCTGGCTTGCATAGGTTATGTGTCTCAAATGATTACTTAATAAAAGGGATTGTCTCATTAGAACAGCAAATGGGAAATAGATTCGTTATCTTTTCGACTTCTCCTATGCATGGAGAGATTGGGTGCTACACTGGATATCGAGGCGAAACCACGGTTATGGAAGTTGTGAGCACGTCTGGTGTTTCGATACTTCTGTATTTTTCGTTATTTTCTGAGATTTAGTTTGATGGGTAATAGGGTAATAAGAGCTTCTTAGGTCAAAGTCTATGCGGACATTTCACCGTGCTGGTTTCGAAAAGAAAAGCTTACTTTAAGGGAGGGCTTATTCGAGCTTCTCTACGCTTTTTGAATCTGTTGGCAATCCTTAAGGGTGATAGGAGATCATTATGAGATCACTAGCAAAGTTATTTGATGAACCTGGAATTTGGTTAACGGATATGGATGTTCCTGCATACGGTCACAATGACGTGGTTATTCAAGTGCGTAAAACAGCAATTTGTGGAACGGATATACATATTTATAACTGGGATGACTGGGCGCGAGCGACGATTCCTGTACCGATGACCGTCGGTCATGAGTTTGTTGGTGAAATTGTTCGTAAGGGAAGAGATGTTGACGATTTTTCAGTTGGTGATCGAGTCTCCGGTGAAGGTCATATTACCTGTGGACGATGTCGTAATTGCAGAGCTGGTCGACGTCACTTGTGTCCTGAGACCCGAGGCGTAGGTGTTAACCGAGAAGGTGCGTTTGCTGAGTTTTTAGTGATTCCTTCAAGTAACGCGTTTAAGATTCCCGATGATATCAGTGATGAGCTTGCCGCGATTTTTGATCCGTTTGGCAATGCCGTTCACACCGCACTGTCATTTGATCTAGTAGGTGAAGATGTTTTGATTACAGGGGCGGGCCCTATTGGTGCTATGGCTGCAGCGGTAGCAAGATTTGTTGGCGCACGTAATGTCGTCATCACTGATGTTAATGACTATCGGTTAGCGCTTGCGAAAAAGTTAGGTGCGACACGTACTGTCAATGTCTCTCGTGAGTCTTTAGATGATGTGATGTCTGATCTCGGAATGGTCGAAGGCTTTGGTGTAGGTTTGGAAATGTCTGGGCATGGTGACGCTTTCGAACTTATGCTGGATAAAATGTCTCATGGTGGCAAAATTGCCATGCTTGGCATACTTGGTAAAGAGTCTCAAATCGATTGGAATAAGGTGATTTTTAAAGGACTTCTTATAAAAGGTATTTACGGCCGTGAAATGTATGACACGTGGTATAAAATGGTCGCCATGCTGCAATCGGGTCTCGATATTTCTCCTATTATTACTCATCGGTACGACATCCAAGATTATCAACAAGGGTTTGATGCTATGGCGTCTGGTCTAGCTGGAAAGGTTATTTTAGATTGGTCGCTAGGGAAGGTATGAACAAGTCCACTGGCTTCAGCGTGTGGATAACGCTTCTTTATTCGAGGCAAGTGTCTCGAGGCCAAATGTCGCTGTCCAATATGAGAATATTGGCAAGAAAGTTAACAAGAATTAAAGAAAGCGAGAATTTAACTCAATGTACGGCACGCCCTTTGGGTCTTTCAGAGAAACAGCCTATCTTCGTTGAGAGTGATTGAAAGGTATTAACATTCCTGCCCACTCTCGCCTTAATAGGCTGTTTCTCTGATAAGACTGAAGCTCATTAGGCTTATCCGTACCTTCCCTAGATCTGTAATGCCGTAAAAACTCAAATGAGGATCGGCTTGAATCACTCAGGCTGATCCTCATTCAACGTTTTCTCGCTAAGATATCTTTTTTAGACTAATTCGTCTCCGGCTTATATCAAGGTCAATGACCTCAATGTTCACTGTTTGGCCGACTCTCACGACTTGTCTTGGGTCTTTAATAAATTGATTTGATATATTTGAAATGTGTATAAGACCATCTTGATGTACGCCAATATCAACAAATGCCCCAAAAGAGGTAATGTTCGTAATTACTCCCTCAAGTTTCATATTTATGCTTAAATCGTTGATGTTTTTTATATCACTAGAAAAAGTCGCGTACTTGAAGACTGGCCTAGGATCGCGAAAAGGATGTGAAAGCTCAGAAATGACATTTTTAAATAAGTAGTATTCCTTTTCTTTATATCTTTCTTTGTATTCTGATTCAATTCTCGCAATATGATCACTGTTTCCTATGATCTGTTTGATTGGCATTTTCAAATTTTTAGATAAAGTGTAAACAAGTGAATAAGATTCAGGGTGTACAGCAGTATTGTCTAATGGTTCGTTTCCATCATTAATTTTTAAAAATCCCGCGCACATTTTAAATGCTTTATCGCCTATGCCACGTATATTTAAAAGCGTTTCTCTATTTTTAAATTTCCCGTTTGATTGTCGATATTCTACAATGTTTCTCGCAGTCGTTGGTGTTAAGCCTGATACATATTGTAACAGCGATTCAGAAGCAAGATTTAGGTCTACCCCTACTGAGTTAACACAATCTTCTACGACGTTTGCTAAGCTTTGATTTAGTGTCGTTTCTTTAATGTCATGCTGATATTGTCCAACGCCAATTGCTTTAGGCGCTATTTTTACTAATTCTGACAGTGGGTCTTGAAAACGTCTAGCAATAGAAATAGCGCCTCTTAACGAGACATCGATATTTGGAAACTCTTTGGAAGCAGTTTCTGATGCAGAGTAAACGGATGCTCCTGCTTCAGATGAAATAATAGCCTTACAGTTAAGTTCATGTTTTCGGATCATATTGCGGGCGAATGTGTCCGTTTCTTTAGAAGCTGTCCCATTTCCTGTTACGATCCATTTAATCGCCTGGCGCTTTAAAATATTGACTAAGACAGTTTCACTTTCTACGGTTTTATTCGCTGGAGGAGTGGCGAATACGATACCTGTGCTTTGTACTTCTCCACTAGCATCTATAGCAGCGTATTTGACGCCATTTTTATAGCCTGGGTCTAAAGCTAAAACAGGTGTAGCGCCTGCAGGAGGTGCCATTAGCAAGTCTTTAAGGTTATCTGAAAAAACGCGCACGGCATTGTGTTCAGCATCCATCTTTAAAGTCGACAAGATCTTGCGTTCGGTGTGCTTTAAAAGTTTTTCTTTCCAAACAAGAGACAGCCAAAATGGCTTCATGCTGGAAGGGCATGGCGTGATGGTATCGTCAAAGTTAAGTTGTAACGCGCATTTGTTTAAAAATAGGGGAGTACCGTCTGCATGGATATGTTTCTCTAGCTTAATATTGATTTTTAATAGTTTCTCTTTTTCACCTCGAAACATTGCGAGAAGGCGGTGATGTGGCGCTTTAGCTACCTTTTCTTTATGATCCCAATAATCTCTATATTTTTCGGACTTTTCTTTTTTTCCTCTAATAACTTTTGATTCAATAACCCCACTTTCCTTAAGGCTATTAAGGCTTTCTTTGATGAGGTCTGCATTATTAGCTAGCTTATCAATAAGAATGTTGTAAGCCCCCTCTACGGCGCTTTCTATAGATAGGTTATTAATATTACGCTTCGATAGCCATAAAGACGCTATTCCATGATGTTGGGCTTTAGAAGAGTTAAGCCATAGTTTTTTTGAAAGAGAGGTTAACCCAAGACTTTCTGCAACTTGTGACTTTGTCTGCTTCGATGCTTTATAAGGGCGATAAAGCTCTTCTAATTCTATGAGTGAATCTGTATTTTCGATGGATTTGATCAATTCAATTGATGTGTTTTTTATATTGCTTAAGCTGGTAATAATACTCTTACGTCGTGCTTCGAGCTTTAGGATATAAGTGTAGCGATCGTGAAACTGCCGCAGTGTAACATCATTCATTCCTTGAGTTTCATCTTTTCTATAACGGGCAATAAAAGGGATGCTTGTGCCTTCATCTAGAAATGTAATGAGTGTTCTTACCACTTTTTCTGAACATCTAAACTCATTTTTCAATATATCAATTAGCATACTTACCCTATTGTTTCCTTATTGTTTTAAGCTACTAAACAATTATTAGATCGCCATTTCTATAAAAAATGTTAAACTAGTCCCGAGATTAAAATATATGGACTATCTCTTTAGCTCCTACTATAACAATAGAGTAAGCTAAATTTTATAATTTAGGGATCCGAGAAAATCCATTATAATCAATGTAAACTGATAGTAGAGGTAAAATATGGGGTTGTTAGAAGAACTAGCGGGAAATAAAGCCAAAGCACGTGCTGCAGCCAAAGAGTTAAGCGTTGCTCAACTTGAGAATTTGATTGCTGGTTTTAACAGTGCCTTAGAAAAGCTGAAGGAAGAAGAAGAAGCGCGACTCGCTTCTGAAGCAGAGAAGACACGTCAAGCAGAAGAAATCGCAAAGATCATCGAGAAAAGTGGATTAACGCTCGAAGAAATTGCTGCGTTGAGCGCGCCACGTACGACAACAAAAGGCCGTTCTGTGCAGCCTAAGTATCGTATTGAAGTAGATGGTACGACTTATGAGTGGACTGGACGTGGCCGCACTCCTAAAGTCTTCCAAGAATACTTCGATGCCGGTAATTCTCGCGATAGCTGTGAGATTTAAGTTTAGGCTAATTGTTTCATCGTATTTTTAATACATGAAAGAATAAAAAACCGACATTATGTCGGTTTTTTATTGCCTGGATTTTATAGGATGTCTTTAACTTTTAGGTTTTCTAACTACTGCCAAAACTAAGGCAAAGAAAAAACCGATAAACAGTCCTGCCAGGCCACCGATCCCAGAGTACTTGATCATCCCTTTTACTTGTTCTCTAAAGTTGCTCTTGACCATTGGAGCGGCATTTCCAGCATAAAGTGCCGAGCTGTTCCCTAAAAGGTGTTGTTTTCTCAAATTTGCCAAGCGTACGGTAATTTCCCTAGCTTCTATGAGGGTATCTGAAACCTGTTTTATACTAGATTGAACTCGCTTCAACGCAAGAGGGTCAAGCTGTAAGCCGTTTGAATGCTCTTTTAGCTTCGCTAGATTTCTCTCTAAGCGGTTGATTGTGGTTGTTTCGCGCTCTTGATTCAACTGAAGTTCGAGTGAACGGTTTAAGAGTGCTTGCTTGAATTTTGCATCGGATAATTCATCGCCGATTTGCATCAGTCTTGTAATAAACTCGTCGCCATACTGAGCTGTCATATTGCTTTGATTTGACGTGGTTGAAGAGGCTGGGTTCTGACTATCGCTGTTACTGGATGAATTGTACGTATTGTAGGTTTGAATGATACGTTCAGCACGGCGAGCAGATTCATCTCTGCGCTCTTGACGCTCAAGAATTTCATTTTCAATATAAAAAATTGCATTATCAATATCTTTAGCGATAGGCTGAACGGAGAAGGCACGCTGCAGAACGTCTAACTGGAAGCGTTTTGTGTTACCTAGATGTTCTAGTAAGGTCGAAGCTGTATACCCTGTCTCAGGGTCTACCTGAAGGTTACCTACTTCATCATTTTTTAGACGATGTAATGAGCCGTTTATTAGCCCTAGGTAGTTGGCTAAATACTCTGTACTTAGCATATACTCAGAATCGTTTACTAGAGTTTGATCGAATGAGACTGGTGTTGTTGAAGCTAAGTCTAAAACGCCGTAGCTGTCTATGCTAACTTTAGCCCAGACTTCAGGAATTGATGAGAGAATGGTTTTAAGAACCGATATAGGAATGCCAAATCGTTCACTTACGACAAACGTCAATTCAGCGGACTTTCTTCTCGCTGCTTGTAGTTCTTGTGTGTAGCGTTCGTTAATGTCTTGAATCTCTCCTGCTTTTATATATTTGGCGCCTTCGAGGAGTTTAGTATATTTCAGATCTATAAATTTTTTATTAGTCGATGATGGGGTGATTGTAATCGATGAGCCAAATGCACTTCGAGTTAGCCCGTATTGCTCTAAGTCTAGACCTTCGTAAACCCTGTCTAAAATAGGTGAGGCGATCATATCATTTATCTCAAATCGCTGTCCGTTCGGGTAAACACCTTTATTTGAGCCATTAAATCGGAATCGAATTTCTGATGATACAGACACTACTGATGGACTATTAACCCACATTTTTAAATACAATCCGCCACTCATTAGTACGCCGATAAGTGTACAAAGTACAATAACTAATCTAAGTTTCCATAAACTGCTGAACAGTTGAGCTAAATCTATTTCATCGTTATCTTTAACTGGTAGTGTTTCGTTCATTTCGCCTTCCAATTGATCATGTTAGATGATTATTTATGTCTGTATTCTTGAAAATACTACGCCATTGCTACTTTTTTGCGTAAATCAGATCCCACACGCCATGCCCCAACTTTTCTCCACGCTGTTCAAACTTTGTTAGAGGGCGCCATCCTGGTCTAGGGTGAAAGTTCCCTACTCCGGCAATATTATCGTAATTGCTTTGCGCTTCCATAACCTCCATCATGTGCTCTGCATACGGTTCCCAATCGGTTGCCATATGAAATTGTCCATTCGTTTTTAAGGTGCTTGCCACTTGATCGGCGAAGATGGGTTGTACAATTCTACGCTTATTATGCTTCTTCTTATGCCATGGGTCAGGAAAGAAAAGTTGAAATGCGGACGCTTTTGCTTTGGGTAAGCACTGCTCTATGACTTCAATTGCATCATGGCAATATACCCGAATGTTGTGCACGCCGGATTCTGCCGCAAGCATCATTAACTTGGCGACACCGGGTGGGTGAACTTCGATGCCTATAAAATCTTTTTCAGGCGCGCTTTTAGCCATTTCAACTAGAGAAGCTCCCATGCCGAAGCCTACTTCTAAGACAACATCAGACTCACGTCCAAATATATTTTTATATTCAATTGGTCCGTTTTCAAAATCTAATCCATAAATTTGCCAATTGTTATCGTAGGCTTTTTGCTGGCCTTCTGTCATACGTCCACCACGTACTACAAAGCTTCTAATAGTACGTTTTTTTAAGTCTTTACTTTCATCTTGCATAATTAATTTTGGCCAAAGTCTATCAATGGATATTGTGCGTATCCTACCGAATTTGAAGTGTTTAGATAAGTTATTTCAATCGATCTAAGATAAAAAATTGTCTATGGCGTTAGTTTAAGGTTGCGATAGATGTAAAGAGTAAAAAAGCCCCAGCCAATTAAGTAAAATGCGCCGCCAATAGGGGTTAAGACTCCTAGCGCTTTGATACTTGTTAAGGTCATTGTATACAAGCTACCTGCAAAAAAAATGTTTCCTAAAATGAAGTAGAGCGTGGGGTGTTTAAAAATTCGAATGGAATTAAAAGTAAGGATGCTACATATTCCAGAGAGTGTATGGAACATCATATAAAGAGTTCCTGTTTGCCACCAGTCCAGCGCATCATTAGTGACAACGCTTTTTAAGGCGTGTGCACCAAAAGCGCCAGCTAACACAGTAGTGAACCCCATAATAGAAAGTGTGAATAGCATGTATTTGTAGGTAGTGCGATTAACGTTCATTTAAAACGGAATGCTCGGATCTGGTGACGTTATTGTAGTGTATTTAGGTAGCCGTTGCTGCCTATTGCGTAATATCGAGTGTCCGACCCAAATGCCAGTGCTAACACACTTGCTGCGGTTGGCCTGAGAGCGTCTTTCAAATACAGGTCCCATTCTTTTTCGATTTGTCCCGTAGCAGTGTTAGCAAGTTTTACCCGTCGGTTTACTGAGCCAAGTAATAGTTGGCGATCATCGTTAGAGAAAATCGCTTTGCTTATGGTTGAGTTTCTACCTTTGAGAGCACCTGTATCAATCGTTGAAAAATCAACGCCAGTTACAGTTTGCCAGACTTTTGCTTCTCCTAGTTGAGCTGCACCAAATACATAGGCACCATTATCTGAAATAGCAACGCTCGAGATGTTGTTGGAAAGCGTCCACTTTTTCTTAATTTCACCGCTCACTAGGTCCCACAAAGTTACATTGTTTAGGTCGTCTCCTGTAACGGCTAAACGTCCATCTGGCGTGACATCGACTGCGCGGACGACGGCATTGGTTCTGAGTGTCTGCAAGATACCTCCATTTTTTACATCGAAGTATCGTGCCGTTTGGTCATTCATTCCGACTAACGCGAAATCGCCGTTTTGAGTCAATTTTAAATCGCGAATATCACCAGGAGTATTCCAATAACCAGCTGATTGGCCACTTTGTGTATCCCATAAAACAAGTGTTCGCGCTCCTCCTGTTATTGCAAATCGGCCTGATGGGTCGATGTCGACCGAAATCAGAGGAGTGGCTTCCCCTTGAACATGGTTCCAGTTGAAAAGGCGTTGGCTAGGTGCGCGCGACCAATAGCTGCCACCATGTTGTATCGAGCCAATAAGTGCATTTTTTGCATTTGAGCTTAAAGCTGCTGAATATAAACCTTGAACTGCCAGCTGAGTTTGATTGCTCGGACTATCTGCTGAGCAACCAATTAACGCAAAAAGTGCAATGGCGAGCAATACACTATTAAGCCGTCTTTTCACTATGAGCATGGTGTAGTCGTTCTATTAGTTGATCTTCAAAACCGAAGCGTTCTGCCATTACCACGCTTACAGTCTGAATGGAGAAGGGAAGCTCTTCCAATTGGGCATTGCAGTGTTCTTTCGTATCGTATTTGTCGTTAAATTCGATAGCGACTTCTGTAGTGCTTTCAATTTCAGGCATGAGTTTCTTGAACAATGCCAAGGCTCCAGTGTCGTTGAAGTCTTTAGCTTCTAGTGCGAGTTGCTCATATACGCCAAAGTGCCCAACAGAGACATAATCGACGAGCATCTCACATAAACGCTGAATCTTGGGCGTGTCTGTTGGTGTGTATTCCCCCAACCCTTTGATGGTGACTAAAGCTTCGATTAGCTGTCTACGCTGAAGTAACCAACGGTCAATAATTTCATGCACGCCGCCCCATCTTTCTTGAGCAGATTTACAACGTTCTAACATAATTTTATCCCCGTGATTTATCTAAAAAGTAGTTTCATTAAAGGAATGAAAAACCTTGCTAATATGTTTTTAGAGTATTCCCTTAAAAAGGACAGCGCAACCTCTTTAAGTTGCGCTTATGTAATGTTTGGCAACAGGTGAGGCATTATTTAATCGTGGTTTTTGAACTTGAGTGCAATAACGAGATTAGTTGCGATCATTGATAAAAAAGCGACCAATGTCCAACCCGGTATACTTAAGCCTAAAAATGTCCACAAAGTGTCTCCGCATTCACCAGTTCCCATTATCATTGCTTGCATAATTTCTTGCCATGGGAACACTTCAAACATATAGCTTAGTCCTGGCAGGCATGCTGGCAGTTCGTCAAATGGAAGGCTTTGAAGGTAAAGGTGCCTTATTGAAAGGCTGGCGCCAATTATAGCTGATGCTACGATAACAGAAAGATAGACCTTTCTTCCGGTCTTGTGAAATGCTGAAATAATTGCTGCTAATGCAATGAAGAAAAACATAATTCGTTGAAGCATACACAGAGGGCATGGCTCCAGTCCCATTTCGTATTCCATGTAGAATGCAAAGGCCAAGAGTGATAATGAGGTAATCGCAATCAATAGGTGAAAGTTGCGAACGGTAACGATGTTGAGCATTGAGATTGTTTCCTTGTTTCTAGGAGCTTCTTTTAGCTTCGAATCTATTGATTGTTAGCATATACTAAGACAATCGTTCATCCATTAAGTGCAATTATTTTTTATTGTCTTATCTAAATAAATTTGTTGTAAAAATTCATCTAAGTGCGAGGATAACAATGAGTTCGCTTTTTTATATGATTAAATGGTACAGGATAAAAGCACACTTGAGTGTGTTTGTTTTCGTTTTATCTATATTCATCGTGCCGGCTGTTCAAGCGGAAGATGAAGCCGCTGCACCGATGCCTGTATATATCGAGCTAACGCCTGATTTCATTGTAAATTACACTGCCGGTGGTGGTAAGCTTCGATACATAAAAACTAAGATAAGCCTTCGCTCAAGCTCTGATATGGCGGGCGCTATCGAAGGGAATATGCCAATGGTCCGTGATGCTATTGTTATGTTTCTTAGTTCAAGGACCCAAGAGCAGGTCTCTGGTGCATTGGCGCGGGAAAAAACAAGAGAAGAGGCTGCTATAGCTGTCAATGAAGCTCTAAAGGAAGAGACGGGTATTGAACCTGTCAAAGATGTTTTGTTTGCAAGCTTTGTTACTCAGTGATTTTTTGGCTACTTAATTTGGATGCGAAGCTTAAAATTAGGCTTCGCATGACTGCTTTAATTTTCTAGGTTTTCCCTGGCGCTCCGTGAGACCTCTCTATCCATATTTATAGCGCGCAAAGAGCGCTAAAGCTCTTGAATGTCGTCGGGGTTAACATAGCCCTGTAAATGGTCTGTTTCTTCGTTATTAAAGAACTTATCCATTTGCTCCATTAGGTAGTTGCGCGCCGCTGGTTCCATTAAATTTAAATGTTTTTCATTGATGATCATTGTTTGAAGTGACTGCCACTCGAGCCATGCTTGCTTAGAAACACTTTGTAGTATTTCTAAGCCTTTCTTTCCTGGTAGTGGTGCTCGCTCTAGCCCTTCTAATTCTTTCTGAAACTTTTTACAGAATACCATTGTTGTTAAGCCTCTAATCTAATTTGATAGCGATTCTATCAGAATCGATTTTAAATAGTGTTTAAATAAGTTTGTAGGGGTTGTGGTTGAAGGGAAGGTACGGCATGTACCGCAAAAAGGGGTGCTTTTACGGTACATGTACATGAGCAATTTTTAGTGGTTAGTCTTTTGAGCGTATGGTTTGATATGCAAGGTGCCCAAACATGCTAAAGATTATCGAAGCAAGCAGGCCGCCGATAAATATCATAATATCGCGTTTACTTATCAGTTGCGGTTCATCAATCTGTGGCTCGTTTAAGTAGCGATAGAGATCGTTTACAACACCGTATCTATCGCTATCAATCTTATCGACAATACGTTGAGCAATGTTTGCATAGCCTGCCATTTCATTTTGGATGTTTTTTAGTGCAAACACGCTTTCTGTAGATATGTTTTGTAGGTATATATCATTAGTGAGTTTGTATTCAGATTTTGAAAACACTTTTTCAATCTCTTGTGCGTAGCGTAAACGATTTGATATTCGTTGAGAAACTTTTGCAAAGTGTCCTAGCTTTTCAAAAGTTGCAGGGAATTCTTGCTGAATTTCTTTGATATATTGTTGCTTAAGGTTATCGTCGATTTTGTTCTTTTGAGCGTCGGTAAATAGTATTAGGTACTCTTTAAGCTCATTTATTTGTTTTTCTAATTCAATTGCTTGTTGTTCAAGCTGTATTGTGTCTTTATTTAGGTCTTGGCGATATTCCATGTCGCCGCCTTTTTCGCTCATTGCAATGATCTTGTCCAAGAAAGCATCGCCTAATTGAGGGATTAAGGTCGTCGTTTGCCCTAGTGAGCTGTTGCTGGTGCTATTGTTTTGGTCGACCGCTGATTGACCTGTGCCGCCTGTTATATAGCGATTTTCCGCTTTTTGGATCGCTTGTACTTGCTGGTTTAATGCGTCACGATCTCTCTCTAGTTCACGAATCCTAAAGTTGTAATACAATGGAACTCGTGATGCGTCTTTACTGATGCCTAGTTCAAGTAATGGAGCTCTTAGCTGCTGCAAATCATAAACTTCCATGTCTTGTAATAGTCTATTTACATCTTGAAGGGTCAATCCAGATTGAGGATCGGTTGCAATCGATGCGAATGGTACGCTTTCTAATGAGGTGAGGTTGCTCTTAACCAATTGAATTCGTTGGGCTAATACGTCTACGGCAACCAAATAATCAAGGTTTTCAACTAGAGATACATCGAAAAGTCTAGGGGAGTATAGACTCTTATTTAAGTTTAGAGACCCCTCATGATCGAATGTCCAAGGGGAAGGGGTTGTTATGAATTGTCGTTCTAGGTTCGTGAGTAAAACTTCTAGGTCGCTAATAGTTAAATTTGTTTCATCATCTCTAGCAGTAGTCGCGCTGGACAGTGTTGCAATTTCTGATAAGTCGGCCTTCAGTTTTTGGAAATAGTTCCACAAAGTGGATAGTTGTTGAAGTGGTGATTGAGTATCAGAGATAATATTTTTAATGACGCTTGAGGAGAGCAGTGTGATTTCGTGTTTGGTTACACCGCGTACGAAAATGGCTTGCTGAGCCCAAAGTTTAGGTATCTTACTGACGATGTTTAATGACTGTTGGCTTGTTAGGTGGCCTCCACTGTTGCTGAACTCTATTCTTGCAGATGCATTTAGAGCATTTTTTAACTCTTTTGCCATATTGCTTCTGGCTTCCGCCTTATCTTCGTCGGAGCGGTTTTTATCGTTAATAATTGAGCTGTATTTTTGTAGGATGAAAGCTCGTTCAGGAGAGTATGGGTAGATTTTTAGTTCGCTGGCTAGCTCATTCAGCGTCATATTAGTCTGCGCTAAGTTTAGTTCTTCGTAAATCGCATTAATAATACTGGGGGCTAAAATGTCTTCCAGTCTGAAGTTGTCGCCATTTGGGTACTTGCCTTCTTCAATGCCTTTGAAAGTGAAGCCAATAAGTTGAGAGAATGTTGGCTGACTTTTTTCTATTTTTAGAGCCAGAACTCCACAGAATAGGCCTATAAATAGTAAAGCAGTCATAAGTACGGTAAGCCGTGTGCTCCATACTTTCTTTATGAGTTGGCTTAAATCAATTTCGTCGGAGTTAGAATCTTGAGGAACGAGAACTGTTTTATCCATTAATGTTGCTCATTTTGTCATGTTTGTTAGTCGTGTATTTTAGATAGCAAAGCTTTCAGCTACAACCGATTTTTTCTTTAATTTATACTACATGAAATAGTTAAAAAGCATATATGATATTTGTGATAATTCAATGAAAGTGATTGTGCTGATTGATATTTTTGCTACTTCTATTCTTCAAAAGTGTAGAGTGGCTGCGTGATGCTTTTTTCTCTGCTGCATACTGGTGTCAGCAATTACTCTATCTAAAATGTCATTTTTTTTATGACATCTGAAATTGCTGGATAGAACGTTAGTTTATAAGCTTACTAATAATGAACACGCTTATTGAAAATAATGGATCAATTTTATGACTCAGGATATTGTTGTATTGGCGGCTGGAAAAGGCAGTCGTATGAAATCAAGCCTACCAAAAGTGCTGCATAGGCTAGCAAATGAACCTATGGTTCATCGCGTTCTCAATGTTGCTTCATGTTTATCAGATTCGAAATTGCATCTCGTGGTAGGTCATCAGGGTGAGGTAGTAGAGCAATCTTGTCAAAAATTTAATGCCAATATTGTATGGCAGCATAATCCTCAAGGGACAGGAGATGCATTGCGTCGTGCGTCCAGTTCATTGAATGATAATGGTGCCACCTTAACTTTATATGGAGATGTACCTTTAATTCGGAAAGAAACTTTAGAGAGAATGATCTCTTTGTCTTCTTTCAATACACTGGTGTTGCTTACGATTGTGCTGGATGACCCTTCTGGCTATGGTCGGATCGTCCGGGATGAGCTAGGGAGGGTGATTGCAATCGTTGAGCAAAAAGATGCAAATGATGATGAGCTTGCTATAAACGAAGTCAATACCGGAATATTGCTTGCACCTAACGCGCATCTTAAACGCTGGTTAAATGCGCTTACTAATGAAAATGTCCAGAATGAATACTACTTGACGGATATTATCGAAATGGCTGCAAAAGAGGGAGTTGAGATAGTTACGGTTAGTCCAGAGTTTGAGTGGGAGGTGTCAGGGGTAAATGATCGTGTTCAGCTTGCGGCACTTGAGCGAGTTTGGCAATGTCGCCAATCCGAAGCCGTTATGAGAAATGGCGCGACTTTAATGGACCCGTCCCGAATTGATATTAGAGGATCGCTTTCTACCGGTCAGGATTGCGTGATTGATGTCAATTGTGTGTTCGACGGTGATGTGGATTTAGGTAAAGGTGTTCACATTGGTCCAAACTGTATTCTTAAAAACTGCTCTATTGCAGATGGTACCGTAATTAAAGCTAATACGATGATCGAAGATTCTGTAGTAGGTGAGTGCTGTGAGATAGGTCCATTTGCTCGCCTTCGACCTGGAACCAAATTAGCTAAAAAGGCAAAAATTGGAAATTTTGTTGAAACGAAAAAAACAGTGATTGGTGAAGGAAGTAAAGTCAACCATCTAAGTTATATTGGGGATGCTTGCCTTGGATCAGCAGTGAACGTAGGCGCTGGAACCATTACTTGTAATTACGATGGTGTTAATAAATCTGAAACTCTGATTGGGGATAACGTATTTGTAGGTTCGAACACCTCTATTGTTGCCCCAATTGAAGTGCAAAGTGGTGCGACGATTGCTGCAGGTTCGACGATAACCAAGACGATTAAAGCCGACCAATTAGCATTTGGTCGAGCAAAACAAATGAATAAAGATGGTTGGAAACGTCCGACCAAGCGGGAGAAGTAGTATGTGTGGGATTGTCGGTGCGATCGCCCAACGTAATGTGGCAAAGATTTTATTAGAAGGTCTGTCTCGTCTTGAGTATCGTGGTTACGATTCATCAGGTGTTGCCATAAATAATGAGGTCGGAGTTCGAGCGCATCGTGCGGTCGGAAAAGTTCAGGCGTTAAAAAATAAGTTTGAAGCGACGCCTTTGGATGGAAAAATCGGCATTGCGCACACTCGATGGGCGACACACGGCAAGCCAACTGAAAATAATGCTCACCCTCATTTTTCTGGTGACGATCTTGCGATCGTTCACAATGGAATTATTGAAAATCACGAAAAATTGCGTACTCGTCTAAAAGAACAAGGCTATGTTTTTAAGTCTGAAACGGATACTGAGGTGATTGTTCATTTGATACATTATGAGCTACGTGACGAATCTGATTTTTTACTGGCGGTGAAAAATGCTTTGAAATATCTGGAAGGCGCATTCGCCATTGCCGTTACACTGAATGATCAGAATCATCGGCTTGTCGCCGCACGTAAAGGCAGTCCGCTCGTAGTTGGTGTAGGTATTGAGGAAAATTTTGTTGCTTCGGATCAACTTGCTCTTTTGCATGTAACAGATCAATTTGTCTTTTTAGAAGAAGGTGATGTAGTGGAAGTGACTCGTGACGGTGTTACCATTTTTGATTCTAAAGATGTGATTCAAGAGCGTCCGGTTCATGTTTTCAATCATAATGTTGATGCGACTGATAAAGGTGAATTTCGTCATTACATGATGAAAGAAATCTATGAGCAGCCAAAAGTGATTGCTGCGTGCTTAGAAGGACGTATTAGTGACAACAAGGTTCTGACCGATTGTTTCGGGGTAGATTCAAGTTTCCTGAAAAGTGTCGAGAATGTCCATATCATAGCGTGTGGGACAAGCTATCATGCCGGTATGGTAGCAAAATATTGGATCGAGGATTTGGCTAACCTGCCTTGTACGGTAGAAGTTGCGAGTGAGTATCGCTACCGCAAAGTGGCAGTACCTAAAGATACGCTATTCTTGACTTTGTCTCAATCTGGTGAGACGGCCGATACGCTTGCAGCGCTGCGTAAGGCGAAAGAGCTAGGTTACTTGACTTCATTAGCGATATGTAACGTCCCTTCTTCAACGTTAGTGCGTGAATCGGCGTTAACGCTTCTTACCAATGCCGGAGCTGAAATCGGTGTTGCGTCTACTAAAGCCTTTACGACCCAGTTGACGGCACTATTGATAACCTCTATCGCGATTGCGAGTGAGAAGGAAGCTTTGTCAGCTATTAAGGAAGCTGAGTTGGTTAATTCTATGCGCTCTTTGCCAGCTCACATCGATGAAGCTTTAAAGCAAGATGTTGCAATTAAAAAGGTGTCGGATCGATTTGCGAATAAGCACAACGCCTTGTTTCTTGGGCGTGGGCCGATGTTTCCAATTGCGTTAGAAGGGTCATTGAAGCTGAAAGAAATTTCTTACATTCATGCAGAAGCTTACCCAGCAGGTGAGCTTAAGCATGGGCCGCTAGCGCTAGTCGATGAAGATATGCCCATTATTACAATGGTTCCTCACAATAGTATGCTCGATAAGTTGAAGTCTAACCTACAAGAGGTTGCGGCTCGTGGCGGTGAGTTGTATGTGTTTGCGGACAAAGATGCAGAGCTTCAAAATACAGAGGGCGTGATATTTACCGAAGTTCCAAAAGTAGATGAGATTTTAGAACCAATAGTTCATACTATCCCACTGCAGCTTTTGTCCTATCATGTAGCTGTAGTAAAGGGCACTGATGTGGATCAACCTAGAAATTTGGCAAAGTCAGTTACCGTAGAGTAGTCGTCTAATACTCAAAATTATGCTTATGTGTCTATTGTTAAACTGTATTTTCAATGAGTTTATATGAAAAATTTGGTAATAATTCCTGCGCGAGGCGGTTCTAAAGGTATTCCTAGAAAGAATGTTAGGATAATTGCTGGTAAGCCGTTGATTAAATGGTCAATTGAGCATGCGTTAGATAGTGGTGCAGATAGAGTGTTGGTGTCTACTGATGATGATGAGATTGCCGAGGTTGCGTTAAAAAGTGGTGCAGAGGTGCCATTTTTAAGACCTAGCAATATATCTGGGGACTTAGCGACAACCGAGTCTGCCTTAATACATGCTCTGGAGTGGTTGGAAGAAAATGAAAACTATGTTCCTGATAATGTGATTTTGCTACAGGCAACATCTCCAATAAGAAAGAAAGGAGCGATTGATGAGGCTGTTTCTCAGATGCTAGAGGAGGGTGGCGATTCCTTGCTTTCTGTTTCTTCATTCGAACATTTCTTATGGAGGGATAAAAAATTGCCTATAGCTTCTTATGATTTTAAGTCTAGGCCTAGGCGTCAGGACTTGGATCCAGATCAACTGAGTTTTGTTGAAAATGGCTCGATATATGTTACAAAGTTGAATGTTTTGATGGCTAATAAAAATCGTTTGGGCGGAAAAATTTGTTTATATGTTATGGATGATGTGAGTAAATATGAAATTGATACTCAATTAGATTGGGTTATTTGTGAGTCTATTCTAACAGCAGTTGGATCTGGTGGTTTAGTATGATGATAGTGAATAATGTTGAGAAGTTTTGTGTATTGAAAGGCGAAACGGTTCTTAAGGCTCTCAACAAAATTACCGAAAATAAAATGCATGTGGTTTTTGTTATCTCTGATGAGGGGGATTTAGTAGGTTCTTTTTCTGATGGAGATTTTCGTCGTTGGTTGATATCGTCGGAAAATGGGGCAACTAATTTAAATGAGCTTGTTGAGAATGTGATGAATGTTGCTCCTCGTTCATGTGATATTTCCGAATCGCCGAATATTATAAAGGGATACTTCAGTGAGTCTGTGTTGGTTTTGCCTTTGTTGGATTCTAGTGGTCGACTTATATCTGTTGCAATCTCGGAAAAAGAAGGGCTTTCTATTGGAGGGGTTGCAATAGATAAGGCTTCGCCAGCTTTTATTATTGCTGAAATTGGAAATAATCACAATGGAGATATATTATTGGCGAAGCATTTGGTCGATCTGGCGTTTGAGGCCAACGCTGACTGTGTGAAATTTCAAATGAGGGATGTTCCTAGTCTTTATAAGAATGGAGGAGGTCTTGATTTATCTGCAGATCTAGGTGCCCAATATACAATGGATCTTTTGTCCAAATTTCAGCTTAAAAAATCTGAACTTTTGGAGGTTTTTGATTATTGTAAAACGCTTGGTTTAACTCCTTTATGTACTCCTTGGGACTTAAAAAGTCTTAAAGTTTTAGAAGACTATGGAATGGAGGCATATAAAGTTGCTTCAGCGGATTTTACTAATCATGAGTTACTAGCTGCTTTGGCAGCGACAGGAAAACCTTTAATATGTTCGACAGGAATGTCGACAGAAGCGGAAATTAAAAAGTCTGTGTCATTTCTTAATAAATTGGGCGCGCAATATGTTGTTCTGCATTGTAACTCTACCTACCCTACTCCTTTTAAAGATGTAAATTTGGCTTATATAAAACGTTTAGAAGATATAGTTGAAGGAGTTGTTGGCTACTCAGGACATGAGCGAGGGATATCGGTTCCTGTTGCTGCAGTTGCATTGGGAGCTAAGGTTATTGAGAAGCACTTCACTATCGATAAAACTATGGAAGGGAATGACCATAAAGTATCTCTTTTGCCTGAAGAGTTTGCTGAAATGGTTGTTAAAATTCGAGAGGTTGAAGAGGCGATGGGCAATGACGAAGAGAGGTGTATATCTCAGGGCGAAATGCTCAATCGCGAAACGTTAGCTAAAAGTATTGTGGCGGCAGCTTCGTTGAAAAAGGGACAGTTAGTTACTAGGAATGTCCTTAAAATAATGAGCCCCGGACAAGGTCTGCAGCCAGTCTATATTGATGAGCTTGTTGGTAGGCCTGCCAAGCGAGATATTTCAGAGGGTGATTATTTTTATGAGTCTGATTTAGATGGTGAGATATTGGAGGCAAGGGATTATGCTTTTAATAGGCCGTTTGGAATACCCGTTAGGTATCATGATTATGCAAAACTAATAAAGAAAACAAATATAAATTTTGTTGAATTCCACCTGAGTTATCAGGATATGGAGTTGGACATTTCAGACTTTTTTGATGGTGAGCAAGCGATTGGTTTTGCGGTTCATAGCCCTGAACTTTTTGCAGGAGACCATATTCTTGATTTGGCATCTTATGATGACGAATATAGAGAGAAATCTATATTCGAACTTAATCGGGTTTGCAACATAGCTAGGTCGTTAAAGAGTTATTTTTCAAAAACGGAAAATCCTGTCGTAGTTGTGAATGCTGGAGGCTTTGATTCTTCAGGCTTTATTAGTTCAGAAGATAGAGTGCGAAAGTACAGGCTAGTTGCTGATTGTCTTAACAGAGTCGACTTGTCTGGGGTGCAATTATCAATTCAAACTATGCCTCCCTTTCCGTGGCACTTTGGCGGTCAGAGTTATCACAACCTGTTTGTAGATCCAAGTGAAATAGCTGAGTTCTGTCGGAAATACGGTTACCATGTTTGCTTTGACGTGTCGCACTCGATGATGGCATGTAATTATTATGGGTGGAATCTTAGTGATTTTACTTCAAAAATAGCTAAATTTATAAATCATATGCATATTGTAGATGCTCTAGGCGTTGATGGAGAGGGGGTTCAAATAGGTAAAGGGGATGTTCATTTTGAGCAGTTGGCATCTGATTTGTCTGAGTTGGCACCTAACGTTCAATTTATTCCAGAAGTTTGGCAAGGTCATAAGAATGACGGAGAAGGTTTCTGGCAGGCTTTATCATTTTTGGAAAAGCAAAAAATATAGTTGTAAGGGTAAGTAAATGTTGAATAATAAGGTTGTTTTGATCACTGGTGGAACTGGCTCATTTGGTAAACAATTCATTAGCACTATCTTGAATAGATACCCAGATGTTAAGAAAATTGTCATCTTTTCTCGCGACGAGCTTAAGCAGTTTGACTTAAGGCAAAAATATCCTCATGCTGAGTATCCAAAATTACGTTTTTTTATAGGCGATGTTCGTGACCGAAGTCGAATGATTCAAGCTTGTGAAGGTGTGGATGTAATAATTCACGCGGCTGCGATTAAGCAGGTAGATACAGCTGAATATAATCCTACAGAGTGTATTCGTACTAATATTGATGGCGCGGAAAATGTTATTCAGGCTGCATTGCAATGTGGTGTGCAAGATGTTGTGGCTTTATCAACAGACAAGGCTTGCGCGCCTATTAATTTGTATGGGGCGACTAAGTTAGTATCTGACAAGCTGTTTACTGCGGCTAATAACATTCGTGGATCAAAAGATATTCGTTTTAGTGTAGTTCGCTATGGAAATGTTATGGGGTCTAGAGGGTCGGTTATACCTTTCTTTATGGGTAAGCGAAAAGAAGGGGTATTGCCAATCACTCATGAAGAAATGACCCGTTTCAATATTTCATTGCAAGATGGAGTGAATATGGTCATGTATGCTTTAGAGCACCATTTGGGGGGGGAGATTTTTGTGCCCAAAATTCCTTCATATAAAATTCTTGATATTGCTAAAGCGATTGCGCCCGAGTGTGAAACTAAAGTGGTTGGTATTCGTCCTGGTGAGAAACTGCATGAGGAAATGATAACAGACACAGACTCGCTAAATACTATTGATTTAGGCGAGTATTATGCTATTTTGCCTTCAGTGTCTTTTAATTATTCTGAAAGTGAGTATGTAGCACATCATGATGCTCAAAAAGTTCCTTTTGGATTTAAATATAATTCAGGGACAAATACAGAATGGGAAACAATAGATAGCTTACGTGGTTTAATAAGAGAGCACGTAGATCCTAATTTTACAATGTGAGTATTATCGTGATTCCATATGGTAGACAGGAAATAAAGCAACAAGACATTGACGCGGTAGTTGATGTCTTGAAATCAGACTTTCTTACGCAGGGACCTCAAGTTCCCGCGTTTGAAGCCTCTCTAATGGGTGCGACAGGTGCGAAATTTGCCTTTGCCGTTAACAGTGCAACCTCTGCTTTGCATATTGCTTGTTTGGCGTTAGGGGTAGGAAAAGGAGATGTGCTATGGACGTCTCCTGTAACGTTTGTTGCGTCAGCAAACTGTGGTTTATATTGTGGGGCATCAGTAGATTTTATCGATATTGATCCAGCTACCTATAACCTTTGCCCAATTGCATTAGAGGTAAAGCTAAAACTAGCTAAATTAAATGGCTCCTTACCTAAGGTTGTCGTCGCTGTGCATTTATGTGGTCAGCCTTGCGATATGAAAGCGATTCATGCGTTATCGGTTGAGTATGGTTTCAAAGTAATTGAAGATGCTTCACATGCAATCGGTGGGCGTTATTTAGATAAGCCTATTGGTGCGTGTGACTACAGTGATGTAACTGTATTTAGCTTTCATCCTGTTAAGATCGTTACTACAGCTGAGGGTGGTGCTGCGCTGACGAATGATAAAGCTCTTGCCGATAAAATGACTTTATACCGCAGTCATGGAATAACGCGTGATGAAGTTCTCATGGAAAATCTTCCTCATGGTGGCTGGTATTATGAGCAAATAGATTTAGGTTTTAACTACCGAATGACTGAGTTACAGGCAGCGTTGGGTGTATCACAGATAGCGCGTTTAGGCGAATTTGTAGCAGCACGTCATCAGCTTGCTGAGCGGTACTACGAAAAGCTTGCAGATTTACCTATTACATTACCATATCAATTGCCTAATACCTACTCAGGCTTGCATTTGTTTGTGATCCGTTTAAAACTAGACGAAATTTCAAAAACACATAGAGAAGTGTTTGATGAGCTTAGAGAAAACGGTATTGGCGTTAATGTGCATTATATTCCTGTTCATTTACAGCCGTATTATCAACATATGGGCTTCAAAAAAGGCGACTTTCCGAATGCAGAAAGTTACTACACTAATGTAATTTCTTTGCCTATGTTTCATGCGATGACTTATGAACAGCAAGATGAAGTGATTCATGTATTAACGAAGGTGCTTGCGACTAAATAATGAATATTGCAATCATTCCTGCTCGTGGTGGCAGCAAGCGGATACCGCGTAAAAATATCAAGCTATTTTATGGCAAACCTATGATAGCGTATTCAATTGAGGCGGCATTAGAGAGTGGTTGCTTTGATAAAATCATTGTCTCAACTGATGATAATGAAATTGCGGGGATTGCCAGACAATATGGCGCACAAGTGCCGTTTATTCGTCCTGCAAAAATCGCTGATGACTATGCAACTACTCTAGATGTGATTGCGCATGCTCTGAAATGGTGTGCAGATGATGGGATGGTGATTACAAATGCTTGCTGTATCTACGCCACTGCGCCTTTTATTAGTGCATCAAGCCTAAAAGAAGGGTTAGCTGCCTTATCAGATGAAACGGTGTGTTATGCGTTTAGTGCGACTAGTTACGCTTTTCCTATACAGCGTGCGATCAAAATAGACAAAGAGTGTCGAGTTGATATGTTCCAACCTGAATATTTGAATACACGTTCACAGGATTTGGAGGAAGCATATCATGACGCAGGTCAATTTTATTGGGGCAAAGCCCAGGTATTTTTAGAGAAAAGAGCGATTTTTGACTCGAATTCAAAGGCTGTCCTTTTGCCACGTAAAAGAGTCCAGGATATAGACACTCAAGAAGACTGGGAATTAGCTGAAGCCTTATATCGAGTTATTGAATGCTAAATGTTGCTATTCGTACAGATGCTTCATTGTATATAGGTAGTGGTCATGTGATGCGTTGTTTAGTGCTTGCTGATGCATTAAGAAATGTCGGCTATAATGTTGTTTTTTTAACTCGCCCACAGAAGGGTGACCTTATTAGCATTATTAAACAGCGTGGCTTTGATGTCTTTGAATTAAGCCAACCACTTGAGTGGTTGGTTCCTGAAACAACGTCAGACTACGCAGCGTGGCTACAAATGGATGAGAATCACGACGCAGAAGAATGTTTAGCTCAGTTTGGGTCAACGGATTTGGTGATTGTTGATCATTACGGCATTGGTATAAAGTGGCATGAGAAAGTAAAAAAGGCCCGCAGCTGTAAAGTTATGGTTATAGATGACCTTGTTAGACAGCATGACGCCGATTTGATTGTGGATCAAACATTATTAAGAAGTGTGGACGAGTACCAAAAGCTCAACCCGCATGCAGAAATTTTAGCAGGTACTGATTATGCAATAATACACCCTGATTTTGCTAAATTTCGCCAAGGAGTCGATAAATTCAAAGCGTTAGAAAATGGATCTAAAGTCTTAATATCTATGGGCGGGATTGATGCTCCTAATGCTACCTTGCAGGTCTTAAACGCGTTTAAAAAAAAATTGATAGAACCACCTTGTGTTACTGTTTTGCTTAGCGAACGAGCGCCTCATTACAGTCAGGTAAAGTCTTTTGCTGAGAAAGAACGTTCTTGGATCACGCATATAGATTTTGTAGAAAATATGGCTGAATTCATGTCAGGGTACGATATTGCTATTGGTGCGCCAGGTTCAACTTCTTGGGAGCGAGCTTGTTTAGGTATACCCAGCATTATTATTCCTATTGCTGAAAATCAAAATATAATTGCTCAGAAGTTGCTAAAGGTAAATGCTGTTAAAATTGTTACGTTGAGTAATATTCAAAGTGAATTAGTGCCAGCATTAAACGAAATTATAATTCGATGTGATAGTTATAGAGCCTCTAATTTTGCATTATGTGATGGTGTGGGCTGCTCAAGAGTCGTGAAAAAAATAGAAAGGTGTATGAATCTATGTTAAATGTGACGTTAATTTGTACTGATAAGAATCATCCTGTTTATAAAGAACTTGAAGAGTGGAAAACGCTCAATGAACAAAAGTACTCAATAGAATTACTTACCACCGTCAGTGATATAAATAGAAGTGGGTCGCTGCTTTTTCTCATATCGTGTAGTGAAATTGTGAAACAATCTCATCGGGATTATTTCGAGCATACGTTAGTGTTACATGCTAGTGATTTACCAAAAGATAGAGGCTGGAGCCCACATATCTGGGCCGTTATTAATGGTAGAAATAAACTAACTCTTTCTTTATTGGAAGCCGGGGATAAAGTAGATACAGGTGCTATTTGGAAAAAAGTAGATATTACTCTTGATGGTAGCGAGCTTTATGACGAAATTAATCAAAAATTATTTGATGCTGAGTTGAAGTTAATAACATGGGCATGTGAAAATATAAATACTGCAAAGCCAATGCTTCAAGATGAAATGGCGTCTAACTATCTACGAAAGCGAACACCTTCCGATAGCGAGGTAAATATTAAAAAATCTATAGAAGAGCAATTTAATTTGTTAAGAGTATGCGATCCAGACCGTTTTCCTGCATATTTTAATATGAACGGTTGTAAGTACAAAATAAAAATAGAGAAATTTTAAATGAATGCTTTTATAGAAATCGATGGTAAAAAAATCGGCCCGGACTATGAACCTTATATTATTGCGGAGATGTCCGCCAATCATAATGGCAGTATAGAGAATGCCTTTAAAATAATGGAGATGGCAAAGGAATGTGGCGCTAATGCTATAAAACTGCAGACATACAGGCCTGATACTATCACAATGAAAAGTGATAATCCAGAGTTCATGATTAAAGGTGGTTTGTGGGCCGGAAAAACTCTATATGAGCTTTATGAAGACGCTCATATGCCATGGGATTGGCATGAGTTATTATTTGCAAAGGCAAAAGAAATAGGAATCACTATTTTCAGTTCGCCTTTTGACTTTACCGCGGTTGACCTGCTGGAAAGCTTAGGTGCACCTGCGTACAAGATTGCCTCTTTTGAAGCGATTGATTTACCACTTATTGAGTATGTAGCCAAAACGGGTAAGCCAATGATTATTTCTACAGGGATGGCGAACGAAGAAGAAATTCTTGAAGCTGTAGAAACCGCAAAAAATGCGGGATGTAAAGAGCTTGTTGTCTTACATTGTGTCAGCGGCTATCCAGCGCCATCTGAAGATTACAACTTAGCAACGATCCCAGATATGGCTAATAGGTTTGGCGTACTAACTGGTTTATCTGATCACACAATAGAGAATACAACTGCGATTACGTCGGTTGTATTAGGTGCATGTTTAATTGAAAAACACGTCACTTTGAACAGAAAGGGTGGTGGACCGGATGATAGTTTTTCTTTAGAGAAGCGTGAATTAATGCAATTGTGTCGAGACAGTAAAATCGCTTGGAGAGCTCTTGGAAAAGTAAACTACGAACGAAAAGAAAGTGAAAAAGGTAATATGATATTTAGGCGTTCACTTTATGTCGTAAAAGACATTGCTGAAGGTGAAGAGCTTTCTCATGAAAATGTGAAAAGTATAAGGCCTGGTTATGGGTTGGCTCCGAAACATTATGAAACCGTACTTGGGAAAAAGGCATTGTGTGAGATTAAGGCAGGCGTCGCCCTCTCCAGTGAAATGTTTGAATAAAATGAAAATATTGATATCTATAGACCACAAGTGGAGAGACCTTCCAGGCTATATTCTTCTGGGAGAGACACTGAAGAAAAAAGGTCATACTGTAGACTATTGTAGAAATGGCTTAGAAAGGTTTTTTGTATATTATCACTGTCCTGATGTTGTTATCTGGAATCATGTTTTGGATAAAGGTTCTCAGTTATTAGCCTGCGAACTAAAAAAAAATGGAGTTAAGGTTCTCTTATTGCCAACAGAAGGTATACCGACATTAGTGGGATACAGAGATTTTGCTCATGGTGCTTTTTCTGATTTGTCTGGCGTTTATAAAGCGTATACGTGGAATAGTGAGGCAAAGGTAAGTTTAGAAAAGAATTCGACGATTTGTAATGACGATATCGCGGTTATTGGTGTGCCCAGATTCGATGTATATCACCCTAAAAACAATTTCATGATAGTTAATAGAGAGGAGTTTTATAATAGACATGCCCTCAACTTAAACAAGAAGACTATACTTTTTGCTACGAATTTCACGCAGGCTTCATTTTTCAATAAAAACCAGGAGTTTCTGGAAAAAGATGCTAAGAATCTTGGCTTTGATAAAGTGGTTTCTGATGTGAATGATAATGCAAGAAGAGATTATGAGTCTCGAAGTTACTTCTTAGATAGCTTGTCTTTAGTTTCTAAAACTTTTTCCGATAGCAATATAATATTGAAACTACATCCTTCAGAAGATCATGCTTTTTATAGTTCTATTATAGACTCTTTTTCAAATGTAAAAATTATAGAGACCGACTATATCTGGGATGTACTGTTCCATAGTGATATAGAAATAAAAAGGTCTTGTACTACAGGAATTGAATCATGGTTAATAGATAAACCAACAATAGAGTATCATTTAAATCCGGATGAATGGTATTACTCTGAAGAGCATGCGAGTGGAAGTAGGATTGTTAGAAGTAATGCAGAGTTAATAGAGGCGATTAAATTTGGTTTGAGTGATAAAGAACGCTTTAATTCGAGCCTTGTTAATCGAAGAAAAAAAGTATTATCGGCTTGGGTTGGGGATTTCGATGGATGTCGTACACAAAAATTGGCAGAGGATATAGATAAGATTGATTCATATGCGAATTACCCATTAAATTTTAAACGATTAAGAGGTAGTGCAGTTGCGTATTTGTTGTCTAGTTTTGACTGGATGCTTCATGATATACGTACGTACGGACTTATTGGTAGGTTGACTGGGATCTATATGGATAAACTTGGGCGGTATGATAAACAGTTTCACTTTAAAGATACTAAAACTTGGACGAAAAAGATTAAAGTCACTGATTAATGATGATGAAAAATGTGATTAATAAGTTGGTCAGGAGAGTATTTCCTACTATATGGGCACTTAAGTATGCGTTTAAATATAGGAAGGGAAAAAATAAAGCGATCAGCGATAGCAACGGCGTTGTGCTGTTAGAGTTCTCATACTCTCTTCCTGTTATCGAATGCTATAGAGTAATTAGCGATGAACTACTTCTTCGATCAGAAGCCAGTGAATTAGAACTTTTTTCATATTCAGATGATCGTTATGATAAATATTTTTCATACTTTTCTGTTAAATATTTTTTAATTTATCACCTTTTAGGGTTCAAGTTTAATTTTTCGAATCTGAAATTACCTTCATGCGCTTCTTTTAGAGATTTAAAAGAAAAATTTTCTAGTAAGCAAGAATTGCTAGGATTTAAATTCGACAGTATTGTTATTGGTGACTTGATATATGATACGTATCTAAGGAAGAAAAAGGTATCAACTGTCGATCTTTCAGATGAATATCTATTTTATTTGGTAAAGATAGCTTGTTTTATGGTGACTGATGTGTCTCGGAATTTAATGCGAAAAAATGTCAAATCTGTTGTATGTGGTGATGTCGCATATATCTACTCAGGTGTTATGGCTAGAGTCGCAATTTCAAAAGAAATTCCATGTTACTGTTTTGACGACCGCTCAGGTTTAATTGTCAGAAAAATGGATGAGACCTACTTCAGACGTGCAAAATATTGGAACTACAAAACTGAATTTCAGTCACTTCCTAACAAGGCAGAGCGTATAGCTCAGGCTCGTTCTTCTATCGAAAGTAGATTAGCTGGAAGTGTCGCTAGTTTATCTTATATGGGAAAAAGTAGCTTTTCTGCTGCAAGCAAAGATAATAGTGTTCTCGACATTATTTCAAATAATGATAAGCCAACAATAGTTATAATGCTACATTGTTTTTTTGATAGCCCGCATATATACCGCAATGCCATATTTCCAGACTTTTATGAGTGGTGCAATTATCTACGCGGAGTAATAGAGAGAACAAATTATAACTGGGTTATTAAGCCTCATCCAAACGGCTTGGCTGGCAACGAAGAAGTAATTTATGCAATTTTCAAGAATACTAGAGCTTTTATATTAGAGCCCGAAGTTAGTAATCTTGATATAGTAAACAGTTCTCCAGATCTTGTATTGACGGTCTATGGGACTGTTGCTCATGAGTTTAGTTATTGTGGTATACCTGTTCTGAATGCTGGGGATAACCCCCATATTGATTACTCATTTTGTATTACAGCAAAAAACATTAATGAATACGATAATTATCTTTTGAATTTATCAGTGTTTTTTGATTTTAAAATTGATAAAGAAGATATTCTTGAGTTCTACTATATGAACTATTTATCTGAAGATTGTTTGTCTGAAAGATGTCCTTCATATCCTCCTGCTGACTTTATAGATGAGTATAAGTTAAACTCATTATCTCCAAAAGAAAGGCGACTCTACTATCACTATACAGATGCAACCTTTAAGTATTTTTTAGATAATGAAGTTAAATCGGATGTTGCATCAATAATTGAAAGGTAAAAAATTGCGAAGTTTTTTTAAGGCTAGCTTCTTTACACTTATTCGTTTTTTTTTAGTGAGTGTGCTTTCATTCGTACAGTTACCTATTCTAATCGGCGTTTACGGTGCAGAAGGTTTAGGGTATTGGGCTCTTTATCAATCTTTAACTGTAGTAGGAGTTGTATCGTTGTTGGAGTTCGGCTTATCCGCTTCACTGACGCGATCTTACTCTCTGCTTTCAAAATCAAGAAAAATTTCTTTAATACATAGTGACTTCTCAATAGCAAATACTATATATATTTTTCTATCTTTTGCGTTGTTTGTGATATATTTAGTGGCGTTGCAGTTTGCTGAGAAACTTAATGATGTATATCTTTTTATTATTTTCTTTTTGGTTCTCCAGTTTCCCGCCTTTAATCTGAGGGCTTTATTAAGTAGCCAGCTTTATTTTTCATGGATAGCTGTTTGGGATTTGAGTAGAAGTGTACTGATTTTTTTATTTGTTATTTTTCTTGCATTTTGGGAGGAAATGGAGATTGAATATCTTTTTCTCTTTGATAGTTTTGTAAGCTTTCTAATTTATTGCTTTTTTTATAGACTTTCCTTATCGAAAGGGTTGCACTCTTCTGGTTTTAGTAGCGTTTCTAAAGATTTCTTTATTAGACATACGGAGATTTCGGGGATAGGCTTTTTTAATCGGCTGATAGGGATTGTTCACCAATATGGTCCACATTACTTTGCTTTTATATTTATTGGTCCTGCCGGGGCTGGATATTTGAGTGCTTTTCGACGTTTACCATCTTTTCTAAAGCAGGTGCAAGGAGCTGTCAATAGCGTTGTTCTTCCGTTTGTAGCGCGTCTTGATAGAGGAAAAAAACAAGAAGAAACAATGTATGTTCTTACTAAAATTTCCTATTCTGTTTTTTCTGTGTTGTTTTTATTTTTCATTATATTTGTAAAGGAAATATTGCTTCTTTGGCTAGGGGAGGAAAGTTCAGAATACTTTTTTTGTGTAGCTGTTCTATTGACAATGCAAACATTAATTTGCCCATTTTTGCCTATTCTTTCAGGTCTTTATGACAAGCGTTATTTATTTTTAAGTGCTATCTTTTCGTTTGTAAGTGTGGTTTTTTTAGGGTTAAGTCTAGCTTATATTGAAAATGATGTTGCTTTTGTTATGTATGTGATTGCATTGTCGCAACTTCCACTGTTCTTTTCCGGTGTTTATTTTTTTAGACAGATCGCAAGGATTAGATTTGGAAAGCTAATAGTAGAAAGTCTTTTCTATATAGTACTTCCATCTTTCGCTTTGTTTGTGTCTGTTTTTTATGAAGCATTATATGTTAAGTTCGCTTTTTATATCCTATTGATTATTCTGGTTGTAATTTTTCAATATTTTTCATTGAACAATCAAATGAAGAATGAACTAAAAGGTTATATCAATTCGAGGTTTTTATGAATTTGAGTTTCGATATTGTGTTTGTGCTAATCGCTAAAAGAGATTATGGGTTCTTTTCAAAGGTGGCTGATAGGCTGTCATCGCAAGGTAAGTCAATTGCTTTTATTAGCTTCGTTGAATACGACAGTTCAAAGTATCCCATGTTTTATCCTTTTAAGCATGAGATGAAGGGTAGTTTTGAGGGTATTGAACAAAAACTTTCTTTTTCTTTGAGGGATCTTATTAGACATGATGTTGAGACATTTAATGCTTCCCCGTATAGCATGATTGAAAAAGCGGGGAGGTACATAGAGTATATGGATGTGTTTTTCTCAAAGTATAGTGTTGGTTGTGTTATCCAAGAAATCGGTGGTTTTGTCGCAAACTTGTCAGTATATTATATGGCAAGGAAACACTCTGAAAAACATATATTCATTGAACCTTCTTTTTTTAAAAATAGAGCACTTTTTTTGATCGATTCGATAAACCCTCCAGAACTACTCTGTGATGATATAAATATGTCTCCTGAAGTGAAGACATATATGGATAATTATCACTCAAAGCATTTAGTGAGTTATTCTGATAAAGATAAGTCGCATTATACTTCTTCATTTGAAAAGTTTTTAAAATATGAGAACTGGAAGGCTTTATCCTCGAAGTTAGTTGACATTACTACTGGACGTTATACAGAATTTAGATATCCTATTAATCATGTAAAGCGATATGTATCATTTTTTGTCAATGATTTTTTTAGCTCCACATTGAATTATTACTCCAAGCTCGAGGATGTAGAGGAAGGCTTTATTTATTTTCCTCTACATGTACCAGGGGATTTTCAACTTACTACTCGCGCTCCTGAGTACCTCGACCAGTTAAAGGTTGTAGAGTATATTCTTAAGTCTGCACCGATAAACAAGCCTGTAGTTATTAAACAGCATCCGGCAATGCGTGGGTCTCTAAGTTGTTGGGATGTACGGAGGCTTAAGTCGCTTTATAGAAATTTTTTTGTATTGGAATCATCCATTAATAATTATGAAGTGTTGAAAAAAAGTGGGTTGGTGATTACTATAAATTCAAAGTCTGGTTTTGAGGCAATGGTTTTAGAGAGGCCTTTAATATGCCTATCCAATACGTTTTATAGTCATCTTCCGGGGGTGAATGTTAGTTCAATTGATAGACTTAGAAAAGAATTGAATCAAGCTATGTTTCAAGCGAAGGCAACGCTAGTGGATTCTGCTGTGGTCGATTTGTTTCTTCTATCTCTATTTGAAAATACGAAAGAATTTAATTTATATAATAACTCGGCTAAGAATCTAGATAAATGCGCTGAGGCAATTGAGGAAGTGTTAAGTTTTGCTTGAGTATGATTTTAACCAAATTCTATTAGTGCTTACCTCATCGTTACTCTTTATAATTCCTTTTTTATTTTTAATAAATAAAATAGGAGGTGTCGCTTGCATGCTTATTTATTATTTTGTTCTCAAGACATGGCAAGGTATGTCAATATTTTTTCTTTCTTTAGATGATTTCTATCTGCTTGAACTGAATCGCTATGTTGGTGACGGTGGATTCTTATACTTTACTATTTATTATTTTACTTTTTTGGTTTTTATTTTTTTATCTGGTTTTATATTTTCATCAATTGATAATAGTAGATGTTATCCTTTGTTATCGTCTGGTTTTTTGGTAGGGGGGGGGCGGGATGATTACATTGTTTTGTTTATTATCTTTCTATTCTTTCTGTGTGTAGCTTGTAGTTATTTAGTTTACCTGCCACCTTTCTTCACGGGGATGCAAAAACACGAGTATTTAGACTTTTACCCAAATACACTTTATTTTATATATTCTAAATATCAAACCTTTATCGCTTTTATATTAGGGTTGGTTTTTTTTAGGCTGTCGGTCGCTAAGAAGAAAGTGCGATTTAGTGTTATCTTACTTTTTCTTTCATTTTTTCTGTTGATCTTGGCTGGGAATAAGTTTTCTGCGATATTTAATCAGCTCTTTTTCTTTCTAATTCCAGCATCTTTGGTTATGAGGGGGAGAAGCCTAAAAGGCTTTTATTTCTTGTCATTTGGGGTAGTTGTTCTAGCTGCTTTATCTTTATTTTTAGGTGTAAAAGTTATGATGGATGTGAAAGGGCTTGCAATTGATGAAGCCCTTCATCACTTTGTTCAGCGGGTCTTTGTCCAGCAAGGGCAAATTTTTACAGGAGTGATTGATCGAGTTTATTTGGAAGGTGCCGCAAGCCCCTTGGAAGCTTTAAACGAGGTTTTTTTAGAGCCTATTGTTCACTCTGTTGGTCATACATCTATATTATTTCTAATGCATAGAGAGCTTGGGGGCGGGGTTTTTGGTGCCATTGAAGCTGGAAGTCAGTATACAGGAGCTTTTCCTGGGATTTTTTTTGAGTTGTTTGGTGGAGTGGGGGGGTGGGGAGCTTTTATTCTTTATACCATTTTTACCCTATATGTTATCAAATGCCTTCTATATACCGTGCTTAGGGGGCATTTTTTGATTGCTATTGGTTTCTTATTTGTTACACAACCGATATTATTGTCATATATTAGTGGGAAGTTTGTGTTCCTACTGTCTTTTAACTATTATCTTAAAATTTTATTGTTTTTTATTGTTTTGTTGTCCTATAAGTTATCCGCTTCTCCTAGAGTTTCTATGAGGTTTAATTAGGTGTGCCGATACCTATTTTTGTTAATCTAATAAGGTGTTTTTTTATGGAGAGGTTTAAGTGAAGATCGCTATTGTCCACGACTGGCTGGTAACCTATGCAGGAGCAGAGCGTGTTCTTGAGCAAGTTTTAAATACTTTTCCCCAAGCAGACCTTTATTCAATTGTCGATTTTATAGATGATGACCGCTCTTGGCTTTTGGAAAAGACTGTAAAGACTTCTTTTGTGCAAAAGCTTCCTTTTGCTAAGAGTAAATACCGTACTTACCTTCCGTTGATGCCCTTGGCGATTGAACAGTTTGATTTAAGTAGTTATGACTTGGTGATCTCTTCCTCTCATGCTGTAGCGAAAGGTGTAATTACTGGACCAAATCAATTGCATATTTGTATGTGCTATAGCCCCATTAGATATGCATGGGATTTACAGCATCAGTACCTTCGAGAGTCAAATATGGCTGGAGGCTTTAAAGGGTTGATAGCTCGATACTTTCTTCATAAAGTCAGAATTTGGGATGTACGTACAGCACACGGTGTAGATCACTTTATATCTATATCGAATTACATATCAAAGAGGGTAAAGAAAGTTTATGGAAGGCAGTCTGATGTTATCTACCCTCCGGTATACGTAGACGATTTTACTTATAATGAAGATAAAGAGGATTATTATATTACTTCCTCTAGAATGGTGCCTTATAAAAGAATTGACCTTATTGTCTCTACCTTTTCAAATCACTTTAAGGATAAAACTCTAGTTGTTATCGGAGACGGGCCGGAGTTTGAAAAAATTGATAAAATTGCAGGTGATAATGTGTTGTTGTTGGGGCACCAGCCATTTTCTGTTCTCAATGAAAAGTTATCTAAGGCTAAGGCCTATATTTTTGCAGCTGAAGAAGATTTTGGTATCGCGCCTTTAGAAGCTCAGGCATGTGGGACCCCAGTAATTGCATACGGAGCGGGAGCTGCTTTAGAGACGATTCACGGGGATGTTAATAATGGAAATGCAACCGGCATCTTTTTTGATGATCAAACCGAAGAAAGCCTTTCATTGGCTATCAATGAATTTGAGGCCCTCGATGGGCTTATTTCAAGTGAATCGTGCCGTAAAAATGCTAATAGGTTTTCAAAAGATCGGTTTTGTAGAGAATTAGAAAAGTATATTCGAACAAAATATATTACTTGGAATGACAATGACTAAGAAAGCGATTGTTACTGGTGTAACCGGACAAGATGGTGCCTATCTAACAGAATTACTTTTGTCCAAAAAATACAAAGTTTATGGGACATATCGACGAACTGCTTCAGTTAATTTTTGGCGTTTGGATGAGTTGGGAGTAACTGATCATCCAAACTTAACATTAGTTGAATTCGATTTAACAGATCCTATGAATAGTGTGAGGATGATTGATGAAATCAGACCGGACGAAGTGTATAACTTGGCAGCACAAAGTTTTGTGGGGGTTTCATTTGAACAGCCTTATTCTACTTCAGAGATTACAGGAATCGGAGCGCTGAATCTCTTAGAAGCAATTCGCATTATTGACCGAAATATTAAGTTTTATCAAGCTTCTACGTCTGAGATGTTCGGTAAAGTACAGGATATACCTCAAACTGAGAAAACTCCATTCTACCCTAGAAGTCCCTATGGAGTTGCAAAGCTTTATGCGCATTGGATGACAATAAACTATCGAGAGTCGTATGATATTTTTGCTTCAAGCGGTATTTTATTTAATCATGAATCTCCATTACGAGGTAGAGAGTTTGTAACTCGGAAAATTACTGATAGTGTTGCAAAAATTAAGTTGGGTAAGTTGTCTTGTTTGGAGCTAGGTAATTTAGATGCTAAACGAGATTGGGGGTATGCCAAAGAATATGTTGAAGGGATGTATTTAATGCTTCAATCTTCTAAAGCTGATACGTACGTTTTAGCGACAAATAGAACAGAGACTGTTCGAAACTTTGTGAAACTCGCTTTCAAGTCGATTGATATTGAGCTTGAGTTTATTGGAAGTGGTGATAGCGAAATTGCAGTAAATAAAAATACTGGAGATACTGTTGTAAGGGTAAATCCTAAATTCTATCGACCAACCGAAGTGGATTTATTGATAGGAGACCCAAATAAGGCTTATGAAGATCTTGATTGGGAACCAAAAACTTCATTGGAGAGTTTGTGTTCTCTTATGGTAGCGGAAGATTTGAGGCGTAATAAAGATGGCTTTTCGTTCTAGCGTTTTAGTTACCTGAGGGGGGCTGGTAGGACATTTATGCGCTCTTCTGAAAACAATCTGGCTTTGAAGTGTTTATATTAAAGTCAGACTTATTTGTACTAGTCCAGACCTGATCTGACAGTTACCTCATTTTGAGCCGATGTCTGTCAGTTTAGATCTGGGTTAAATTCTTTTCCGCCCAGGTCGCTTTTCCATCAAGTAATGTTTCCAGTGGCGTCCTTCCACAACACATTTTCCCCTGATGAGTTCGGTCATTATTGTAATAGACCATCCATTCGTCCAGATCTTTTTGCAGTGCTTCGAGACTATCGTAGAGCTTCTTACGAAACGTCACCTGATAAAACTCATTCAAGATCGTTTTGTGAAACCTCTCACAGATGCCATTGGTTGTAAGCGTTTAGCAAAGCACACATAACAATCTGATTTCGGTTTGCCTAGAGTAATGATTTCTTTGGTCTACGGAATCATCACTCTATGTTTACATCCTCTCCCCAAGTTTCTATTACCTTGATTTGTGGCCCAACCGATATGCGTAAAGCCATTGATGGCTTATGTGACGTGGTGGCCTATGACCTAGAGCAGGACCCCTGCTCTGAGCACTTATTTGTCTTCTGCGGTCGTACTCGTAATAAACTCAAGATTTTACAATGGTCTGCTAATGGTTTTTGGCTACATTACAAACGACTTGAAAAAGGCGCATTTAAGTGGCCAGGGATTGAGGATAATAAATTATCGATTCGCATCTCTGCTCGACAGTTGAATTGGCTGCTTGAAGGTCTGCCGATTGATCTGGAAGGTGCCCATCCTGAATTAATTTATCGCTATCATGGCTGTTAATTGCCGTGAGTTTGGTATAATCCATTACCATGAAACACGACCAGATACCTTACCAAACGACGTTGAATCCTTGAAAAAGCTGTTGCTTGAACAGCAAGCATTATTGAGTCAACAGGTATCTGAGATAAGTGAAAAAGACTCCCAGCTCGCTCAGTGGCAATCCAAGTATCAAAACATTCTAGAGCAATGGCGTTTAGCTCAGCAGCGACAGTTTGGCACAAGCTCCGAAGTCATGCCAGGTCAAAGAGACTTGTTTGATGAAACATCGGAAGATGAACTTGACTCGCAAGTGGACGATGAACAAGAAAACCGTCCGCCCGCTAAAAAGCGAACTCAACCTAAGCGTAAACTCCTTCCAAAAGATCTCCCTCGTGAGACGGTTGTGTTAGATATACCAGAAGAAGAAAAGGTCTGTGATGGTTGCCAGGGCGAGCTGCACAAAATGGGCGAAGACAAGTCCGAAAAACTGGAATTTATTCCTGCTCAGCTTAAAGTCCTTGAAACGGTACGTCCTAAATACGCTTGTCGACACTGTGATCAGTCAGGTACACACAGCACCATCAAACAAAGAGAACCTGAACCGAGTATGATCCCAAAAGGGATCGCAACGCCCAGTCTTTTAGCACAGATCATCACAGGCAAGTTCCAATACAGCCTCCCCTTGTATCGACAAGAAACGCTCTTCCAGCAGTATGGGATTGAGCTAAAGCGTAGCACCATGTCCAGTTGGATGGCGACGAGCGCCCAAGTACTGCAAGGGCTTTATCACTTATTACGACAAGTTATGCTGCAACAATCGGTGCTTCATGCTGATGAAACCACGCTTCAAGTCATCAAAGAAAAGCGAGGGAGTTGCTATATGTGGGTCTATTGCAGTGGTAAAGACAGTCCGGACTTCAACTCGCCGATTCCCAATATTGTTTTATATGACTTCCAGCCTTCTAGAGCCGGTGCATGTCCAAAGAACTTCTTGTCTGGTTATAACGGCTATTTACAGGTGGATGGTTATGCCGCTTATGAACAAACAGAGGCGACTTTAGTCGGATGTTGGGCACACGCTCGTCGTAAATTTACCGACATCGTCAAGACCACAGACAAAAAGAAAACGGGTAAAGCTCAGCTTGCGCTTAGCAAGATCCAAAAGCTCTATGCCATCGAATCCGTTGCCCAGCAAAAAGAGACAAAAGAAGAAGCTTACCAGCATCGACTTAAGCACGCCCCGACAGCGCTAGAGGACTACAAAGCTTGGCTAGAAAAAGAAAGTAAAAGACTTCCACCAAGTAGTACTATTGCCAAAGCGGTACAGTACAGTCTCAATCAATGGGATAAACTGATCCAATACCTTAAAGCCCCCGAACTTCAGTTGGACAACAATCGTGCGGAACGAGCGATTAAGCCGTTCGTCATTGGGCGTAAAAACTGGCTGTGTGTGTCACGAAGGAGACATTATGAAGTAGAGCATTTTGCAGCATAATGAATCCATGCTCTAAGTTGGATGGAGGTAGGCCCTCCGATCAGGGCGTTCAGGCGCATTGATCAAACTACCTGATGCTGCTGTTGACTAAGGTCTTCGGTAGTGAGCGACTCAGGAAAAGGCGGAAATACTACCGTCATGTGAGTCTGGAAGAGTCGAACGAAAGTGAACTGTTCGAAGAGGCATCGAAATCTTAGGTGATGTCAAAAAGGGGTTGTACAGCCCCCCCCCCTGAAAAGTGTAGTGGATACCTGATTACTGACTACATGGCATCCGGTGTTAAGGCAGCGAGACTTCCAGACAGGCCAGCTTAGGGAACGTGAGAACCTACTGCTAGCACGTATCGTGCAGTAGGGACGGACAGACTCGTAGTAGTGTTGAATGCGCTGTAATGGTGTGGGAGCGAAGGGGTCTGGGTCGCCGAATTGATTAGAACACAACTTTTTTTAAAGAGGATGACGTTTTAATGCAAGGTAAAGCATTTGAGATTCCCAAGTCTCTTGTGTGGCAATCGTATAAATCGGTCAAACGCAATAAAGGTGCGCCGGGCTGCGATGGCCAAACAATGAAGCAATTTGATAACAACAGAGACCGTAATCTTTATAAGATATGGAACCGTCTGTGTTCTGGTAGTTACCTACCGCCACCGGTTCGCGAAAAGCGAATACCTAAAGCGGATGGTTCAGATAGAATACTCGGTATTCCAACTGTCAGTGATCGTATCGCACAAGGAGCGGTAAAGATCTACTTGGAAACGCGACTGGATAAGCTATTTCATAATAGTTCATTTGGTTATCGTCCCAATCGATCAGCGCATATGGCGCTAACACAATGTGAGCGTAACTGTCGTTTTAATAGTTGGGTATTAGAGGTAGATATCAAAGCCTTCTTTGATCATGTTGACCATGATCTGGTGGTCAAAGCGTTAGAGCACCATGATATGCCTCGCTGGGTAGTATTGTACTGTCGTAGATGGATGCAGGCTCCCATGTCAGACTCAAGCAAGACTGATATCCTAACTCAGAGAACGCGTGGTACGCCGCAAGGTGGCGTTATCTCGCCCATTTTGGCGAACTTATTTCTTCACTACGCTTTTGATCGGTGGATGGCTAAACAACGGCGTTATGTGCCCTTCGAACGGTACGCAGACGATATTGTATGCCATTGTAGTCGAATGTCCGAGGCGGTGAAGTTAAAGGAAGCGATCCAACGACGAATGGAAGAAGTGGGATTGAGTATCAATGAAGCCAAATCCAATGTGGTCTACATAGATACGTTTCCACGCCATAACGTAAAGAAAGTCTTCACGTTCCTAGGCTATGATTTCAAGGTTAGAACGCTTAGACGAAAAGACGGTTGTTTGTTCAGGAAATGTGCGGCGGGTGCCTCAATGACCGCCATGAAGCGAATCACGAAAACGATTACGTCGTGGCGAGTACATCGATCATCTGGAGCAACATTGAAAGAACTTGCACAGAGGCACAATGCCTCGTTAAGAGGGTGGATACACTACTATGGCAAGTTTTGGTACCGACACTTCAGTTATCGTATCTGGTCTGTCTTTCAATCAAGATTGATAAAATGGGCAAGATGCAAGTTGAAAATAGGTACGCGAGAAGCGGAACGCAAGCTTGACCAAGTACGTAAACGCATGCCAACGCTTTTTGCTCATTGGGAATTACTTCGTGCATCAAATGTGCGACCAAGAGCCGTATGACGGGAGACTGTCACGTACGGTTCTGTGAGCAGCTTGGGGGCGAAACTCCCCCTTGCTGACTCGACTTGCGAATACAGGCAATGGCGCGAAAAGTAGCGCGGTTCTCTACAGTATTATCGAAACCGCGAAAGCGAATGGGTTAATCCCTTACGAATACTTAGTGACGTTGTTTGAAGAACTTCCGAAGCGCAATGTAGAGGACAGCCTAGAAGACCTGTTACCTTGGAGTATTAAGCTCTGAGATAGAGGCAAGGTGTGGTTGCCCGTACGCTTACTCTTTAAATACGACCGCTGGCTGCTTGAACCCTAAACACTTTCTTGGACGATAATTGATACGTGTCATCGTCCAATGAATGACGTCATCTTCAATCTCTCTTAAATCTGTTCCTTTCCGCACATATTGCCTTAAAAGACCGTTACTGTTTTCGTTCGCACCTCGCTCCCAAGAGCTATAAGGGTGGGTAAAATAGACTTTGGTTTCCAGCGCTTCTGCAATCTTAGCGTGATGAGCAAATTCTCTACCGTTATCTGCTGTAATCGTATGCACGTGATCTTTAAAGGGCATTAACAACTCTATTGTCGCTTGGGTAACATCTATGGCAGATTTTGAATTCACTTTCTTTATCAAGTAAAAATGCGTCGTTCGCTCAAGTAGAGTGACAATCGAGCCTGTTCCACTTTTACCTAAAACCGTGTCTATCTCCCAATCCCCAAAACGTTTTCGCGTATCGACAATATCAGGACGCTCCTCTAAGGATACAGCGTTCTTTATAACTTCGTTTGCCTTTCCGATAGCGCTTATGACCCTGTCTTAAGTGCCGATAAAGTGTTCCTTTGAGCCTTTTATCGTCATGAATGTATTGATAAATCCACTCGTGACTGACTGACTGGCACGCCACATAGTTTCAATGCGTTAGATACTTGCTCTGGACTCCAGTCAAACTCAATAAGAGTCCGTATATAATTGATCGTTTTTGTTGGTATTCGATACTTTGCAGACCTCTTTCGTCTTGTTATACAAAGAGTGTGTGCTTCCTTAGGGCAATAGCGTTTTGCTTGCCTGTTATTCACGATAAACCGTGGCTTTATGGCACTTAATGGCATTAGCGATATCGGACACTGACATTTTTTGTTCTAAAAGAGCGGAAATCTGATATCGTTTCCCTTCGGTCAACTGCTGATAATTCATGTTTGTACTGCTTGTTTTTGTGGTGAAAAGAAGTGTACCAACTTCAGCAGTTGGCTTCTTCTACACCTGTCTTGCAGTGTCGCACTTATTATCTGAATTTAGGGAGTAACGAAATTACAGCCATACCAAAGCTGCTCAAGTTATTAGATGTGAAAGACTGTCTCATTTAGATTGATGCAATGGGATGCCAAAAGGAGATAGTAAAAAGCATACTTAAAGGCAAAGGAAATTATCTTCTGGCGGTAAAAGGTAATCAAGAACGCTTGTATAAGGCGGTTAAAGAAGCTCTTTCTTAGCTTATTACAACCTCCCATTACGCTAGAAAAACTCAATATAAGTCAAAATCATGGACGGGATGAAGGGCGAGTATGCTATACGTTGCCTGTCGATCCAGAGCAAGCGCCTTGTGCAGGCTGGGATAGAATCAAAAGTATTGGTGTAGTAATAGGTTACAGGCGAGACAAAAAGACGGATAAACGATCAGTAGAGTATCGTTATTACATCAGCTCAGCCGAATTAACCGAGGTTCGTTTTGCATCGGCAGTCCGAAGCCATTGGGGAATAGAAAACAGCCTTCACTGGGTGCTTGATGCGTCAATGAACGAAGGTCAATGCCCGATTGATAACAAAGATGGGGCATTGAAGGTTGCGATGATGAGAGACCTTGCAGTCAATATGCTTAGGACAGAAACGACAAAGAAAAAATCAGGAATCAAGAGAAAACAAAAAGTCTGTCACATGAGTACAGACTATTTGGAGAGGGTTTTGATTGCGGGACTAACTGAGATATCCAAGGGCGAAAATTGATTAAAAAACATTCATGTCATCGCCCTTATTCACTGGGCGATGACACGTATCAATTATCGCCCAAGAAAGTGTTTAGGGTTCAAGCAACCAGCAGTCGTATTTAAAGAGATGTGCTTAGCGGCTTGATATGAAAAGTGTCGCACTTCAAGCTTGAATTCAGGGCCGTTATAACCAGACAAAAAGTTCTTTGGGTATTCACCGGTTCTAGAAGGCTGGAAGTCATATAAAACGTGCGCTCTTTAAAGAAGTAAATAAATGTTTGTCTGACGCCAGAGTTCACTTCAACGAAGGAACCCTCGTTGACGCGACGATTATTGAAGCCGCAAGCTCAACCAAAAATAAATCGAATACGGGTGATCCTGGAATGCATCAAATCCAAAAAGGGAATCAGTGGATTTTTGGG
The DNA here is from genome assembly GCF_000192865.1 of Marinomonas mediterranea MMB-1. Lineage (NCBI taxonomy): Bacteria > Pseudomonadati > Pseudomonadota > Gammaproteobacteria > Oceanospirillales > Oceanospirillaceae > Marinomonas > Marinomonas mediterranea. The sequence continues at coordinate 663,674 of NC_015276.1, forward strand.
CTAAAAGCTCATATTGGTGTCGATACAAAACGCGGTTTAGTGCACAGCTTTACGACGACGTTGGCTAATGTGCACGACCTCATACCGCTACCTGAACTTGTACATAGTGAAGAGTCTGTTATCTCAGCAGATTCGGGTTATCGAGGTGTAGAGAAGCGACAAGAAAATAAAACTAAAAAGCGGGATTAGTTGATTGCTGAAATGGCCAGTAAGATACGTGCTTGGAAGAAATGTCCTCGTATAAATAAGAATCCCATCCGAACAGAGTATTTAAAGGCTAGCATTAGAGAGCTAAAGTCGAGCACCCGTTTAGAATACTAAAGTGTCAGTTTGGCTTCCGAAAAGTCGTCTACAAATGATTGTCGAAGAATGACAATCAGCTAGCAGTCTTATTCGCGTTTGGAAACTTTTTGCGAGTCGACCAAATTATATGATCTGCACGGGGTTAACCCGTCTAGCGAATCCAAAAATGGGAGTAAAAATCCCATAATGGCGCTAGAAGCACTCGAATTTTATGTTTATAGAGCGCAAATGCACAACTTCAATGCTGAGCGACTAATAGACTGAGTTATTCGCGGGTTCTCTAGACAAAAATAGTGGAAATATAAAACTCAACCCTGTCGATAGCCATAGAAATCGATCAAACCATACAATTTAAAAGCTTCACTTTTTAAGAATCGATGTGTATTAAATGCTATTGAAATCAATTGCTAATCTGGCTCACGTTTTGGTAGACTTATTACCGTTATTGGTAAAGTTGTGTCGATCGTGTCGTAAGTATTAATTTTTTCTTTTAGATACAACTCTTTTTCGATATATACAGTTCAAGGACATATAATGCATATCGTACCTGTGATTCTCTCTGGTGGTGTTGGTAGCCGCCTGTGGCCACTTTCTCGCGAACATTTCCCAAAGCAGTGTTTAAACCTAACTCACGACCACTTATCCTTGCTACAGCAAACAGCACTACGCACACAACATTTAGATGTTTCAATGCCAATAATTGTCTGCAACGAAGATCACAGATTCTTAATTGCACAGCAGCTTCAAGAGCTCAATATTAAAGATGCTCGCATTATCTTAGAGCCTGTTGGTCGCAACACTGCCCCAGCTATCACCTTAGCTGCACTTGAGGCAACTTCAGATGACTCGATACTCCTAGTTCTCCCAGCAGACCATGTTATCAACAACACTGCGGCGTTTGAAGAAGCAATTACGCAGGCGGCTTCATTAGCAAAAGAAAACTATCTAGTAACGTTCGGTATACAACCAACGCGACCAGAAACAGGCTACGGATATATAAAAGCAGGTCAAAACTTCGATGTGGAAACATTTGTAGAAAAACCAGATGCCAATACAGCAGAAGGATATCTTACATCTGGAGAGTACTTATGGAATAGCGGCATGTTTTTATTTAAAGCAGGTGCGTTCTTAGCAGAACTAAAATCACAACGTGAAGATATTTATCGAGCCGTCTCAAGCGCTTATCAAAACAAGTCTGAAGATTTAGATTTCATTCGAGTAGACACAGAAATTTTTTCGGCGTGCCCCGAAGAGTCTATTGACTATGCAGTAATGGAACAAACAACAAAAGCTAAGGTAGTGCCTTATTCTGGGGATTGGAGCGATATTGGTGCATGGGATGCTCTTTACGACTTTGCAGAGAAAGACAAAAACCTAAATGTATTGATTGGTGATGTAATGACTGAAGATACAAACAACACACTAATTAATGCCAAATCGCGCTTGGTAGCTGCCGTCGGGGTAACAAATTTAGCGATAATCGAAACCGCTGACGCAGTACTAGTCATTGATAAAGATAATGCACAAAACGTTAAGAAGATTGTTAAACGGATACAAAAAGAAGGACGTAATGAACATGCATTCCATACAAAAGTCCACAGACCATGGGGAACCTACCAAACAGTTGATCTAGGGAGCCGACATCAAGTTAAAAGAATTATTGTGATGCCTGGCGAAAAACTTAGCGTACAGATGCATCATCATCGTGCAGAGCATTGGGTAGTTGTTTCAGGTACTGCGAAAGTTCAGAACGGCGAGAAAGAAATACTACTTACAGAAAATGAGTCTACATATATACCAATTGGAGAAATTCATGCATTGGAAAACCCAGGTAAAATCCCCCTTGAATTAATCGAAGTTCAATCAGGCAGCTACCTTGGTGAAGATGATATCGTTCGATATTGTGATATTTATGGTCGATAGTTACTAAAGAGTACTTGATATGACGACATTGAATGAACTTAGTAAGAACAACGAAGTAAATTTTGGAACAAGTGGCGTACGCGCACTGGTAGAAAATTTATCTCCTATTATATGCTACGAATATACTAGAGCTTTTCTTACATTAGTATGCCCTACAGCAAAGAGCATTGCAATTGGCATAGACTTAAGGCCAAGTAGCACTTCCATTGCTGAAGCTATAATGTCAGCGGCGGAAGACTTGGGTATAAATATCATCTACTGTGGAAAGTTACCAACCCCTGCACTAGCATATTTTGCAATGACCCTAGAAATCCCAGCAATCATGGTAACGGGAAGTCATATACCTTTCGACCGAAATGGCTTTAAGTTTTATACCCCAAAAGGTGAAATTACCAAAGCCCACGAAAAGATAATTTTATCATCCCCTCTCATTGATAATAACTCGCTCAAGAAGAGAACAAAACAAAACTACCCCCTTGATACTGCAGCGTTAAAAATATTCAAAGAACGGTATACATCAATTTTTCCTAAGAGCTTTTTAGCAGGGAAACGTATTGGGGTCTACGAACACTCAAGTGTCGCAAGAGATATAATAAAGTCTTTATTGTCTCACTTCGGCGCTGAAGTAATCTCATTAGAACGCACTAGTACATTTGTACCGATTGACACCGAAGCAGTATCAAAAGAAGATCAAATTAAGGCACTAAACTGGTCAGAAGAGCATAACTTGGATGCCATCGTATCTACTGATGGGGACGGAGACAGACCTCTTATCAGTGATGAAAACGGACATTGGCTACGTGGCGATATCGTTGGAATACTAGTATCTCAATATCTGGGAGCTACACATATAAGCTGCCCTATAAATGCAAATACAGCCTTAGAACTTTCTAGCCCAAACCTAAAAACTCTTCGTACCCGCATCGGCTCACCATATGTGCTCGAAGGCATGGAACAACTTGCTAAGCAAGCCGGCTCTAGTGTTGTAGGATACGAGGCAAATGGCGGGGTCCTAATCGGTAGTAATTTTGAAATAAACGGAGCGCAATTAAACCCCCTAGCAACTAGAGACTCAATACTGCCAATCTTAACAATTTTGGCATCTTCGGTTGAAAATAAAATCTCGATAAGAAAACTTGTTAACAGGCTTCCTCAGCGCTTCACCTCTAGCGACCGCATAAAAAATATTTCAAATGAGCAATCTCAAAATATAATTTCTGGCTTGATACAAAATACAAACGATCAGTGTAAGCTTTTAAATCTAATTGGTATTAATGAAACAGTTAGTATTAGAAGCTTAAATGAGGTGGATGGCCTCCGAATGCAATTATCTAATAATATGATTATTCATCTTCGCCAATCAGGCAATGCACCCGAATTGAGGTGTTATAGTGAAACAAACGACCAAAAGACTTCAGACACTATCGTTACAACAGCCCTAGAACAAATTACTTGTTTCTTATGATAATAGGCTTGCAGACTAGTATTTACAAATACATAGGAAAAAAATGAAAACAGGTCACGCGTTAAAAGAGCATAGTGCTTCAATCGGAATTTCCCTTCGGATTATGGATGCGATCGCAATAGTTTTATCTGGACTACTATGCTTTTGGTGGTTCAACAATAGCTTTGATTTACCACGAGGCTATAAAAATGCACTTCTGCTTGGGTTACTAATAGGAGAAGTTACATTTACTTCATTAGGCGCTTATAGGGGGTGGCGAGGAACTGCATTTCTATCTGAACTAAAAACCGTTATTATAGCAAATATCTTAACCTTCGGTTTGCTTATCTTTAGTGCTTTCATTACACAATCATCCGATTCCTACTCTCGAGAGTGGACATTCGCATGGTTCAGCACGGCACTAGTTCTGGTGGTTAGTGCACGTTACAGTCTTAGAGTAACATTGGGAGCTTTGCGAGAAAGAGGCTTTAATGTAAGACGGGTACTCATTGTTGGTAATGGCGAGCTTGGAAAACAAGCGGCTGAAAAACTAATAACTAACCCAAATATTGGTTTGTCAGTAGCGGGCTTTGTGACAGAGAAAGAAGCAAAAATAGAATTAAACCTTGACCAAAAAATAAATGTGCTAGGCGAAATAAAGGAACTAGAAAAGCTAGTAATAGATCATAAAATAGATCAAGTTTGGATCGCTCTCCCAATGAGTGAAGTTAAAACCATGCAAAATGTGCAAAAAGCACTTCGCTCGTCCTCCGCCATTATAAGAGTAGTGCCAGACTTATTCGGGTTTAGACTCTTAAACCAATCCATGACTGAGGTTGCAGGGCTCCCTATTATCAACGTCACCACATCCCCAATGATGGAAGGTAAAAACCGCTTAATAAAATCTATTGAAGATAAAATTATTGCAAGCATTATTTTACTTAGCATCTCGCCCATTATGTTTATTCTAGCTTTTCTTGTGAAACTAACATCTCCAGGACCTGTTTTCTATAAACAAGAACGTGTAAGTTGGAATGGTAAAGCATTTAATATGCTTAAGTTCAGATCTATGTCTGTCGATAGTGAAAAAGATGGAGTTAAATGGGGAGGAGCTAAAAGTATGTCTGTAACAACTATTGGCGCATTTCTTCGTAAGACTAGCTTGGATGAGCTACCGCAATTTATCAACGTCCTAAAAGGTGATATGTCTATTGTAGGGCCAAGGCCCGAGCGTACAGTTTTTGTCAATCAGTTTAAGCACGAAATTCCTGGGTATATGCAAAAACATATGGTTAAAGCCGGAATTACAGGCTTAGCTCAAATTAACGGCTGGCGTGGTGACACTGACCTTGAAAAACGAATAGAATTAGATCTTTACTACATAGAAAATTGGTCTGTCTGGCTAGATATAAAAATTATATTATTAACTTTTTTGAAAGGTTTTATTGATAAAAATGCAGCATAAGATAAGCTGCATTTTTAAGTTGAGATACTTAAGAGTTATATATCCATACTAGAGTATAACCAATTTCATACCTAAAATGAAAACCGGTAAGCTCCTTAAGTAATTTTTGGTGACCCGGAAAGAAATTAAATTGTGTATCTGCTTATAATTAAGCCAGTCATGGCTAAGGATAAGCAATATGGATAAGAAAGCTTTAGAAGCCTTCGCTCGCGAAGCCGCTAAGTCAATTAAGACGTCTTCGGATCTTGATGACTTCAGGAAAATGTTAACCAAGGTGACGGTTGAGACAGCTTTAAATGCTGAACTTGATGATCACCTTGGCTACGAAAAACACTCGCCGACCAACGATAGTAACAGTCGAAATGGCTACTCATCTAAACGCCTAATTACTGACGATGGTGAGATCCAGTTAGAAATCCCTCGTGACCGTGACGCGTCCTTTGAACCCAAGATCGTTCGTAAGCATCAAACTCGATTCCAATCGATGGACGACAAGATCTTAAGCTTGTATGCCAAAGGAATGACTACCCGAGAAATCGTCGCAACCTTCAAAGAAATGTACGATGCTTATATCTCCGCCAGTCTAATAGCTAAAGTCACTGATGCTGTTTTAGAACAAGTTGTTGAGTGGCAAGCTCGCCCTCTCGATTCGGTTTATCCGTAAGCGTACGGGCAATCACACCTTGCCTCTATCTCAGAGCTTAATACTCCAAGGTAACAGGTCTTCTAGGCTGTCCTCTACATTGCGCTTCGGAAGTTCTTCAAACAACGTCACTAAGTATTCGTAAGGGATTAACCCATTCGCTTTCGCGGTTTCGATAATACTGTAGAGAACCGCGCTACTTTTCGCGCCATTGCCTGTATTCGCAAACAGCCAGTTTTTACGCCCAATGACGAACGGCTTAATCGCTCGTTCCGCACGATTGTTGTCCAACTGAAGTTCGGGGGCTTTAAGGTATTGGATCAGTTTATCCCATTGATTGAGACTGTACTGTACCGCTTTGGCAATAGTACTACTTGGTGGAAGTCTTTTACTTTCTTTTTCTAGCCAAGCTTTGTAGTCCTCTAGCGCTGTCGGGGCGTGCTTAAGTCGATGCTGGTAAGCTTCTTCTTTTGTCTCTTTTTGCTGGGCAACGGATTCGATGGCATAGAGCTTTTGGATCTTGCTAAGCGCAAGCTGAGCTTTACCCGTTTTCTTTTTGTCTGTGGTCTTGACGATGTCGGTAAATTTACGACGAGCGTGTGCCCAACATCCGACTAAAGTCGCCTCTGTTTGTTCATAAGCGGCATAACCATCCACCTGTAAATAGCCGTTATAACCAGACAAGAAGTTCTTTGGACATGCACCGGCTCTAGAAGGCTGGAAGTCATATAAAACAATATTGGGAATCGGCGAGTTGAAGTCCGGACTGTCTTTACCACTGCAATAGACCCACATATAGCAACTCCCTCGCTTTTCTTTGATGACTTGAAGCGTGGTTTCATCAGCATGAAGCACCGATTGTTGCAGCATAACTTGTCGTAATAAGTGATAAAGCCCTTGCAGTACTTGGGCGCTCGTCGCCATCCAACTGGACATGGTGCTACGCTTTAGCTCAATCCCATACTGCTGGAAGAGCGTTTCTTGTCGATACAAGGGGAGGCTGTATTGGAACTTGCCTGTGATGATCTGTGCTAAAAGACTGGGCGTTGCGATCCCTTTTGGGATCATACTCGGTTCAGGTTCTCTTTGTTTGATGGTGCTGTGTGTACCTGACTGATCACAGTGTCGACAAGCGTATTTAGGACGTACCGTTTCAAGGACTTTAAGCTGAGCAGGAATAAATTCCAGTTTTTCGGACTTGTCTTCGCCCATTTTGTGCAGCTCGCCCTGGCAACCATCACAGACCTTTTCTTCTTCTGGTATATCTAACACAACCGTCTCACGAGGGAGATCTTTTGGAAGGAGTTTACGCTTAGGTTGAGTTCGCTTTTTAGCGGGCGGACGGTTTTCTTGTTCATCGTCCACTTGCGAGTCAAGTTCATCTTCCGATGTTTCATCAAACAAGTCTCTTTGACCTGGCATGACTTCGGAGCTTGTGCCAAACTGTCGCTGCTGAGCTAAACGCCATTGCTCTAGAATGTTTTGATACTTGGATTGCCACTGAGCGAGCTGGGAGTCTTTTTCACTTATCTCAGATACCTGTTGACTCAATAATGCTTGCTGTTCAAGCAACAGCTTTTTCAAGGATTCAACGTCGTTTGGTAAGGTATCTGGTCGTGTTTCATGGTAATGGATTATACCAAACTCACGGCAATTAACAGCCATGATAGCGATAAATTAATTCAGGATGGGCACCTTCCAGATCAATCGGCAGACCTTCAAGCAGCCAATTCAACTGTCGAGCAGAGATGCGAATCGATAATTTATTATCCTCAATCCCTGGCCACTTAAATGTGCCTTTTTCAAGTCGTTTGTAATGTAGCCAAAAACCATTAGCAGACCATTGTAAAATCTTGAGTTTATTACGAGTACGACCGCAGAAGACAAATAAGTGCTCAGAGCAGGGGTCCTGCTCTAGGTCATAGGCCACCACGTCACATAAGCCATCAATGGCTTTACGCATGTCGGTTGGGCCACAAATCAAGGTAATAGAAACTTGGGGAGAGGATGTAAACATAGAGTGATGATTCCGTAGACCAAAGAAATCATTACTCTAGGCAAACCGAAATCAGATTGTTATGTGTGCTTTGCCGAACGCTTACAATTGATTCACCACTTAAGCATTCCATTACCCATCAGAAAATCGAAATCAGAAATACCAGCGAGAAAGGCTTCACCGCCCATTTTGCGGGTCGACAACTCAAGGTATCAGAGGTCAACGAGCCAAGTAAACTGACGAAAGAAGACTTGGAAATTCAAAAGAAACTAGAGGTACTGGCTTTGGTTGAAAAACTAGGGAATGTGAGTGAAGCATCGCGTCAAAGCGGCGTATCTCGAGACATGATTTATCGACACTTAAAACTCGTCAAACAAGGAGGTCCAGAGGCGTTAAAGCGGCAAGAAACGCCTGATTTACGGCATAAGAACTGTGTGGATATGGCTATTGAGAGCGCAGTAGTTCAATTCTCCATTGAACATCCTCATCTCGGACAGCAGAAAGTTGCGATGAAGCTAACGGAAGCTCTTGGAGTTGATATCAGCGCTGGCGGCGTGCGCAGTATATGGCTAAGGAATAATATGAATACCACGGCACTGAGAGTTGAAAGGTCGCAAGAATCGGCATAAAACATAGCCAGTAAAAAACTGGCTGATATGCTGTGTACGGCAAAGTCGCTCGGTAATTAGACCGACACAATCCCTTGGTAATCACACTAATACACATAAGGCGATAACTTATTCGACCAAAAAAACTTTCACCCTTACTCAAAATTAGATTGCCATATACTGTCTCGTCCTGAAATAGGTCTCCTAGGTGTAAACCTATTTCAGGACGGAACATACAGATTACCTAAAAAAGCCAAGAAAATTGCTTGGCCTTTTATTCATGAACTAATAACTATACTTCTCCTTTTGCCTCTTTCTCTGCCCAACGCGTGGCAGCCCAGAAAAACGCAATTGGAAACACATACATCATCACACCAATATTGTGACTAAACATAGATTGAGTCAGTGCGAAATCCATATAACTCATCGGTATTAATGCTCCACCAATAGCGTAGGCTTTGATATTCCAATTATCTTGATGTTCACGCATCTTAGCTAAAAACAAACGAAGCGGTACTAAATACACGGCCATCAAGGCCAAAAAACCCACCAAACCACGTAGACCTAAAGCATCAAGGTATTCATTATGAGCATGATCAAACTCTACCGTAATTTGAGTAATAACACCTTCGTCAGACAATTTTTGTTTAAACTCTTTTGAACTATATTCACCTACACCAAATATAGGCGAGTCTGCCAACATATATACAGAAGCCTTCCACATTTCAAATCGAAGTCCAACCGAAGTGTTAGAATCACCTTGGAGGTACATCTCAATATTATGTGCCGCCTCATAAATCCGATTAGATACTCCTAACTTAGGTATGTTGCATATAGTAACTGCACCCATAACTCCCAATAGACATATACCAATCACCAATTTTTTTCCAAGCAAATCACGACTTTGCCATAGCAAAAAAACCATTATCAATGGCAACCCCACCCAGCCACCACGAGAAGCAGATAACAGAGACCCCATCACTCCTGAAAAAAACGCCAATGCCGCCAATCCAACATACAAAAACTGCCGTTTAGAAAAAAAATACAACGTAGCCATTGCACTTAACACCCCCAATAGCATTGAGGTGTCACCAAACATAATCGGGTGCTCACCACCACTGGCACGGGGAAGATCCAATACAAAGCGCTCGTAAACAGCGACCACTACAGCACCATAAGCTCCCAACATAGACCCAACCCACAAAGCAATACGCGGCCCGTAGCAATAAAGCATCAAATACAATACTGGAAGAACTAAGAGAAAACGAGAAGGCCGATCTAGCTCACGGTAATGCCAGCCATCTAGATAGATAAACACAATCATCAATACAAAATACAACGCAAAAACAGCCGCTAACAACTTATCCTGCCGAGACAAATTAAACCTTGAAAAAACAAAGATCAATGGAGATATTAGAAACAAGATAGCCGACCCGACACTATAGCCATTTGAAACAACCAACGACAACGCTAAACACAAGCCAGCCAGCCACCATACCCCTTTTTTAGCCCACAACATATGTACATCCTTAAAAATATCGAAGCATTTTATAGATAAGAAGCTCTCATGTGTAGAGTGCAAGTTAATATTTTATCTACCTTTATAATGTAATAGTTCCCTCAGCTGCTAAGAGGACAACATCAGTATTTCTACTATCGCCTCCGTAACAGATGGCGATCAAAAAATACAATCATCTAAGACCTTCTGCCTATTCTACCAATCATGCTAAAATCCCTTGCATCAAAAAAGGAGTAAGGTATGCAAACAGTATTGGTAACCGGCGGTGCGGGGTTTATCGGCAGCCACACCTGCGTCGAATTACTCGAACGCGGCTTCGATGTAATCGTTGTCGATAATCTAATAAACTCTAGCAAAGTATCCCTTGAACGCATTAAGCAGATTACTGGCAAAACTGTCACCTTTTACCCATACAACCTCCTCAGTAAAGTCGAGATTGCCCAAGTTTTTGCGCAACACGCAATAGACAGTGTAATCCACTTCGCTGGCTTAAAGGCAGTAGGGGAATCCACAAAAACGCCGATTGCCTACTACAACAACAATCTAACTGGCACCTTAACACTGTTAGAATGCATGCAAAATGCGGGGGTATTTAACTTCGTATTCAGTTCATCGGCTACTGTTTATGGAGAGAACAACCCAAGTCCTTATGCTGAGCACTTCCCTCTATCATCCACCAGCCCCTATGGTCGTACAAAAGTAATGATCGAGCAATTTTTACAGGATATCTTTAATGCCGACCCACGCTGGAACATATCACTATTGCGTTACTTTAACCCAGTGGGAGCACATCCGAGTGGATTAATTGGAGAAGACCCAAATGGCATCCCAAATAACTTAATGCCCTTTATTGCTCAAGTTGCTGTTGGTAAACGACAAAAATTGAGCATTTTTGGAGGAGACTATCCAACACAAGACGGAACTGGCGTCAGAGATTACATTCATGTCGTTGACCTTGCGATTGGCCATATCAAAGCATTGGAAAAGTTAAACCTACAAACACCCCATTCCATAGAAGCTTATAACCTCGGTGCAGGAAAAGGTTACAGCGTATTAGATGTAGTGAAAGCATTTGAAAAAGCGAGCAATCAAACGATCGCTTACGAAATTGCGCCGCGCCGCGCTGGGGACATTGCAGAGTTCTATGCAGATACAAATAAAGCAAAAGATAAACTAGACTGGTCAGTTGAACTGGACCTCAATGCAATGTGTCGCGATTCGTGGAACTGGCAAAGCCATAACCCCAACGGTTATAGTACTTAGGCGACATATAAAGAGTAGGTTTCGGCCACCTACTCTTTCGATATTTAACCTTCTCCATTCCTCCTCTAGCTTAATCCTCCTTGTGATCGCCCAGAAAAAAGCTACTGGAAATACATACACATGAATTCAAGCTCAAAGTGCGACACTTTTCATTTCAAGCCGCTAAGAACATCTATTTAAATACGAGCGTTGGCTGCTTGAATCCTAAACACTTTCTTGGGTGATAATTGATTCGTATCATCTTCCAGTGAATCATGCGATCTTCAATCTCCATTAAATTTTTGCCTTTTCGCACATAGCTCCTTAAAAGACCGTTACTATTTTCGTTGACGCCACACTTCCCAAGAACTATAGGATCGGCAAAATAGACTTTTGTATCCAGTACTTCTACAATCCTAGCGTGATGAGAAAATTCTCTCCCGCTACCCGCTGTAATCGTATGAACCTATAGTCACTCTAACTAACAATACTACGCGAGGGCCATTGCGAACTAACAGTAAGAACCAACAAAAACCTTGCGCACCGATCTAACTCTCTGGCATGCCAATCCTCAAGACAAATAAACAAACAACATTAACAGAAAGTAGATTAGCATAATCTAAAAAAGGACTTTATCTTGTTTACGAAGTTTGACGTAGTTAAAAAAAGAACAAAAAACTAGTTAAAAACAGCACTGCTATACCAATCCCATATCCACTAGGGAACCTGCGAACAAGTCGGCAATATGAAACAATCTCACTGACTTAAGTCAACTAAGATCCCTAATCAAGCATGAACCAATTCTCCTTCGCAGATACCGAACTCACCAGCAAACGCTGCAAAACCCGCAAAGAAATTTTTCTGGATCGTATGAATGAGCGGACTCCATGGCAAAAACTCGAAGCTCAAATAGAGCCCTTCTACCCGGAAGCAGGTACGACATAAGTGATCCCGCGATGGAAGATGCTCTGTATGAGATAACCTCTATGCGTTTATTCGCTGACTTGTCTTTAGAGGTTACCATTCCTGATCACACAACCATCACGAACTTCCGTCATTTGCTTGAGAAACATAAGCTTGGTCTGTAAGCGTAAAGGCATTTTGATTTCACTTGGATTTGGGACTGCCAGAACTGAGGGATAAATATGTGTTTTAGGTACGCGTTTGCCGCTGCAATATCGTTGATGTTGTTGAGTCTAAGCTCTGGCACCAATCTGTCTTGGAAGGTATCAAACGCACGTTCAACACGGCTTTTTCCTTGCGGTGAGTTAGCAAAGATAATTTCAATGCCTAACTCTTCACATGCTCGTTGCATTTGTGAGAAATTGCAGCGTTTTGAACCACCAAAGATACCTGCTCTATCCACATAAAGCGTTTTGAAAACGCCTTTTGTTTCAATGCAATCTCGCATGACTTTCATGCAGCCCACTGTGGTTCAGAGGGGAAGAACTCGGCATACACTTCACTGGTCGCGTCATCAATCATAGTAATTAAACAGTGTTTTTTGTCGCCAAACCAGAGATGCGGACTCCCGTCCATTTGCATCATCAAGCCGGGCGCTTCCATCCGCTCCCTGCGTTTACGGGCTACATCACGCCTACGCTTAGCTCGCTTTACATGATGAATGTCGTGCGCCTAACCACGCAAGGTTTCGCGCTTTACGACAATGTTTTCATTCTCGGCTAATTGTTCGGCCAAGTGCAGTAAATTCAAATCAAAATACTTGTCTTTGATTAAGTCTTGAACGGTTTCTTTAATCGACGTGGGCATTTTATTAGGAGGTGACTTACCACTATTACCATGCACAACAAACTGAATACCGACTTGTTGATAGCGTTTTACATAACGTTCAATGGTGCGTCTAGATTTACTGAGTAACTTAGCGGCGCTAGCAATTGTTATTCTACCCTCAACAACTTTAGAATTATATCAACGGTGAGTTGAGCTTTAGAATCCATCACAATCATCCTCAACATGCCTCTAGTATTCAAAAACAAGAACACTAACAAACATGTAAAAAAGAGACCGACAGTTTCCCTTGGTAATTAGCAATTACGACAGAATTGCTTGGTAATTAAGATACGACAAAGTCGCTTGGTGTTAACAGCCTTATGTGTATTAGTCTCGACTTGATCTGACAATTCTACTTGAAAGGTAGAGAGTTACCCGTTTTGATAAAGGTGTCGAATCTTTAAATCAAAACAAACAAAAAGGTAACTCTCTATGTTCCATACTAACAACCCAATCATTAAACACAAAGCAGGTTACTCAATCTTGCTGAAGAACTGGGAAATGTTTCAAAAGCCTGTAAAGTCATGGGCGTTTCACGAGATACGTTTTATCGTCGCACAAGATGGCAATCTGGATGCGTTAATCAACCGATCTAGACGAACACCTAATGTTAAAAACAGAGTGGATGAAGTAACGGAAAAAGCGGTCATTGATTATGCCGTTGCGGAACCGGCACATGGCCAACATCGAACCAGTAATGAGCTTCGTAAAAAAGGCTTCTTCGTATCCGGCAGTGGCGTTCGCTCAATTTGGTTCCGACATAGTTTAGAAAACTTCAAAAAACGCCTCAAAGCCTTAGAGAAAAAGGTAGCAGAAGAAGGTATTGTACTGACGGATGCTCAAGTCGCAGCGCGTGAGAAAAAGAAAGACGACGACATCGCCTGTGGCGAGATAGAAACCGCCCACCCAGGCTATCTGGGCTCTCAAGACACTTTTTATGTCGGTAATCTCAAAGGAATTGGCAGAATTTACCAACAGACCTTTGTTGATACTTACAGCAAAGTGGCGTTTGCAAAACTGTACACAACGAAAACGCCGATTACGGCGGCTGATATTTTAAATGACAAAGTATTGCCGTATTTTGAACGTAATGAATTACCAATGCTTCGTATCTTAACAGACCGAGGAACTGAATATTATGGTCGAGTAGAGCAGCATGATTATCAGCTTTATCTTGCTATTAATGATATAGATCACACCAAGACAAAAGCCATGTCGCCACAAACCAATGGTATCTGTGAGAGGTTCCACAAAACTTTATCGGGTGACGTTTCGCAAGAAGCTCTACGATAGTCTAGAAGCAGTGCAAAAAGATCTGGACGAATGGATGGTCTATTACAATAATGACTGAACTCATCAGGGAAAAATATGTTGTGGAAGGATGCTACTGGAAACATTGCTTGATGGAAAAGTGATCTGGACAGAAAAGAATTTAATCCAGATCTAAACTGACAGACATCGGCTCAAAATGAGGTAGCTGTCAGGTCTGGACTAGACTAGTACAAGTAATGGCAACTCTGTTAACTATATTTTTCGAGATATCCTAAGAAAGGGTGTTATACTTTTCTAGTGCTTACGACAGAATAAAAGCTCAGCAGAGCTTTTATTCTGTCGATTTTATGCTCAGTTCATAAGTAAAAAAACAACCCCATCTGAGGTTATTCTCTACTTAAAACCCTTATAGAGAGTTTACTCTGCTTTCGTTTCTTCCGCAGGCGCTTCCGGCTTCTCAATATCTAACAGCTCAACTACAAACTTAAGTGCAGAGTTTGCAGGAATCGGTCCTGTGCCACCAGGGCCGTATGCAAGGTCGGACGGGATGTAAAGCTCATACTTGGAGCCGACTGACATAAGTTGCAAGCCTTCCGTCCAGCCAGGGATGACTTGGTTTAGAGGGAACGAGATTGGCTCATTACGCTTGTAAGAACTGTCGAATTCAGTACCGTCAATTAATGTGCCTGCATAGTGAACTTTTACAGTGTCTTCTGCTGCTGGTTTATCACCATCACCTTGAGTAATGACTTTATACAGTAGTCCAGATTCTGTTTTCTCAACACCGTCTTCAGCTTCTTTTTCAGCTAACCAAGCGTCAGACTTGGCTTTTTGTTCTTCCGCTAATTTTGCTTGTTCTGCTTGGACTTGAGCCATTTTTTCTTGCTGGAATGCTTGAATGACTTCTTGAACTTCTTCCTGAGTCATTTGAGGCTCATTACCTTGGAAGATATCTTTAAAACCTGCGATAAATGCGTCGATGTCAATTTCAGTATCATTGAAGCTCTGTGCAACATTACCACCTACCGCTGCGCCAATACCATATCCCAACTTCTGTTCTTTGCTAGTTAAGTCAGTTGTAGTTTCTGCGTTTGCAAAGGAAACGGACGACATGACAAGTGCCGCAATAATCGTTTTTTTCATAAAAATGTTCCATTACTTATGTGGATGTTACTTCTAATCATCGAAGCATCTTAGAGCTTTAATTGGGGCAAATTGTAGCTTTTCAACTGCATCTCTAATAAAGAGAAATTGAAGCAGTAATTCAGTTTGGTAATTTGCCTTGTGCTTTCGTATCGTACTTAGACAACGTTATATCGCAATTTGATGACACTTTTTGTAAAAAAGGTCGAATTGGATAATCGCCAATCAAAGTGACGCCTTCACCTGTACACATTTGAGCCTTCAACGAGTTGAAAGCACAAGGCATGGCTGGATTTTGGGGGGAGCTATGTGCTCGTGCAACTGCCTTTACAGTTCAATGACAGAAGTTGTGAGATCGACATTTTCTTTTCCAGTAATTTCTACATTTACAGCGGAACTATTGTAAAGAAGTAGAACATATTGTTTTCTAGGTGGTTACTTTTTTCCATAACGTGTTGATAGCAGCTCTGTCTTCTTCTGTCAGGTTTTCTGCAGAAATAGTGGCTTGTAGTTCGTTATAGAAGTATTGATCAAATGTGAGGCTGCCGTCGCCTTCGACACTGCTATGCAGTCCCAATAACCCCAGAATATAGGCGCAATAAAAAAGCTCGTCGCTGTCGTGGCTCTCGTGTTCAATGATTCGAAGTTGGTCTGTGAGCTGATCTGCTCGTTCTGAAAAATTAAGGGTCATAGCTTAGCTCTTTTGTCTGATTACGTTTTTTAGTATCGCGCTGTTTTGCGCGACTGTTTTTTTTAATGTAGCCCCATAAAAAAACCGAGAATGGGCTTCTCGGTTTTTGCAGAGCGGTATGAAAATACGTAATCCTAAATGGCTTTACAGACTTTTAGGATTCCGACTCTACAGGTTTTAATTGAAGTGTTTCCAAGGTGTGTTTTCTTACTTCAAGTAAAAGATCTGTATTTTCAACCAAGGATTGACCGTATGACGGCACCATTTCTTTCATCTTGGTTTGCCACTCTGAACTTGATATACGTTCTTTAAAGCAGCTTTCCAGGATCTTTATCATGGTGTTTACCGTAGTTGATGCACCCGGGGAGGCGCCAAGAAGAGCGGCTAGGGTGCCATCTTCAGAGGTAATCGCTTCTGTGCCAAATTCTAGCTTGCCACCATCCTCAGTCTTTTTAATGATTTGAACACGCTGTCCAGCATAAGCAAGCTTCCAATCTTCATTTGATGCATTTGGAAAAAAGTTGCGTAAGGAGTCACAGCGGTCAGCATGGGATTGTTTGACTTCACTGATTAGATACTTAGTGAGGTCCATGTTATTTTTACCAACGCGGAGCATAGGAATTAAATTGTCCGCCTGAATACTTTTGAACATGTCTAGCTTAGAGCCATTTTTCAAAAACTTCGTAGTGAATCCGGCGAATGGGCCAAATAAAATGGCACGTTTTCCATCGATAATTCGAGTGTCTAAGTGCGGAACGGACATTGGAGGAGCGCCAATTGGCGCAGCGCCGTATACTTTTGCATAGTGCTGTTCTACTAGCTCTGGTTTCTCGCAGACAAGCCATTGGCCACTGACAGGGAAGCCGCCGTATCCTTTGGCTTCTTTAACGCCAGACTTTTGCAACAGTGGTAATGCGCCACCACCAGCCCCTAAGAAGACAAACTTTGCGTTTACTTTGTTGTTTTTGCCATTTTGGTTGAACTCAACATCCCACGATCCATCTTTTTGTTGCTTCAGGTCGGAGACATTGGCATTCAGCTCAACATTAAAATCGCTTAGAGACGTAAGGTGTTTAGTCATATTGCGAGCGATTGCACCGAAGTTGACGTCTGAACCGTGTTCGATTCGAGTCGCTGCTAGCTTTTCGGTATTTTTTCTATCGCGCATGATCAGAGGCATCCACTCATTGAGTGTGTCAATGTCTTCTGAATATTGCATTTCTTTGAAGGCAGGGTGAGCACTCATTGCTTTATGGCGGGATTTAAGCGATTTGACGTTATCATCACCCCAAACAAAGCTTAAGTGCGGTACTCGGTTTATGAATTGTTTTGGAGAAGGAAGAAGGCCCTTCTCTACGAGGTATGACCAGAATTGAAGGCTAACTTCAAATGCCGTGTTTATGTTGACCGCCTTGTCAATATTTGTCGTTCCATCTGCATTTTCGGATGTATAGTTGAGTTCACAATAAGCAGCGTGCCCAGTCCCTGCGTTATTCCAACCATCGGTGCTTTCTTGCGCGATGCTGTCCAAGCGCTCAAGCATGGTAATTGAAATCGTTGGGTCAAGCTCTTTTAATAGCACTCCAAGGGTAGTGCTCATCGCACCCGCCCCGACCAATAATACATCTACAGAATTTGTGGTCATTTCATTTCGCCGTGTTGTAGCCAATATTTTCTATGAGAGAAAACCCAAAGGGGCTTGTGGCAAAGAGATATATTGATATCTCCCCTATGTTTGCTTTCTCTCTTCAGAACGTCAATATCTCATGAGCTTAGTCACTTAATGGATTTAGAAGCTAAGCTAATGAGACTCTGATAGGGGTAGTTGAAGCTAAAACATTAAGCTCCAATCATGATTATACGGATTTTAGCACTAATGTCTTGAGACGAAGTGGCAACTTTTTAGGAAAATATTGTTCTTAAAGTTACTAAAACCGGATGTTTCCTGATTTTGGGCGTATTTTCGAAAACTTAGCGTAAAAAATGCTGCTAATATTCTTCTATAGAGATGGTAAATAGTCGAAATTGTTTGTCGAAATGTTTCTCGAAGAAGGAGTTCACATGTTGGTACAAGATGTGATGGTCAAAGAGGTCGTTTGCGTTGAAATGGATGCTAGGCTTCCTGAAGTGAAGACGCTTCTCCAGAACAGAGGTTTTCATCATTTACCTGTTGTCGAGCAGGGAAAGTTGGTCGGTATTATTTCCGATCGGGATATTCTGCGCTTGGTTAGTCCGTTTGTTGGAAAGGTAAATGAGCAGACTAGAGACCTTGATACGTTGAATCGTGCCGCTCATCAAGTAATGACGAGGCAGCCAATTACAGTGAAAGCGAATGCTGAGGTGAGTGATGTTGTAAACTGGATGCTTAAAGTGAGTATTTCATGTGTTCCTGTTATTGATGATGACGAAGCGGTCATTGGTATTGTTACTTGGCGAGACCTCATTAGTCACGCCAAGTTTTAGTGCTCTGTTGCGATTTTGTTCTAGGTTGCCTCATTACCTTGAATTCGATCGCAATGTGATTGGATTAACTGACCTGAAATAGACGATAAGTTCGGAGTGATCGGTAACTCAGAGATAGAAAACCAGTCGGCGCTTTCTATTTCGCCTTCTGCTGGGGTGATGTCACCACTCTCATACTCGGCATAAAACCCAACCATGAGTTGATGGGGGAATGACCATGGTTGAGAGCCGATGTATTCTATATTTTTGACGCGAATGCCGACTTCTTCAAATACTTCTCGGTGTACGGCTTCTTCCAGTGGCTCACCAGCTTCAACGAACCCTGCAATATTGCTATACATACCTTCTTTCATATGAGGCGCGCGCGCAAGGAGGAGAGTGTTTCCTTTGCGGATAGAAACAATGATACAGGGGGAGATTCTTGGGTAGTGGCGTAGGTTGCAAGAAGGGCAAATTTTAGTGTGTTCCCTTTCATGCTTTGTTGTCATCTCGGTGCCACAGCGACCGCAAAACTGATGGTCTCGATCCCAATGTGCGAGCTGCTGTGCTCTGCTTAAGATAAGAAAATTGTCTTCATTTTCACGAAAGAGTAATTCTCGAAGAGAGATGGATTCTAATCCAGTTGGTTTTTTGTTTAGTATGCAGATAAAAATGTCTTTTTCTTGCCATGTTCCACAGAACACTGGACTTGCTTCTTTGTCTGGTTGAAAGTCGTCTAGTGAAAATAAAAAGGAATGACCAGCGACGATAACCTGATTGTCGTATAACAAAATATACTGAGCTTGTGTGTGGGGTTTGGGGTGTTTATCGATCCCAATGGTGAGCATGTGGACACTACCTATTGTCAAAATATAAAAGCGCTATTGCCAGAATATAAGCGGTCATCAA
This sequence comes from Marinomonas mediterranea MMB-1, assembly GCF_000192865.1. Taxonomy (NCBI): domain Bacteria; kingdom Pseudomonadati; phylum Pseudomonadota; class Gammaproteobacteria; order Oceanospirillales; family Oceanospirillaceae; genus Marinomonas; species Marinomonas mediterranea. Next base: position 683,065 of record NC_015276.1, read on the forward strand.
AATATAAATGTTCTAGACAGTATATATTAGCGAGACATTTTTATAACAAAAAGAGGTAATTACTTGATAAGTTAGAAACAAAAGAGAAATCGAGAAGAAAACTTGCGAAGAAAAAGTGAAATGGTGGAGGGAGGTGGATTCGAACCACCGAAACTTTCGTGGCAGATTTACAATCTGCTCCCTTTGGCCACTCGGGAACCCCTCCACAGCAGCGCGGCGTATAATACATACGCCTGAATATGCTGTAAAGGTTTTTTTAAAGAAAATTGAATTTAACGCGAAAGAAGTTTCTCTAACTTCGCTTTCATTCGCTCTTCTGCCGACATGTTATTGTAACTGTCATCCTCTTTCCTTGCTTTTGGAGCAGGGCGAGCGGCTTTTGGCTTTGGTTTGTTTTGCTGGTTACCGTTACTTGGTCGTCCAAAGGTCTTTTTGGCCTTTGGCATTGGTTTTTCAGATACGGCTTTTTTGGGGCGAGCCGCTTCAGGTAGGGCAGGCTCATCGCTGACTGCTACGCCTTCTAAGTCAATGCGTGGCTGCCCGGAAAGTAAGCACTTTTTATAGCGATCAGAGCGAGTGTAAGCGGCAAGTGCACGCTTTTGTTTGCTCGCGTTGAACTGTTCGTCCAGTTCCATGTCCTTGTCGATGCCCACTTTTAGAGGCTTCGGATTATTCCAATCGAATGCTTTTGGATATCTATCTTCTAGCATTTTGATCAAGCGACGATTGTTTTTCTGATTCTTCTGACGCTTTTTTTGCTCTGGTGTCAACGTTGGGACACTCTTTTCAGCTACCTGCTCAGAAGTTGAGGCTGAGGTATCTAGTACTTCAGTCGCTTGTTCGTCTGTTGTTTCCGTAGCGCTTTCTAGCTCTGGGTTTTCTGTAGTCATGGGATCTGTCTGTAAATGATTTATCTTAATTGAGGAGTCTGAGTGCTCAGTTTCCTCGATCAAATGTAGATCGAAGCTTAATTGACTCTTTGTATCTCCGCTCACCAAACCTATGGGCTCTGCAGGGCTTTCAGTTCTGCTTTCCCGTTCTTCTGGCTGAGGAGATAAAAGATCCAGCGAATCTTCAATATACAGTTTTAATTGGTCTTCAGTCGAACGCTTTGTCATACCTGACAATAAGTCGAGCGAAGCGCTTTGTTTTGTTGCAGAAGAGGTAGTAAACGTGCCGCCCTCTTCTTTTAATTGCCTAATTTCCTCTTGGGCTGACTCGAGCGCTTGCATGAGCTCTGTTATTTTGCCTTCAAGTTTGGCTATCAATGTTTCCATATAAGAACAAACCTAATCGGTAACATGCTCGCCACTTTAATGGCATGTCGCAACGAACCGTTCACTTTAATGGTGTGAGAGGGACAGAAGGTGTATTTAATCGACCCGTCATCTCTTCTAAAAACTGCGCGCTGGGTTGGTCAAATGTTATATCATTTGATGTCCAACTGTTTACTCCAGCATAAATTGCTAAGCAAACGAGCGCAAAATAAAACATTTTCATCTCATTTAAAACGTCAATCCTACGCCAAGCGTCGCGAGCCTATCGTATGCGGTATCACTACTATTATACACTTTAAAGAACACATCCATACGAGTATTGTCGGAAGTCGCAATACGCAGTCCTGCTTCAGGGAAGTAGGCCAAGTTATCAACAAGGTACGTTCCAACACCAACATAGCTCCATATTGGCTTATTTTGTCCCCAATGGAATAAAGGAGTTGAAGTATATAAGCGTGCTCCAAAATTCAAACTACTTTCATAGCTGTCTCTTAGGATAAATGTCGCGCCGCCGTATAAGGATAAGCTTCTAGGGAAGGTGTATTCAATAGATGTATTTAGTACGCCAGAAGTGGTGCCTGTTGCAGTAGAAGGTTTGCTAAAAACATACTCATAGCTTACTAAGCTTGCGAATTGCCCCGAGGCCGCCATTGCGCTGGATGCGCTTACTAACAATGCTGCTGCAACAAACTGCTTCATATTACTTATCCAATTGATTTAAACGATCAAGCATTTGGTTAAGGGAAGACTCCCAACTAGACTGTTGTTCTGACTTTTGATTTAGCCCTGCGCGTAACTCTTCTCTTTCTTCAGAAAGTTCGTAGTTTTTCATTTCAAGTTCAGATACTTTTTGGCGTAGTGAAGAAATTTCTTCGACGGCGTTATTAATTCGTTGTTCTAGGTGGTGTAGTAGTTCGTTATTCATTTATTTTCCTAAACTTCCCATCGTATTTATGCGTTCTAACAATATATAAAGGATGATTGTAGTGATTTACCAAGCGATAACAACATCTTGTTGCTGAACATTCAAGATCTTAGCGTCAACAGACAGTTCGCCAATTGCAAAATTTGGCTGAACCTGTGTAATGGTTACGTTGATATTGGCGTTATTAAGTTGGGTTTGAGTGTTCTGAAGTTGATTGTATATCTCATATCGACGATATACCCGAAACTGATCTCCTTTTTTTATGCCAGCTAATGAGCCTGCTGAAAGGTGGATCAAATTCCCTTCTGTACGAAATATATTGGCAACAAAGGGTTGGCAACGCAGTTGCTCACTGGTATCAATCGCGCTGCCTTTTAGAATCTGCGCTACGACTTTACCGTAGTTTAGTGTCCAGAACTTCCCAGAACCAAATCTTACTTTGTCAGATTCGTCAGTATCCCATTCACCTGATTCATCATAATGATGTTCAAAAATTAATGCGCCGCTAAAACCGTCGTAAACATAAAGGTCTAAGACCATTTTACGTTGTTGGTCTTCTTTTTTAGCCCAACTCAGTAAATTGTTAAGAGGTGTTTTTTGATCGGGATGTTTTGGATAAATTTCGCCAATATCCCGGATTACACCGCTTATAACGTACTGAACCCCTAGGTCTTCGCCTAAACGAGTGATGTTGGTTAACGAACCGTCATAATTTGTTGAGGTCGGTGCGTTTATTAAATCTGGGTAAACTGAAATGTTGGTCGCAGAAAGCGCTTTTAAGTAACCCTGTCGATTAATTTCTTGAGCGAGGCTCTTAGGAAGTTCTCGTGATATATTGTAGAGCGCGCCCAGTCTGGCTTGCTGTGGTGTTTGCAGCTCAAAACTTGTAATGGCAACGGACTTTCTATAGAGGTTAGAAGCACCATTGTCGCACATTGATTCGGGTGTGATGTCTACTTCGACAACAAGAGAAAGAATGTTGTCCTCAACAGATTCGGAGAGAATTCTTGTATTTTGAGTCTTTCCCGCTGCTTGAAGTCGTAATTGACTAGCACTTTGACCGTTTGTTAGGGACTCGGTCACGGATAGCCTAGAACTAGCCTGAAGCGTCGCTTGCTTTATGGCTTGCTCCGTCGCTCGATAACGAGCATCGGCAACATCGTTGTTGTAGATAATGGCATCACCTTGAGCTTGGATAGTTGTCGCAAAGGCGCTGGTTATAGACAACACACTTACTGTCAACGTGATAAGCAAAGTGGAAAATACGTTCCTAGAAGTCCACATATGAGCGTCCTTTTTACTCTACGGTATATAAACTTGTCGTTGCACTGTTACCGCTTTGAGACGAGCTGGAGGTATTGTAACGAGGGCGAACTTGACAAGCCGGGTTGCTTAAAATTGAGCTAGGGGAGCTAACACACTGTCTAAAGTTTTCCTGTAATGCCATTTCGACAACTGTTTCGAATGTGCCGTCTTCTAGTTCTCGTTGCGAGACAACCTTGGCACCGACTAAGTAGGCGTCAACATAGGTGCGTAGCTCGTCATGTGTTGTCATCATATTGCTGATAGAGCTGGTTCCATCAATTTTCAAACCATAAACACGCTCTGCGAGATTTCGATAGGCATCGAGTTTGGAGCCGCGTAATGACATGAGTCTTGCTTGAGACTTTGACAGATTTTTTCGACTAATCGGCGCTGAATAGCCAGTGGCATTTACAATGATTGGGTCGCGCGGTACAACGTCGATAATTTCAATGTCTTTTTCTTCCCCTGTCGTCAGGTTCGAAATGCTATTGTTGCAAGGAGAGACAGACGTACATTCTGGAGATAAAACAGGACCACCACTGCATGCTGTCAGAGCAATAGAAATGATTGCAAGTAAAGGTAAGTGTTTAAAGACAGACATTATAGATCTCCAAGTGTCGCTTTATGATGTTTAAAATCAATTTTGTCACGGTTGTTTTTTTGAGTTGCTCTCAAGGCTCGTTATTTTAATGAACCCGATAAATCTTAAGCTTTTGTTTGGGCTTCTTGTTTATCGTCGCATTCTGTTCCATGGCCGTATCTGAGTTCGGTGTTGGGACCATTGCCGTTTTGTTCTGATAGTAATGGTTGTAGGTACAGCCGCTTAAAAATACGCCCACAACGAGACTCGTTATTATCTTGACTGGAAATACTCTCACGTCCAAGGCTCCTAAAACACTCTATTTATGCATTATCTACTAATTTTACGGATTTTTAAGACTGTTCTTGAAGAAGTTTTGTACTTTTAGTCGATAAAGTTGACTTTTTTACGCTAAAACGTCGAAAATTTGTATATTATACTGTTTATATATACAGTTTTGGTGTGCCGAATGCGAAAAGTGATACACATTGATGCCGATTGCTTCTATGCCGCTGTTGAAATGCGGGACGACCCTAGCCTTAAAGATCTCCCAGTTGCCATAGGTGGGCCGTCAAACTCTCGTGGTGTATTGGCGACGGCTAATTACAAAGCGAGAGAGTTTGGTGTGCGCTCCGCTATGCCAAGTTCTTTAGCGAAAAGGCTATGCCCAGATTTGCTCATTATTCCCGGAAATATGTCTAAATATCGAGAAGCCTCACAGCAAATGCATGAGATTTTCAGAGACTATACCGACATTATAGAGCCATTATCCTTAGATGAAGCTTATTTAGATGTGTCCAATAGTACGGCCTTTGGCGGCAGTGCAACGCGTATTGCCCAAGATATACGTAAAAGAATTGAGTGCTCAATTGGAATAACGGTATCGGCTGGCGTGGCAACCAATAAGTTTCTGGCAAAAGTAGCGAGTGATTGGAATAAACCAAATGGCATCAAGGCCGTGACGCCTGATGAGCTTCAGTCTTTCGTAGAAAACATTCCTGTCGCCAGAATATCGGGGGTTGGCAAGGTGGCTCAAGAAAAGTTGCAGCGAATGGGCGTCGTTGCATGCCGTGACCTGAAAGCAGTGCCGTTAGAGCAGTTGATTAAGTCTTTTGGAAGCATGGCGTATCGCTTGCTGCAATTCTCTCAGGGTATCGATGATCGGCCCGTTCAAGTCTCACGCGAAAGAAAAAGCGTCTCTGTTGAGCACACCTTTGCTTATGACTTAAATTCCGTTGATGAAAGTGTGGTTCAGCTGCCAAATATACTGGAAGAACTTAAGATACGGGTGAAAAGGAACCGCTGTGAGCAACACATTTGCAAATACTATTTAAAACTGAAATTTAATGACTTTACCCAAACGACGATAGAAAGGCCGATCGTCGGTAAGCTTGAAGACTCTGTTTTCACGGCGTTATTGATAGAGGCGCATGCTCGTCACAACAAGCCCGTCAGGCTTATTGGGGCGGGGTATCGGCTGACGCCTCCCATTTTAAAGCAACTTGAATTGTTTCCGTTTCATTGATCTTTTTTGCTTCACACGTACAAAAATGAACAGAAAGCTTTGGTTGTTAATGGATGAATATTTTGTCTATTTTTTGTTCATTAGTAATCCGTGCTCTATATTAACATGATAAGTAGTGCGAAGTGGCTTGCAACGGTTGCCGTGATCATGGCTTTTATAGTGTAACTTTCGGTGTTAGGTCTAAGCACTCATTTAGAACGACTGTTGAGTAATATGACAGCGCAATAATGTAGGTGGTTGACTATGAGAACGTCGAGTGAACTAAAAACCGAATTAGCTAAAAGTATGCCGGGGTCACTGTCGCAACGACTACGGTTTGATGTAGAGCAGACATTAAAAAGTTTGTACGCCGATGAGTCTCTAGCAGACCGAATCGACGATTTATTTTTGCCTTTTTCTAATTGGGTCAGCGAGCGATCACGGCCCAATGTAGGTCCTCTTATTCTAGGTATGTCCGGTGCACAAGGGTGTGGTAAAACAACGTTTTGTACGGTTGTTAGTCACATACTTAAAAAAGGGTTTGATTTAAACGCGGTTGTATTGAGCTTGGATGACCTTTACTTGACCCGCTCAGATCGAATGAAATATTCCCAAGAAACTCATGACTTATTTTCTGTGCGAGGCGTGCCAGGCACGCATGACGTTGAGTTAGCGGATACCATCATTCAAAGATTGAAAGAGCTAAAAGACGGTGAGGTGATGTTTTTGCCTGTGTTTGATAAATCGATGGATGATCGTAAACCTGTTCATCGTTGGACTCAGGTAGAAGGGCCAGTTGACGTTGTCTTTTTTGAGGGTTGGTGTGTGGGGCTGGGTGAAATGCCTCGTAAAACGCTTCAAGAGCCCATAAATGAATTAGAAGCGACGCGTGACGGCGATGGTGAGTGGCGCCGCCTGGTTAATGACCACCTAAAACATGGTTATAGAGCGTTATTCGAGCATATCGATATTTTGTTGTGGATGCGAGCACCAAACTACGAAGTGGTTTATGAATGGCGCAATAAACAGGAAAGAACGCTAGAAGACCATTTGTACGACATTCATGGCGGCATACTGGATACGTTAGACATTAAAGTGATGTCGAGTGATGAGCTAAAAGAATTTATGCAGCATTACGAGCGACTGACACGATTTATGTTGTCTAGTATGTCTGGAAGGGCGGACGTTGTCTTTACGCTTAATAGCGCTCAGAAAGTGATTCATTGGGAGGTTCCTATTGAGCACTAACCTGCTTTAAGCGAGCAAAACAAAGTCGTGGCTCAGGTTATTCGACATCGCTTTAATATGATAGGCTATCGCTAATATTGATAGCCTATTTTTTTGTTTGTAAAGCAGTTGGAAACCTCACTTGAATGAGTGTGTCAACGACCTATTGGAGAAGTACATATGGCCGCCCCTCTTGAAGCAATTTACGTTGAAACAAATGCCAACCCAACTTATGCGGTTATTTGGCTGCACGGTCTAGGTGCAGATGGTAATGATTTTAAGGGTGTCGTCCCATCGTTGGGGTTGGGCAATAGCGCTGTCCGTTTTGTTTTTCCTCATGCCCCCATTCGACCTGTCACCATCAATGGTGGAATGCCAATGCGAGCGTGGTACGACATTTTAGAAATGGACTTGGATCGCAAAGTGGATATGTCGAATATTGACGAATCTTGCGAACAGATCTCAGCGTTGGTGGAAGAACAGATTGCACAGGGGATCGCTGCTGAAAATATAGTGATCGCAGGCTTTTCTCAAGGTGGTGTGATTGCCTATCAAATGGCGTTAACGTCAAAGTACCGTTTTGCCGGCGTCATGGCGCTATCGACTTACTTAGCAGACTTTGAAAGCGTACCTGACGCTAATTCCGTTCCAAATGAAGAAACGCCTTTTTTGATTCATCACGGCTCTTATGATCCTGTTGTTGAGCCGACACTGGGTGCTAGAGCGAAAGCGATTTTGACGGATAAAGGGTTTGATACGACCTATCAAAGTTACCCTATGCCACATTCGGTCTGTCCTGCTCAAATCGAGGATATTGCAAGCTGGTTAAAAGGTATTGTGAGCTGATGACAACGCTTAACGAGTATTTGGACTTCGCGAAGACATTGGCGAAACAAGCAGGTTTAATGATGTTGGAAGCGAGAAAGTCTTCGAGCTTCGAGCGAAATTATAAATCGGACCATGAACTGGTGACGAGTGTAGATCTCGCGATAGACCAGTATCTTTGCTCAGAGCTGGCGTCTCGTTATCCCAAGCACAAAATATTTTCAGAAGAGTCGACCCCCGATCTGCTGGTGGATAAAGCGAATAGTGCACCGGTCTGGGTGCTTGATCCGATTGATGGCACAGTGAATTTTGCCCATGGGTTACCTCATGTCGCGGTCAGTATCGGCTTGTTTTTTGATGGTAAAAGGCAGTTAGGTGTCATTGAAGCGCCATTTTTACAGCAAACTTATTGGGCTGTCGCTGGGCAAGGCGCGTATTGTAATGGTGAGCGCTTGAGTGTCTCGCAGCAGGACGTTTTGCGTAATTCGGTCGTGGCGACGGGCTTTCCTTATCAAAAAGCAGCGCTTGGAAGTTTGATTCCTAAGGTCACTCGTATTTTAGAAAATTGTCAGGATATTCGTCGAAATGGCTCTGCAGCATTGGATTTATGCGCCGTTGCTCATGGCTTGATGGATGCCTACTTTGAGAGTGTAAAGCCTTGGGACATGGCTGCGGGTGCTATTATCGCTGAAGAAGCCGGCGCGACCGTCGGTCATTTTTCAGAGATTCGCGCGGAATGGCCAGAACCTTTAAATGGGGATTGTTTGCTAGTTTCTACCCCAAAGCTTTATGAGCCATTAAGGCTGCTGCTTAAATAATTTCTTAGGTCAGCTAAATAGATCAGCTAAACGACTGGGTCGCTTAAACGGCGGAGCGGCTAAATCGATTCGGGGAAACGGATTGTGCAGTGATGCCACTGTGACGTTAATGTTTCCTGCATTATCTAGGTTTGAACTAAAAAGGGTTTAATAGAGGACGTATGTCTACACTATCATTTGTTGTTGCGTTGGTTGTCTCAGTCATCGTGATCATTGTTTCAATTGGCGTGATTTTACGTCAACTCAAGAAAAACAAACTTCGTAAAGAGAAAATTGCCGAAGGCGAAAAGCGTTTAGCGGATGAGCGCGCGAAACGAGTGGAAAGCATTCAGGTGATTCTGCAAGCGGTAAAAAACGACGAGAATTTAACGTGGATCGAAGCCAGTATTCGTATTAAAAACCTGCTTGACCAATTGAGCCTAGACCTTTCTGAGCACGAGACAATCAAAGCGTTTTATGCGGTAGAGGAAGAGACGCAGCATATTCCCACTCATGAACAATGGCGGGAGCTTCCGATTAAGGCAAGAATGAGTTTTTTAAAAGAAATGGATGACGTTGAAGCGAAACATAAGTCGACCTTAGAAGAAGCGCGAGTGGCTTTGTTGGCCTTTCCGTTAGAGTAATATTGGGATGTTTTGGCAGATCTTTCTATCGATTACCGTGTGTTTCGGTCTGTTGAGTGGACTGCTGATATTCTTTATACGTTTTAAACAGCGTGTGCCTTATTACATTATTGAACATCAAAAGTGTATTCGTTTACTTGATCTTGCTGTAAAAGGTAGGTTGCTGGAGCATGATTGGCATGTCTTTATAGGAATGAGTATTCGAACTGACGAACAGGTCGAGGCTCTTCGTAAAAAGTGTGTGGTCATTGACGAGGCTTTTTGTCGAGGAACAAGGTTATATAAAGGACGGCAATGCGTTGTCTTTTCTGAAGAAGGAATTAACCAGCTTTCAGTATTGCTAGATGAATGGCAGCATAAAGCCAATTATCAGGCGTAATGGGAAGAGAGGGGATTCTGAGTAACTTTCCTTAGTTTATTCTGAAGTTCAAAATATATGGGAGCGAAGCTTTAATGAATGATCTAAACGATTTACTGGATCAGGGTTCAGAGTGGGGACCTTGGCTTGTCGATATAGCAATAGGTCTGGCCGCAGGCATTGTGATTTTCTTTGTTGGTCGCTTTTTGGCGAAGAAGATTGCTAAATGGTGTGAACGTCGCATGCTTAAATCCAATGTGGATAAAGCGGTAGCGGGTTTTACGTCGAGCATTGTCTATGCGCTGATTTTTGCTGCGTCGACTTTGATGGCGCTGGGTCAGGTCGGAGTTCAGACCACGTCTTTTATCGCTATTTTGGGTGCCGCAGGTTTAGCTATTGGTCTTGCATTACAGGGATCGCTTTCTAACTTTGCATCCGGTGTTCTGATTATACTATTGCGCCCGTTCCGTGCTGGTGATTTCATCGATGCAGCAGGGCAAATGGGTGTGGTTGATCGTATCGAGTTGTTCCATACTGAGCTTAAGACGCCTGATAACCGCGTAGTTATCATTCCAAACTCCAGTATTATGGGGGGCAGCATTGTCAACTTCTCACGAGAAGCGACACGCCGTTTGGATCTCGTCATTGGTATTAGCTATGAATCAGACATCCGTTTAGCGAAAGAGCTGCTAGAAGGCATATTAAACTCAGAGGATCGAATTTTAAAAGATCCGGCTTATGTTATTGCCGTTGGTGAGCTTGCGGACAGCTCTGTAAACTTCAATGTTCGTCCTTGGGTGAAATCTGAAGATTACTGGGGTGTAAGAGCGGATTTGCTAGAAAAAATTAAGTACACATTTGATGAAAATGGTGTAGGCATTCCATATCCTCAAATGGACGTGCATGTTACAAAAGCAGACTAGCTGTCTGCTAATTAGTGGTCGCTAATAAAATTGACTGAACCCTTTACACAAACTTAAAGGGCTACAACGCTCGGCTTAGGTCGAGCGTTTTTGTTGGTCTTGTTTAACGGGTCTTACCCCTGTTAAACCGAATCTTCACAATCTAACAGTCATGGTTCATCGTCACACGTCTCAACGGCCAGCGGGTCGGAAACCTAAAGGAATGGCACTAATTGGCTATCGCCCAAAGTGTCTCAACGGCCTAAGCGGCCAGCGGATTTGAAGCAAAGCTCGCTCCTCCCCCTTACTTAAGGCTGGGAGGGGGTCTTGTCTAACGATCTTCCCCCAGTTAAACCGAATCTTCATAATCCAACAGTCATGGTTCATCGTCACACGTCTCAACGGCCAGTGGGTTTGAAGCAAAACTTGCTCCTCCCCCTTACTTAAGGGGGAGGCAGGGAGGGGGTCTTGTCTAACGGATCTCTCCCTAGTTAAACCGAACCGTCCCAATCCAACAGTCATGGCTCATTGTTACACGCCTAAGCGGTCAGCGGGTCTGAAACAATAAAATAGTGTGACACGTCACAAACTGGAGAGGTCTCAACGGCCTAAGCGGCCAGCGGGTCTGAAACAGAAAAAATCAACGAAGTAAAAGACTGTAAGCGGCGTCTCAACGGCCTAAGCGGCCAGCGGGTCTGAAACATGCTATAAGCATTTCCTGCGGAGAGGGCGAATTTTGTCTCAACGGCCTAAGCGGCCAGCGGGTCTGTTAGTGAAGAAATATTTGTCTCAACGGCCTAAGCGGTCAGCGGGTCTGAAACTGACAATAAATAGGAGGATGTCTATGAAGACTACTTGTCTCAACGGCCTAAGCGGCCAGCGGGTCTGAAACAAAAACCATGCTTAACAGCTCTCAGCAAAAGCGCCTAAGTCTCAACGGCCTAAGCGGCCAGCGGGTCTGAAACATAGGCCGTTTAATGTCACAACATCTAATAAATTCGTCTCAACGGCCTAAGCGGCCAGCGGGTCTGAAACAGAAGCTAAGGCTAAGACGGCTGAGACTAAGAATGTCTCAACGGCCTAAGCGGCCAGCGGGTCTGAAACTGAAGACCCAGAAAAAAAACTCAAGCGGTTAATAGGTCTCAACGGCCTAAGCGGCCAGCGGGTCTGAAACTTTACAATGAATGGGATACTCCACTAAATGGAACAATGTCTCAACGGCCTAAGCGGCCAGCGGGTCTGAAACTACGAAGATTTCGAGATTCAAACGGGCAACACAAGTCTCAACGGCCTAAGCGGCCAGCGGGTCTGAAACATGACAAGTTCGATAAATTTCTAGAAGATAGCACGGTCTCAACGGCCAGCGGGTCTGAAACCTAACACACTAGAAGATATCAAGAAGCTAGAGAGTCTCAACGGCCTAAGCGGCCAGCGGGTCTGAAACTTATGAAAACTATTACTTCTGCTACTAGCAGAAGGTCTCAACGGCCTAAGCGGCCAGCGGGTCTGAAACCGCAGTTGGCCTAGACTTCGGTCTTGCACTCAAAAGTCTCAACGGCCTAAGCGGCCAGCGGGTCTGAAACTTCAACAATAAGGAAGGTGATCTACGACAACACGGCGGTCTCAACGGCCTAAGCGGCCAGCGGGTCTGAAACCCCAACACCAAACGCGCTACAATTAGCTCTATGTGTCTCAACGGCCTAAGCGGCCAGCGGGTCTGAAACCAGCTGCAAAAATTAAAGCCTCATGAGCACAGAGAAATGTCTCAACGGCCTAAGCGGCCAGCGGGTCTGAAACCAGCTGCAAAAATTAAAGCCTCATGAGCACAGAGAAATGTCTCAACGGCCTAAGCGGCCAGCGGGTCTGAAACTTCTCTATTCCAGATCACATCCGTCTGCTCATGGTAGTCTCAACGGCCTAAGCGGCCAGCGGGTCTGAAACCAAAAACATTATTAATTAATGACATCTGCGAAAAAGTCTCAACGGCCTAAGCGGCCAGCGGGTCTGAAACTTTAAGTGGAAATGTGGCCGAATATCTCGGTATTTTGTCTCAACGGCCTAAGCGGCCAGCGGGTCTGAAACAAAGAAATGAGTTTTGAATTCGCTCTAGCAGAGGGTCTCAACGGCCTAAGTGGCCAGCGGGTCTGAAACCGTAATACTTGCGCGTTGCGTATCAGAGCTTAGCAAGTCTCAACGGCCTAAGCGGCCAGCGGGTCTGAAACAACACAGAAAAAGCCAACGAGCAGATACTTGAAGCGTCTCAACGGCCTAAGCGGCCAGCGGGTCTGAAACGATAATGAATTCGATTGCTACCTTAATTACAGGGGTAAGTCTCAACGGCCTAAGCGGCCAGCGGGTCTGAAACGGGTACACAGTCTTCCAATCTTTCAGGAAAGAAATGTCTCAACGGCCTAAGCGGCCAGCGGGTCTGAAACTCTCGAAACCGGCTTCATAAAGTTCCCCATCGACATAACTCTGTCTCAACGGCCTAAGCGGCCAGCGGGTCTGAAACTAATTCCTATGGCCGACGCACGCCTTAGCGAAACGTCTCAACGGCCTAAGCGGCCAGCGGGTCTGAAACATGGGGCTGAAGACCCACTAGAAAAACTCAAGCTATTAAGTCTCAACGGCCTAAGCGGCCAGCGGGTCTGAAACATGGGGCTGAAGACCCACTAGAAAAACTCAAGCTATTAAGTCTCAACGGCCTAAGCGGCCAGCGGGTCTGAAACAATAAACAGCAAAAGCAAAATAAATCAATTAACAAAGTCTCAACGGCCTAAGCGGCCAGCGGGTCTGAAACGGTGATTTCGCACCAACCAACGCTACATTACCAGATGTCTCAACGGCCTAAGCGGCCAGCGGGTCTGAAACTTTATTGAACTTCATTGGAAATCTTTCCATGAAAAGTCTCAACGGCCTAAGCGGCCAGCGGGTCTGAAACAGAACAAGTCAGTGTTACCGACGTCTCAGCAGAATGCCTCAACGGCCTAAGCGGCCAGCGGGTCTGAAACTCGGGAATCTGGGCTCCCGATGTGTACAAGCAAGGAGGTCTCAACGGCCTAAGCGGCCAGCGGGTCTGAAACGCTGTAAGCAAAGACACCAGAGAGCTGGTTAATGTCTTCGTCTCAACGGCCTAAGCGGCCAGCGGGTCTGAAACACTTATCGCACTAGCGCTTACGACAATTTTTACAGTCTCAACGGCCTAAGCGGCCAGCGGGTCTGAAACTCTGTAGAAAAACAATGGAATGACCTACAGTTTTTTGTCTCAACGGCCTAAGCGGCCAGCGGGTCTGAAACAACTGATTCGGCGCCTGAAACGGTGGAAGAGGCTGTCTCAACGGCCTAAGCGGCCAGCGGGTCTGAAACTAAAATGATTAAAAAACAAGCTCTGAACCTATTTTTGTCTCAACGGCCTAAGCGGCCAGCGGGTCTGAAACGTGCTAGAACTTGAAGTTGAAGTTGAAAATGTGTTGTCTCAACGGCCTAAGCGGCCAGCGGGTCTGAAACATATATTTTAAAGCACATGGGCGGAGAATTACCTGTCTCAACGGCCTAAGCGGCCAGCGGGTCTGAAACAACGAAGGTGTTGTTTCGTTGGATGAACTTCCAGGTCTCAACGGCCTAAGCGGCCAGCGGGTCTGAAACATAATGGTCTCACAAATCTCTGGAGCTGGTACTCTCAGTCTCAACGGCCTAAGCGGCCAGCGGGTCTGAAACAAGAAGAGTTCATAAACTCTATTACTTCTGCTAAGTCTCAACGGCCTAAGCGGCCAGCGGGTCTGAAACGAAGGGAAAAAAACAAGCTAAGTATACAAAGTCTGAGTCTCAACGGCCTAAGCGGCCAGCGGGTCTGAAACGTGAAGTAGTTATTATCTGGAGCAAACGCTTTGTCTCAACGGCCTAAGCGGCCAGCGGGTCTGAAACAAAAAAACAGACATTTGGCTGTACATCGACACCGCTGCAAAGCTGTCTCAACGGCCTAAGCGGCCAGCGGGTCTGAAACATGGCGGAATTTTAATTAAGGTAACTAATACAAGCAAAGTCTCAACGGCCTAAGCGGCCAGCGGGTCTGAAACTTCTCTGTTTATTTTTTAATAAAAAGTACTCTTTCGTCTCAACGGCCTAAGCGGCCAGCGGGTCTGAAACATGGCGGAATTTTAATTAAGGTAACTAATACAAGCAAAGTCTCAACGGCCTAAGCGGCCAGCGGGTCTGAAACTTCTCTGTTTATTTTTTTAATAAAAAGTACTCTTTCGTCTCAACGGCCTAAGCGGCCAGCGGGTCTGAAACTGAGCCTGTAGTGATCATGGAAGGAAATAGATTCTCTTGTCTCAACGGCCTAAGCGGCCAGCGGGTCTGAAACAACCAACTAGAAGAAGAAACTAGTTATTACTTAAGGTCTCAACGGCCTAAGCGGCCAGCGGGTCTGAAACAGGTTGTGAAGCCTTCTTTAAGCAACTATTTTGAGTCTCAACGGCCTAAGCGGCCAGTGGGTCTGAAACAGGCAAGGATGCCTCCCAAAAGGGGACAAGGAAGGTCTCAACGGCCAGCGGGTCTGAAACGCAGAAGACATTAATTGGGATAATGTCTCATATGGTCTCAACGGCCAGCGGGTCTGAAACGCAGAAGACATTAATTGGGATAATGTCTCATATGGTCTCAACGGCCAGCGGGTCTGAAACAGTACCCTTATTTTTTCCAATCATTTCAGCAGGTTAACCTAGCGTTTCCCCCGCCCTCAAGTTATCCACAAGAGGTAGACTTAAAATTAGCGAATTTTCGCTATTATTTCAAGCTAAGTTTTTGATTTTTATGAAAAACGCGCCCTCATACCCCTTCAATCGATAGAGGACTGTTTTAAGTTTTTGTTTTTAAAGAGCAAAAACCGTTTATTCACTGATAAAGGGTTTATATCATAACAGGACGGCGGCGGGGAACACCGCAATGGGGTTTCCCCAAACGTCTTGGCTGTGTTTTCTGGATTCTTTGTTTAACCAATAGAAGCGCAGGCTATCTGCTTCTTCTGTGTATTTGCTGCATTTTTTACGCAGCTTATGCAGCTCGTTTTCATCTTTTAGGCTGATTTCGAATACCGAGTACTGGACTCGATCGCCATATTCTAAGAGTAAATTTGAGAGCTTACGGCGTTTTTTATCGTCTTCGATGTCGAAACAGGCAAGGTATATTCTCATCTTTTAGGGCTCCAAGCGATAAAGCGTTGTTGCATTTTGCAGCTTAGGGCTAAACGGTAAGATTGGTTGCTCATTTCGGTGAGCAGACTGTTTCCTCCCTTAGGCACTTTAGTCAGTTGAACCAAGAGTTCTTTTAGAAGTGTTTTTCTCGCGCCACTGCTCATTTCGCAACCATTTTCTTTGATGACAAAGTCATCCTTATGTATTTGGTGACGATTTATTAGGGTTAAGACGACGTGTTCGACAAGGTAACGCCAAGGTTCCATTAGGTCAGAAGCTAGGGTGTGATGGTAACCATGACGCTGGTGCAGTGCGCCTTGCCAAGGGTAGAGTCCAACCGTTCTATTGACACTGTCTACTAAGCTGTATAGATAGGTGTAGCCTAATGAAAGTAGGGCGTTGATCGGGTCTTTGGGAGGGCGTCTATTACGCCCTGTAAAGCCCCAATCTTCTTCGAGTATACGCTGGAAGAATGCCCACAGTTGTTTGCTGGCTTGGCCTTCATAGCCTCGTAATTGATCTAATGTTTCTGCCCGTAAGCGTTTTTCGTCCAAGCGTTGAATTTTGTTCAGCTCAGGGGCATCTTTTTCTCTACGGCTTATGACGGCTCTTATACCCTCTATTCTGGCTTGTATTAGCACTTGGCTAATGTTGAGTGCGTTTGTTTCTTGTTGTAAGTATTGAGCTTGAAGTAACCAAAAATCGGCGCCAAACACACTGGGCGCAGCACCTGCGGAAACCCCTTGGTAGCGGCCATATTGGCTAGCAAAGTGTACGGGTACATTGTGGAACATAGCCGATTTTAGAGCGGGGGTGGTGATGTGGTGCGGGCCTACAAGCAACACGGAACTCAACGTGGCCCAAGGGTAAGTATGCAGCTCGTCGTATTGTTCGACTATTAGGCGTTGTTTTTCACTGCTTAGCATCGCAATGTCCCCTGCTATGATGAGCAATGTGCCTAGCTTTTCGCGCTCTCCAATAAGCGTGCTTTGTTCGTTTTGTACAGCAGGTTCCTGTTGTAGAGAGGGCTCGTTTTCGAGCGAAGAGGCGTTCAGCTGTTTGTCGAGTTGAGCGTGCTCTTTGCGGTATTCGCGTTTGGTTTCGATCGCGTAGCCATCGACAAATAAGTAGCCTAAATAGCGGAACCCTTGAGACGCTTCGACAATACGCGTTTTTTCAAGGTTGATAGCGAGATGATGCTCTTTAAGGGCTGTTATTATGTCGTCGAGTGCGCTTTCTGCCGCCGCTTTTGATTTAAAAAGTAAGACAAAATCATCAGCGTAGCGGACGATTTGATGCCCTTTGGCGATCATATCTTGGTCGAGGTCATCAAGTAATAGGTTAGCCAGTATCGGACTGATCGGCGCGCCTTGTGGCAGGCCGTTATGGCGCGCAAGCGTTTGCTCATCTTCGGTTTGTTTCGCTGCACTGACCCATTGCATGAGTAAGGGGACTAACGGTTCATTAGGCAATAGTAGTTTCAGTCGTTGTTCTAGGTTCAGCCAATTGACACTGTCGAAGAAGCTTTCTATGTCGCTTTCGAGTACCCATTCGTAGCCTTGCTGAATGTATTGGTTGATTTGGTCTCGGGCCTGTAGGCGAGAGTGTCCCTTTCGGTAGCCATAGCTGTGCTTCATCCATATGTGTTCTAGGGTGTTGCCAAGGCATTCTGTTACCGCTTTTTGTAAGGTGCGGTCGTGCCAATTGGGAACCGACAGCAGTCGTGTTCCGCCTTCTGGCTTTTCGATTTCGACAGAGTGTAACTGGCTTGGAGTAAACTCTCGTTTGAAAATACGTTCGCGGCTTACATAGAGTTTGGTAAGCAGCTCGTCGATGGCGTCGTGATGCTCTTCGTCGGTGTCCGACGAGTCAAAGTTAGCTTGTCTTGGGTACATGGTTTGGCAGGCTTGGTGTAAGCTTGCATCAGATAGACTTTTTTCGAGCAGACTTTTGGCCGCTTGAGGGCGAGGGTAGCTGCAGTAACCATAAGCATCTTGCAGTTGATATTGCCCCATACCGAATGCGCGATTTTGGCCCATGCCGATGTATTGACCCAGAACAAGAAGCGCGAGTAAATCGGCAGGGAAGTCGTCATCAATCTCGATTTGCATTTGCGCCAACATGCCGCTGGCGTCTTTGACTTTTTTCTCTTTTTTATTGGTGTAACTGTTGTTTAGCCAAACCGCTAACCCTGCGTGGAGTTGCGCTTCGGGCCAGTTTTGCCTTTGTAAACGCTCGCCAGTTCGGCTTTGAAAGAGGTTAATAAAGGTATCGGTGAGGCGATGCGTAAAGAGCTGCCAGTTTAAGTCGGATTTATCACGGCAGTAACGGTTTTGGCCTTTTAGCTCTGTGCCATCTTCTGGCTTGGGTTTGACGAGCCTCGCTGGGGTGTTGAAGGCCACTTTGAACCGTCGTTGACGTGACCAAACCGCGGTTTCGAGCATTAGCGCATTAATATCAAACACGCTTAGGTCTTCTATTTGTGTGACTTGATGGTGCTCAAATGTATCTTCGATTTTTTCTAAGACGAGGTTGTCCGAGAAAGCGCCCGCTATGTCTGGGTGATTAGCGGCGCTTTCTGGGAGCCGTTTTAACGAAGAGAAGAGCGTATCGAGCAGGCTTTCACCACCGTTTAACACGGTAATTCGAAACCTGTAACCGTCTCCTGCTTGGTAACTAATGTGGCCGTTTTCTATAGGTTCGACGACGATAAAGTCGCTAAACTGTTCTGGACTGCCAGCGAGAAAGCGTACCCAAGCGTGCAAACCCGCATGATGCAAAAAGCCCGTTTTGCTTGGCGACAGCCAACGCAGTGTGATGACCACACTGCGTAAAGGCAAAACGGCGTCTATAAGAGGGGAATTCAGCATTGTTACCTTTAATCTGGTTTAGACTGTTCTGTTAAAACGTTTGCGTACTTGTTCCAGTCTACGGCTGGGACAGTGCCCAGTGACTGTAGTTGACTTAGCAATCTAAATAAGAAAAAGGTGAGATGATTCTGCTGGCTGTAGTGTTCGTTTCCCTTTTCGAAGCAATCAAAATGGCCGCCTTGTAATGACGTGACAAAATCAAGCCTTGTTTGATTAGTATATGGCATTTGAATAGCGTCTTTGAAACTGTTGCTCGCTAAGCCTTCTTGCCAGCCTGTTTTTAAGGCTATAAGCCCAGTGATTATTTTGAAAAGTGGTTTAGGTTTATACACTCCACCAGCATGAGTGATCTCTATACTTGTGCGTTCTAGCGCTTCAACTGAATAGGCTTGTTTTTGTGCGTATTCGATATAGTCTCTATTTACTTCAGGCTTTACTTCTATAACGGCATAAACCGCTTCTGCGGGTACGTAGCAAAAATCTTGTTGTGCAAAGAGTGTTGGGGTGTACTGATTGTCGTAGACAACAATGTCAATCTGATTGCTGGTTTTTCCATTGGAATCGACTACTATGGCCGAATCAACGGAATAGCGCTTTGGTAGGTGCGAACGTAGATATTCGATAAAGTGCTTTTCGTTAACCTCACCTCGTTCACCATTATGGGTAATGTTTTGGTTTGCGAACAAGAGTTTACTTTCGAGCAACTCTTGTTCGCGTTGAAAGCTGTCTTTTAGATACTGCTCGCCATCTGTATCGGATTTAGTTTTGGCGTTGTTCATTTTATGGCCTCTATTGACCTTAAGTTGCTTACATTAAAAACTAAAAAAGAGCTTTTTGTCTTTTCATAGCGATCATTGATATGAGTACATCGGACACTAACCTGCCTCGAAAGTTAGTTAGTGCGGTATTGTTTTTAGAGTCAAGTAAACCAAATTCTTCGTTTTGTAGCCTTTCTCCATGAGGTGCGTAAACAATTAGGCTATTGTTATTTGATTTGAGGTTAATTATGCGACTAATTGTATTGTCTCGTTGGTGCTCTTGAAGGTTAAGACGATCATTTTCTTTTATTATTGAGTTTTTAGCGCATTGATAATGGACAATACAAATGTCGGCAGATCTGATTTTATCTAGGTTATTAATCCCCACTTTTTTTATTTTCTTAGGGTCGAATAAGCCAGAGTCCTCTAAGGTTTCTTTTAAATCTTCATACCGATCATCTGCGTAGATCAGTATTTCATGGCTTGATAGTGCTTTTCCTAGCCTATAAAGAATAGGGACAGACTTACTTAAGGAACGAGATAGGGCGATTACACTTATTACTATTGCAATAAGATTGAGGGCGTTTCCATAATTTGACAGTAAACTCCAAAACTTAGTTAGTAGTTCCATTCTGACTCGCTTTTATTTTAACGGTTGTAAATGAGGATTTAACAGGTTGCTTTGCACTTCTACGCTCTCTCAGATTTGCTCATAAAAGGGTTAACTGGTTTTATTCCAAAAACTCTTTTAGTTCTTTGTAGGCCTTGGCTTTATTACCCGACTCCGTCGCCCAATTTGCTATTTCATCACCAAAGTGCTTGCAAACTAGTAGACATAGTGATCTATAGTCTTTTCCTTTTTCGTTTTTGGTTTTATTTCTATTTCTACCAAATATATCGGGAATTTTACTTAACTTGATCTCGCTAACTTCGCGAATTAGTTCAGATGAATGGGGAGTTGTGTTCGTGTTTTCTGTATCGCTTAAGAGTATTGAAAACTGCTTTGTTATCGATTCATCAGCTTCGTCAAAGTAGCCATAGCCAGCAGTGCTTTTTGCACCAATGCCATTTTCTTTAAGCGTTTTTTCAAGCATTTGTTTCACTACACCCAAGTAATTTTCATTCCCTCCAATGACAAACAAAAAGCTGCCATGAACGCTGATTAAAGAGTTGGGTATAGGATCATCAAAATCGGTTGCGAGAGACTTACCTTCCTTAGAATAATACTCAGCATGGTGTGTAGTAACGATGTCTTGTATAAATGGAAAATTACTGAAATTACCAGCATTCTCTGATGGAGCACTATTGGGTATCCACCATGCATCGTGAAAGGTAATCAAGCCTGCAAAAGGGTCTTCTAAATCGTCTTCTGGCTTATTGCCAAAAAATTGTACCCATACGCTTTCATGGTCTTTTAAGTTACGACTTGCAAAGTTTCGTACTGCGCCTTTTATGCTTGATCCAGGTATATAAGGCATGCCATTGTGGTGATTGATCATGCAGCCTGTTTCTAGTGCACCACCTCCGTTTAACCCAATTAGTAGCCGATTGGAGAGGG
The DNA here is from genome assembly GCF_000192865.1 of Marinomonas mediterranea MMB-1. NCBI lineage: Bacteria > Pseudomonadati > Pseudomonadota > Gammaproteobacteria > Oceanospirillales > Oceanospirillaceae > Marinomonas > Marinomonas mediterranea. The sequence continues at coordinate 703,787 of NC_015276.1, forward strand.
TTAAAGGTAATTGTTCAAAATTGTTTGTGTGTTTACCCGAATTCGATTTTTTACTTGTTAGTCGTAACCATTGGTTAAATTCCTTTGTATAGAGTTCGCTTGCTTTAATACCACATATGCTCTTAATAAAGCGGGCTTTTGCTTCCTTATCTGTATTAACACCAGTGGAGGATGCAGGGTAGCCCTTATCCAATAATAAGCCCGAATGCAGGCCATTACTTGTTCTACTTTTTAGGTGCATCTCATAAATGTTAAATAATCTCTGGGGAACTAATTGAACAGAGCTCATAAGGTTTCCTCCTGCGAATCATCATCCTTTTTGTTTGTGTCCATTAAACCTTGAACATAGCGACGAAGTGCTCCACTGGCATCGAGGGATTGTTGAGTTAACTGCATGAATTTTGTCATATCAGACTGAATGATTTGCTGGTGCAGCTCTTTGCCGTTGTCTGAGTTTGGCGTATTCTGGTTTTCTAGGTGGCCGCTATTAACCACGAAGGCGAGGTCGTTTAATAATTTTTTATGTTCATTTGTCGATTCGTTTTTAGCCATTAGAAAGCCCGTTGCTTGTGCGAGGCCATTCTGTAAGATTAAGTTTGGAAGTTTATTTGCTAGTGCAGCGTACTTTTTTTGGTCGATGCCTTCTTCTATGCGTTTGTTCACGCAATCGTAGGCCGCTTCTGCGATTTTATGTTGTCGAACAGAGATCATTCTTGACCTCCTGTTTCTTTTTCTTCTTTTTTAGTGAAAAGGCTGACAAGGCCACGGCCAATGCCAGCGTTGCCACCCATTTGCAGTGTATAGGATGCGCTGAGCTTTTCTTTTAGTTCCGGTGCGGTGAGTTCCTGTTTTTTATCACGGGAATCACTTAGGCTGTATACCCCCCACAAAATGGCATTAGCAGGTAAGTTTTCTTCACTCCAAAGAGCTCCCTCTTTTACAACACCTGTTTTTTCGGTGATGCGGATGCGCGTGCGCAACTCCGTTGCCGTGGTGCTGAGATAGCTAAATACGTTGTCGCTTAGGACAACAAAACGGTTAATGAACTCATCTTTTAAGTCGCTTTGTTCTGAATAGACGGCTTCTGCAATTTTCTTTGCCCATGCTTGAACCTTTTCGTCTTTTTCAGCGGAGATGTCTAAATCTTCCAAGACAAGCAGCTCCGTATGATTGTCATGCTGAATAACATTCACATTTTCATTGCTTACAAGAGCTTGTTGGGCGCTCGGTTGTGGAAGAGGAGTTTCTTTTACTGATATTTTTGTGTCGTTCGCATAATTTCGTAAAACAAATGGGCAGGTCGCATAGGCGACAATGCCATTTAAGGAGCGAATGGGTAGAACAAGTAGGTTGGCGTCGCCGAGTGACAGCGCACCCGCGAAACTTTGCTCACTCGACTGAATGTCTCTCGGGCCAAATAGTGCTTTTTCGATGTCTTTCTCATTGGCTCGTATTTTGTCTCTTAAAACACCTCGTAGTGAGGAGCCTGGGACGATGGGTAAATGAGTTGCTTTGTCTCTGGCTATGGGTAAATCGACAATACCAGCGGATTGGCCTGTTCCACAGTGAAGGGCAGAGTGTGTATGCAGGTGGTAGATATTTAAGTCCATTATTTTGCTCCAGATGCAGAAAGGGTTGTCGAATGCGGTAAAACAAGGCCGAAGCCGTCTTTTCTATCTTGTTCTTTGGTGCTGATATTGCTAAACCAAAGTTGTTCTAAATCATGCTTATTGCCTTCTCTTACTCGAAACCAATATACGGCGCCTGCGGGAACCAATTTACGAGAAGGTTTAGGTTGATGCTTTGCAAGATCCCAGCCTGACTGTGCTGTCCAGCGGCCAATGGCAGCACTGACAAGTTCCAGTTCTAGGGTGTTGGTGTTTGGTGGACGATAAATAAAATGGCCATTTTCGTCTTGTTGGCAAGGAAGCCAACCGTCTTTAAAAATGGCAGGTGTTAGCAGGGTAAGAGAGAGAGCTTCCCCTTCGAGGATGTCTCGTAGGATTTGTTCGTCTGGCTGCGGCCAGAGTTGATCTTCAGTGAGGATTTCAGCTAACCGCCGCTCTCCACCAATATTTAATGATTGCGGTGTGTCATTTTTAGAGTGGGCTTCGGGAAACAAGTCACCATTAATACACCCTGCAAGCAAGATCTTCTCGTCTGGAAAAGCTGACTGATTCTCTTTTTTTACTTGCCACATCGGTAAGCCAGATGTTTGGAATAGCTGCCCGTCTTCTGCGGCAAAGCTTTGAGGATTAATGGCGACGTGGGTGCGAATGTCGTCGGCTGGCGGAATCCAGCCATTCTTGTGTACTTCTTTGTAGTTAATTGGCTTATGCAGCCTCCACTCCAATAAGTCTTTTAGTGACCACCATTGTGCGCCTTTCGCGGGCTTTCCATGTCGTTTTTCTTGATCGTCATGATAAGAAACTGGAAGTAAGCGGCGTGGGAGATCCCAACCTTCGTTTTCATCCAGCTCTCTTGGGGAAAGACGGACGATTTCGATGTTTCCTGCCTGATCATAATAATATTGCGCATCTTCGGGCTTTGGCACAAGCAATGTCTTTATATCTTCTTCGGTGCTTTGCTTAACAGGAAGAGGGCCTTTAATTGCTTTAGACAAGATGTCTTGCGTGTTTTCTTTATTAAAGCCGATGTTGTTTGCACGTGCGTAAGCGGCTCGCAGAGCGCCCGCCATGGTAGAGGGCGGCGGAAAGCGTGCATCGTCAGCGCCTGCTTGTTCGTCAAAAGGCCTGCCAGAGCGAATAATTAACGGCGCTTTCGGATCCAGTAGGTAGGTGTTTTCTTTTTGATCGTGAGTGTGCATTATTCCATTGCTCCTAAATCAGACATAGCTTTCGCGGAGAGCCAGCGGGCAATAATGAGCAGGTCCGCGAGGGCTTCTAGGCCGATATGCTCAGCTTGTTGGGTCAAGAGTGCGATCATCTCTTTGGAGATTTTGTGTTCTCCACCTTTTTTGTTCAGGTTGTCGAGTAAGCGTTTCAGTTCCGCTTGTTGAATGGGGGAGATGATCTCAGACGATGTTTTAGACCAAGCAAATTGCAACGCCACAGAACGAATAGCGAAACCTGTTCGACTGGAAAGTTCCTGAGCGTTTCCGCTGTAGGCGTTCATAACTGTCTTCAAGGCGTTTATTGTTTCTTCGTCGTCCCATCTGCAACGCCAGCTCACTTCAGGCCCTGACCGTAGACCAAGGCAAATACTAAGCGCGTTTCGCTTCTTGTCTGAAGGAAGGTGGTCACCTTTGGCGAGTTTTTCTGCCCGTACGGCTCGTGCTCGTAGGTGGCCGAGAGGTTGCATAAAGTGGCCGATTGCTAACCCGACGGACAGCGAAGGTACTTTTGTAATGTCTAGGTGATGCTCTTGTATTATGCTTGACATGCAATTGCTAAACTCGTCTATAAGGCCTTCTGCACAGGGAATTGCTTGGTCTAGGGGGAGCATTGCCAGTACATCGTCGCCACCTGCGTAAATGGCATGACCTTGATGTTTTTGTACTAATTGCCTGACGCTGCTGGCAAATTTATGCAGTGCCTGAGAAATGGCTCTTGATTGTGTCGCGGATTGAGCTTGGGAGAAGAGTTCTCCCATGTTATCGCCATCGGCTTTTAGAATAACGCCATAGGGTACTGGGTTACTGTTAATGCTACGAAGGCTATTTTGCAGCTCGCCTAACACACGTTGCTCTGATGTGCTTAGGCTTTTGTCTCTTTCTGTATTTTGTAGCGCGTTTTGCAATCGAAAGTCGTACAAAAGCTCGCCGTCAAATGGAAAGTCGCTATACGCATTGTTGTTACCTTTTACATCCGTAACTAGGCAAGCATCGCCGTAATCGGAATCCGTAGCATTTTTAAGCTTGTCAAAGTGTAACGAGAGGCTTTCCTGTTGGTCGTTTGATAGGGTATTTAGCCAATCATCCGCACAAATTCTGGGGTAAGGTGTAAATTGCTCGGCTTTTCCAGACAGTCGTTTAATGACCCCTAACGCATCGAGCACTTCTTTATTCGCTAGCCCCAGCTTACGTTTGTAGCGTTTGATTGATCCGCTTTTAAAACTGACAATGCTATTGCTCTCTTCAGAAGTTGTTTTGTCCTTCTCTTCTAAAGCGACTACGGATTCTGATGCTCCGTCTAGAGACGATTTAAGCAGTGAACCATGCTCTTCTGAAATCTCTGGATTCTCAAAGTGGCGACTTGCTTTACGTGCCAGTAGCAGCGCATTGAGCTTTTTAGACGCCGTTTGATATTGGTTGTCTTCTACTTTGACCCAGACAGCGAACATTTCGAGGATATGTTCAATCTGGTTATGCCAAAGGTCACGACGAATCGGTAACCCTTTTGCTGAATTTAGCGCGCTTTCTGCTATCGCTGTAAGTCGATTTTTAGCGGCTTGTTTTGCTTGTTCGGCAATGACTTTTATATCATCCGTCTCTTCTGCTTGTATTTCAGCACGTATTACATTTGAAATATTGGCGTATTGATCATTAAAGTCAGACGGTAGTAACTCTGTCTCTGGTGATTCAGGGCTTGGAAAAATCAAGCAAGAAGAGCCAGTATTAGGTAAGTTAGCTTGGTTGTCATGTAAGCTTTTGGCTGCGGCTTTTGCGCACTCAGACAGTACCCATGAGCCTGTCCATAAATCGCGAGTCCGGCGTGCTGCTTCAATTAAACTTTGAACAGGACCAATGGCGATGGTGATTAGGTAGGTGTTCATTGTTAACGTCCTTTTTCAAAGTAATCCAGAAAAGCTTCAAGTGGATTGTCAGCGCGACCTTGCATTGGAGTGATAAGGCTTGCTAACTCAGCGCCATTTCGCTCTCCCCAGGACATGGGGGGCTCCTTGTTAGCCACTAGAAAAGTATCATCTTTCTCTGTCTGTAGCTCCAGTTCTTGTGTTAGTGCTTGCTGCCAGTTGGGCAGGAGCAATGCGATCGCTACACAACCCTCTTGGAGTTGTATTGGCCTTATTATTAATGGGCTTGCAAACCTTTCAGCGCCTTGAGGAAGCAGTCTGAGTGTTTGAGGATCAGACGAACTTTTAAATTTAAATAAAATAGGCATCCCAAAGGCTGCTCTAGGAAAAACATTACCAGCTTTATGCTCTGGTTTGTGCTTACCGTTGTCATTTTTGTCTGTAAAACGCCTAAGCTGATCTGGCTCTGGCCATGTACTGCGATTTTTATGGCTTTTACGGCCAATTCCAATTTGCCTAAAAGAGGAAAGCCGCTGACTCGCAGTTTCCCATGCGGTAACAGCACTTGCGGACTTACTTTGAAGTAAAGCAAATTTTGAATTAGTTAGCTTTTTAATTAGGCTTTCTATTTCTGTGTTAGATTTTATGGAGAATGCAGAAGAATATATCGAACCAAAACCTCTGCGTGTTCGTGCCCCTAATCCGCCGAAATTAGCCCAATATTTAATGCTTGAATTAATTTGTTCCTCAATGTCTTCTTTGTTCTTGTGGGAAGGTTCTGGAATATCAAGTTTTATATAAAGGGTAAAGCGTGTTCCTTCACTTAACCAACAAATATCTTCTTCATTTTCTGTAAGAATACTTGCTGCCCCGAAGGCATAGCCGAGGCTGTTTTTGTTTATTTTATTAGTGTTTCCATTCTTCACATCGGTGTAGGTAGTTGAGGGCTTTAAGTGTATGGGGGCGTGAGTGGTTACTTTGATAGAAACTAGACTTTTTTTAATATCTTTTGGATTTGCCGCAATGCCTCCCCAAATAGCTTTTTCTCTATCAAAGGTTTCTTTGCTGTCTTGTGTGCCATAAAGTAAACGCCACCAAAAGCGTAAATGGCCTCGAATTTCACTGGCTCGTATGGGCATTTGTTTATCGACCTCACCAGCTTCAACACCACCGCCGTACATAGGGGTGATTAAAGTGCATTCATAGGTTTGCCATTGTGATTCTTGGTCTAGAGAAGAGAGTGCGCTTTGCAGAGCGTCTAATTGAGAGCTATCTACCAACCTTGTGCGTGCCACGATGATCTCCTTTCGTTGTCGTAAATATTCAGATAGCAAAGGAGTCACGAGGAGGGGAGAGAGATTAAAGGTAAGCTACTTAAAAACTACCACATTCCTTCGCATATCTGTTTTCAGTCTCATGCCATGTTAAACATTAAGGACAAATTATGTAAAGAAAATTATAAAAAAGTAAAATTAAAGTAGACGTCGGTCATTCTAGTTTTTTGTGAAAATGGTTTCAAAAATTCAAACCCATTTAGACTCAGGCCTTCGTCAGAGTTACTTTAGCGGCCAGCGGGTCTGAAACTTGTGTGGTGGTAACTATGACGCTGGTGCAATTCTATAAACTTTCTTTAATTTGATTTTAATATCCATTGGTTTATTTGTCCTTATGAACGCTTAACGTGCAAACGATGTTCCCAGTTAATAGACCCCTCCCTAACCCTCCCCTTAAGTAAGGGGAGGGAACAAAGCTCGCTCCTCTCACTTACTTAAGGCTGGGAGGGGGTCTTGTCTAACGGATCGCCCCCAGTTAAACCGAACCGTTCCAATCCAACAGTCATGGTTCATCGTCACACGTCTCAACGACCAGCGGGTCTGAAACAGAACGCACTTGTGCGCGCAGGTTTATGCGTCAAAGTCTCAACGGCCTAAGCGGCCAGCGGGTCTGAAACGACTTAATCCATCTGACGTGTTCTCAACTTCTATCTAAGTCTCAACGGCCTAAGCGGCCAGCGGGTCTGAAACCTATCGTATAGCTGAAGACTTGAGCAAGTATTACTTGTCTCAACGGCCTAAGCGGCCAGCGGGTCTGAAACAGCTTGATGAGGAGATGATGGCAATACCGCCAAAGTCTCAACGGCCTAAGCGGCCAGCGGGTCTGAAACATTCTGCTCCCATGCCTCCCAGTCTTCGTTCAGTAAGTCTCAACGGCCTAAGCGGCCAGCGGGTCTGAAACATTGATAATTTCCGCCATAACGAAGATAATATCTTGTCTCAACGGCCTAAGCGGCCAGCGGGTCTGAAACTCTGAATACTAACGAAAAATAGAAACCCCAACCCCCAGTCTCAACGGCCTAAGCGGCCAGCGGGTCTGAAACGGGGAATTGGTTTGCGTGGCGGAGATCTTTAAAGTCTCAACGGCCTAAGCGGCCAGCGGGTCTGAAACAGTACCCTTATTTTTTCCAATCATTTCAGCAGGTTAACCTAGCGTTTCCCCCGCCCTCAAGTTATCCACAAGAGGTATGCTTAAAATTAGTGAATTTTCGCCATTATTTCAAGCTAAGTTTTTGATTTTTATGTAAAACGCGCCCTAAACCCCTTCAATCAATTGAGGACTGTTTTAAGGTTATGTTTTTAAAGAGCAAAAATCGTTTATTCACTGATAAAGGGTTTATATCATAACAGGACGGCGGCGGGGAACACCGCAATGGGGTTTTCCCAAACGGCTTGGCTGTGTTTTCTGACTTCTTTGTTTAACCAATAGAAGCGCAAGCTATCTGCCTATTCTGTGTATTTGCTGCATTTTTTGCGCATCTTATGCAGTGTATCTTCAGCTTTTAGGCTTATTCGTCCCTTACTAGCACTGTAGTTGCAGATTGCGTGTTCTGGGCCTTCATATATTTTGCTGCTCGTGACGGTATGTAATTTTATTTACGACCCAACTTTTATCACCTGAAGGTGCTTTTACTATAACTTCATCATCAACTTCTTTTTTCAGGCAGGCTCGTGCCATTGGAGAGTCGATCGATATGTAATCTTTACGCCCATAGATTTCTTCTGTTCCTACAATTCGAAAGAAAATAGTATTCTCGTCCTCATCTTCTAGCTCAACCCATGCGCCAAAAAATATTTTGCCGTCTTGTTGAGGGTGGTAATCAACCACTTTAATGTCATCTAATGTCTTTCTCAAAAATCTGACACGTCGATCTATTTCACGTAATTTTCGCTTGTTGTATTGATAATCTGCATTTTCAGATCTATCGCCAAGCCCTGCGGCCCAAGTAACGATCTTTGTGATTTCAGGCCTTTCTTTTCGCCAAAGATAATCAATTTCGTCTTTTAGCTTTTGGTGGCCTAATAAGTTTAGTTTTCATAGTGTTATCAATATTCTAAAGCTTTTTTAATAGCGTCTATTGTTGAAAATTTGAAGACTACTGGGGTGTAAGAGCGGATTTGCTAGAAAAAATTAAGTACACATTTGATGAAAATGGTGTCGGCATTCCATATCCTCAAATGGACGTGCATGTTACAAAAGCAGACTAGCTGTCTGCTAATTCGTTGTCGCTAATAAAATTGACTGAACTCTTTACATAAAGTTAAAGGGTTGCAACGCTCGGCTTAGGTCGAGCGTTTTTGTTTGTTGTACAATGGATGCTTTATGGAATTTGGGAGTTATTAGAAAACGCATTATGAGTCGATATCGTCCCCCCGCACCTAAAAAATCCGCTTACTTGACGAAAGAAGGTGCCGATAAATTGCTGGCGGAGCTGAAGTATTTATGGAAAGAGAAGCGCCCTGCCGTAACGCAAACAGTAAGTGATGCCGCTAAACAGGGTGATCGTTCTGAAAATGCCGAATACATATACGGTAAGAAGCAGTTGAGGGAGATAGATCGTCGGGTTCGTTATTTGGAAAAGCGTCTCGACCATTGTACGGTTGTAGATAGAGCTCCGAATGATGTTTCTAGAATTTTTTTCGGTGCTTGGGTAACACTAGAGCATGAGGATGGAAAGCTGGAAACGTTTCGAATAGTCGGTCCAGATGAACTTGACCACCATTCAGATTACATCAGTATCGATTCGCCTGTTGCAAAGGCTCTACTGAAAAAGGAAGAGGGTGATGAAGTCACTATTCGCAGGGCGGAAGGCGAAAAACTATATTACATCGACTCTGTTGAATACCGAGCGTTATGACAATTCATGACGGGCAGCCCTACCTTCGTTATGGTATGGCGCAATGGCAGCACTCTGCGTGGGTTAATTGGCTCTATTCTTCATCTGTACCCAGTGCTGAGCGATTAAGAGAGTATTCTAAGGTTTTCCAAAGTGTTGAGGTGGGTAGTACGTTCTATACCGACATTGAGGAAAATCAATTAAAGCGTTGGTACGATCAGGTCAATGATGACTTTCGTTTCTGTTTTAAAGCGCCTCAAACCGTTACTCATCAGATTGTTGAACGCCCTTTTCAGGAACGTCTTACTGACTGGAAGCGATTTCAAATGAAACTTGCTTCATTGGATAAAAAGCTTGGGCCGACCATGGTTCAATTTCCGCAACAATTGGATGCATCTTCGTTACCTGAGATCTTGGCATTGATTGAGTCCTGGGAGCTTCTCGCTCCGCTGAGTATAGAAGTTCGCCATTTACATTACTTCGATAAAGGCGAGGTTGAGTCCGAGTTCTTGCGATATTTGTCAAATCAAAGTGTGGATAAAGTCGTGATGGATTCGCGGCCTGTGTTCTCGACCGAGGCATACAGTGAGAGCTTAAAAGACGCGCAGCGGAAGAAGCCTAGGGTGCCCTGTCATGCAGTCGCTACCGCTCAGTCGCCAGTGGTCCGGTTTATTGGGCATCCTGATTTAGAGCGCAATCACGTTTGGCTAGATCAATGGGCGGCAAAACTTAAAAGCTGGCTTGAAAGAGGTCTAAAACCAACCGTGTTTGTGCACTCTTCCGATAATATTGCCGCGCCCACATTGGCGTCTTGGCTTGATGATAAGCTTGTTGCGAACAGTGCTTTGCCTTTTAAGCAGGTTAACCTGCCTGAAACACAAGAACAAATCGCATTGCTTTGAGATGATTGTTCGAACATCACGACTTACTTTTTTGTACTAATAAAAATGACAGAATTGAATTAAATGGAAGGTGATTAGAAGGTGATAAAAATGTATTCACTTGTTTTTTATGTGCCTGAAACGCACTTAGAAGTGGTTAAAGACGCTGTTTTTGCAGTGGGTGGTGGTCAAATTGGCGATTATGAAAAGTGTTGCTGGCAAACGTTAGGTCAAGGGCAGTTTAAACCAACTGCAAACGCGACTCCGTTTATCGGAGAGGCGGGCGGTGATGTTGAATCTGTCGATGAATATCGTGTTGAGATGGTTCTTAAGTCTGAGTTAAAAGTGCAGGTTGTTACCGCGTTGAAATCCGCTCATCCTTATGAAGAGGTTGCCTACCATTTGATTTCAATAGAGACTTAGACGACTCATTCTGAGCGTTATTTGCTTTAAGCTAATTAAGTCTAGGTTATCTCAGTCTAAGTTGTCTCAGCCTAGAGTCTCTTAGTCCAGTGTTCTTACCTTGGAATACTATTGATACGAATGGTGTCTTCATGGAAACCGTAGGAGCCTTTGCTATGGTCTTCAATAAATAACCTTAATGTCATCTCAACGCTGCTAAATGCTAAATCCTCCCAAGGGATGTCATCTAAGGCGAACAGCGCGACTTCGGAGCTTTCCTCGGTTGCATGGAAGTCGGGTTGAGGCAACTCAGCAATATAGAAAAGGTGTATTTGGTTGATCTTGGGGATGCTGATCATGCTGAATGCTTGCTTGCATATTGCATTAGAGCCGCATTCTTCGACTGTCTCTCGGAGTGCGCCTTCGCTGGTGGTTTCTTGGTTTTCCATAAAACCAGCAGGCAGAGTCCAATAGCCTATTCGAGGCTCTATGTTGCGTTTACAGAGTAAGATTTTTCCATCGAACAAGGGAATCGTGCCCGTGATGAGTCTCGGGTTGTCATAGTCTATATGATGGCATTGAGGGCAGACAGCGCGTTGGCGGTTGTCGCCTTCAGGGATCTCCATAGAAACCTGATGTCCACATTTTGGGCAATATCTCATTCTTTGTAACCTCTTAAATTGAGGGTCAGCGCCTCAAGTGTAGCTTGGCATACTTTACTACTTTGTCTTCTATTTCTTGGATTTCGATCAAGTAGTTGTCCACCCACAAACTTGTTGGGCGTTCTGGTATAAATTCCAATGTTTCAATAATAAGACCGTTCAATGTCTTTGGACCATCTGTCGGTAGGTGCCATTCCAATGTCTTATTAATGTCTCGAATATGTGTTGAGCCGTCTATTCTAAAAGCCCCGTCTTCTAAGGACTGAATCTCTTCTTCCTCATCTTGTGTTGGAGGGGTGAATTCGCCGACAATTTCTTCTAATACGTCTTCGAGCGCTGCAATGCCTTGTACGTCACCATATTCGTCAACCACGATCCCCATTTGCTGGTGGTCTTTTTGGAAGTTCAACAATACGGTGTTAAGAGGTGTGCTTTCAGGAATAAAGTAAGGTGGAAGTGTGGCTTTTAATAAAGCGGCTTTTGTTGGGTTTTCTTCGCGTAAAAACAGAGCGGCGTTACGCGCGTGAAGCACGCCGATAACTTTGTTAATTTCGCCATTATAAACAGGCATACGCGTGTGGCGGCTTTGACATATTTGCTCGATGATTTCTTCGATCGAATCTTCTATGTCGATGCCGACGACCTCGTTACGTGGAACCATGATGTCATCTACCGAGACTTTTTCTAGGTCGAGAATTGAAATGAGCATCTCTTGGTGAGCGGCAGGAATAAGGCCGCTGGCCTCGTTTACGATGGTGCGTAACTCTTCCGAGTTAAGCGTGTTTTGTTCGCTGTTTGCGGGTTTTATGCCCAGTAGCCTTATTAAGCCATTTGACAGTGTGTTAACAATAACAACCAGTGGATAAAGCGTTTTAAGTAAAACGGTCAGAGCCCAAGAAGCCGGGAAGGCAATTTTTTCAGGGTGAATGGTTGCAATGGTCTTTGGTGTGACTTCAGCAAAGATCAGAATAATAAACGTCAGCGCAGCGGTCGCAATCGCAACCCCAGCATCGCCCCAGATTCTTACCGCAATAATGGTCGCGATCGCGGATGCCAGAATGTTGACAAAGTTATTGCCAATTAGAATGACGCCAATTAAGCGGTCTGGGCGTTCTAAGAGTTTAGAGGCTTTAGACGCGGATCGGTGGCCATTTTTAACAAGATGCTTAAGTCGATATTTATTGATCGAAAGCATGCTTGTTTCTGAGCTGGAAAAGAAACCAGAGAAAAGGATTAAAAAGAACAGTATTCCACCGAGAATACCTAAGGGGACATCGTTCAAAAAGGGATCGCCTCATTCATTATAATAGTGGGATTATTAGCGTATTAGAAGTCCGTGTCAAACGACAATTTACAAGTGCTTGCGACTCGTCATTTTAACGTACTGAAAAGGCGCTGATTACATTGAAATAATTTGCAATGCGATCTTGCTGCCAAAGTAGGCAAGCATGAGTAAAATAAAGCCGCTTAGCGTCCATTTCACGGACAGTTGACCGCGCCATCCAAGGAAATGTCTGCCTACCAATAAGCTTGCAAATACGAGCCAAGAGCTGATGGTAAAAAAGGTCTTGTGGGCTAAATGTTGGGCGAACATATCTTCAATGAAATAGAACCCCGTTGCGATCGTCGCAGTAAGCAAAATGAAGGCGGCCCATAGGAATTCAAACATAAGGCGTTCAAGTACTTGCAGCGGGGGGACTCGTAGCAGTTGTTTTAGCTTGTGATGTTTTAATTGGTGTTCTTGTATGGAAAGAAGGATGCCAACACCGCAGGCCGCCATAAACAAGCTATAAGCGACCGATGCAATTAAAATATGAATAGAGGTACCAAACGACTGACTGTGGAGTTGTTCTAGCTTCCAAGGCTCTATTGCGTTAAGTGCAATAATAATAGCTGCCAACGGGTAAGCGAAGCATAAAAGTAGAGAGAGGTCCTTGTTGCGATTGCTGAACCATAGGAAGGTGTTGCCGATCAGGGCAATCAATAGACCAATGGTCAGGAAGTTAAAGCCATCTTGACTGCGAAGCAATTGCACGAGAGCCAGCATGTGGATGCCAATTGCGAGTGACCCAAAAAGTTGGGTCATTTGAGCGCCGGGGCGTTTGAAGTACGTTCCTCCAGCAACGATAGAAGTAATGCACGCAAGCCAAAGGGTCAGTTGGGTCATGAAATTAACCAGTCCGCAGTTAAATATTTCGTTATGAAAAGGAAGTAGGAAGGTATCCAACTGAACGACGAAGGAGTTATTCGTAGCTTCCCTTGTTAATTATTCGCTATAATAAGGTCAATTTAACCTTGGTTAAACCGTGAACGTAGGTTTTTTCCAATTAAAGCAAAATTTTGAGGGCTCCATGTTCGACAATTTATCGAATCGCTTGACGTCGTCACTGGATAAAATCCGTGGCCGCGCCAAATTGACAGAAGACAATATCAAGGATGTCTTGCGTGAAGTGCGTATGGCATTGCTTGAAGCCGATGTGGCATTACCGGTCGTTAAAGACTTTATTGCAGCCGTAAAAGAGCGCGCTGTCGGTACGGAAGTAACTAAGAGTCTTAGTCCAGGGCAAGTATTCCTGAAAATCGTCAAGCAAGAGCTTGAAGCGGTTATGGGGCAGGCGAATGATGAATTAAACTTACGTGCGACGCCTCCTGCCGTTATTTTGCTAGCAGGTCTTCAGGGTGCAGGTAAAACAACATCGGCCGGTAAACTTGCGAAGTTTTTGAAAGAGCGCCAAAAGAAATCGGTCGCGGTCGTCAGTGCGGACGTATATCGTCCAGCCGCTATAAAGCAGTTGGAAACGTTAGCATCGGATGTCGGTGTTGATTTTATTCCAAGTGACATCTCGCAAAAACCGATCGATATCGCGAACAATGCTATTGATGTGGCTAGAAAAGCCCATAAAGATGTTTTGATCGTCGATACGGCAGGTCGTTTGGCCATTGATGAAGACATGATGGCGGAGATTAAAGCGCTTCATGGTGCGATTAATCCTGTAGAAACGTTATTTGTCGTTGACTCCATGACGGGTCAAGATGCTGCGAATACTGCCAAAGCATTTGGCGACGTTCTGCCACTAACGGGTGTGATACTGACTAAAACGGATGGTGATGCCCGTGGCGGTGCTGCCTTGTCTGTGCGTCATATCACTGGTAAGCCTATTAAGTTTTTAGGTGTTGGTGAAAAAACGGATGCCTTAGAGCCTTTCCACCCTGATCGATTAGCATCTCGTATTTTGGGTATGGGGGATATGCTTTCTCTTATCGAGCAGGCTGAGCAGAAAATCGATAAAGAAAAGGCTGAGAAGCTTGCAGGCAAACTGCAAAAAGGCAAAGGGTTTGACCTAGAAGACTTTAAAGAACAGCTTCAGCAGATGAAGAACATGGGGGGGATGACCTCTATGTTAGACAAGCTTCCGGGAATGGGACAGCTGGGTGACATTCAGGATAAAGTGAACGATAAGATGTTTGTTCAAATGGAAGCACTTATTAATTCTATGACACCTGCTGAGCGTCGCTTCCCTGATAAAATCAATGGTTCTCGTAAAAAACGTATTTCTACGGGCGCCGGCCTTCAGATCCAAGACTTAAATCGTTTGTTAAAACAGCATAAACAAATGCAGAAAATGATGAAGAAAATGGGTTCTAAAGGCGGAATGAAGAAAATGATGCGTGGGTTAGGTGGCATGATGCCTGGTGGTTTGCCGGGCGGAGGTGGTAACTTCCCTGGTGGCGGTTTTCCCCCTAAGTTTTAATGTTAAATTAAAATTACAGCGTATTATTTGTATTGCTGGTTAAAAAACTAGCAAAATTATTCAAAAGGGCGATGATTCGCCCTTTTGTTTTTTAGTCAAATCGACTAGAATATGCCGCCTTCTTGTACTAGGTGCCCAATAACGGGTGGCAAGAAGGGTTTTGTTAAGCAATAAGGAACCAATAATATGGTAACTATTCGTCTTTCTCGTGGTGGCTCTAAAAAGCGCCCATTCTATCACTTGAACGTGGCTGACAGTCGTCGTGCTCGTGATGGTCGTTACATTGAGCGTGTAGGTTTCTTTAACCCAATCGCTCGTGGTCAAGAAGAACGTCTACGTGTTGACCTAGACCGTGTTAATCACTGGGTAGGCCAAGGCGCGCAGCTTTCTGACCGTGTTGCTCAGCTTGTTAAAGAAGCTGACAAAAACGCTTAATATTTGAGGTAGTGCTATGTCTGCATTGAAACAGGCGACCGCTCCTGAGCAAGCGCTTGTAGTAGGACGCATTACATCGGTATATGGTGTTAAAGGGTGGGTGAAGCTTTATTCACACACCGAGCCAATGACAGGAATCTTTGATTACTCGCATTGGTGGCTGAAAACCTCAACGGGTTGGAAGCGTATTGAGCTGAACCAAGGTCGTACTCAAGGTCGTGGTTTGGTTGCATCGATTAAAGGCTATGCGGATCGCGATATTGTTCGTGAAATTTGTGGTCAAGATATATATATCGATGTGAAAGATCTTCCTGAATTAGATGACGGTGATTTTTACTGGAGTCAACTCGAAGGTCTAACAGTGACAACTAAAGAGGGTGTTCTCTTAGGTAAGGTGTCACAGCTAATGGAAACGGGTGCTAACGACGTTGTCGTAGTTCGTGCTTGTGAAGGTAGCTATGATCGCGAAGAGCGCTTAATTCCCTATGTGCCAGAGACTTATATTTTAGATGTAAATCTAGAGAGTAAAGCAATGGTCGTAGATTGGGATCCTGAGTTTTAGATTTGAGTTAAAACTCGATAGTTTAAACCCTGATTGTTTAAAACTAAGGTAGAGGCGTTTTAAGTGAAGTTCGGAGTGATTTCTCTGTTTCCAGAAATGTTTCAAGCCATTACTCATTTTGGAGTAACGGGCAGAGCCATTAAATCTGGATTAATCAATGTGGATTTTTATAATCCGCGAGATTTTACTCACGATAAACACCGAACGGTAGATGATCGACCTTACGGCGGTGGTCCTGGGATGCTGATGAAAGTTCAGCCTCTCGAAGATGCAATAGCGTGTGCGAAGCAAAAGGCACCTAATGCAAAAGTAATTTTTTTGTCCCCTCAAGGGCGTACACTGACACAGGAAGGTGTGCAACAGCTTGCTAAAGAAGCAGAAATAATTCTGGTAGCAGGTCGTTATGAAGGCGTTGATGAGCGTCTGATTCAATCTCAGATTGATGAAGAATGGTCGATTGGCGACTTTGTGCTAAGTGGTGGTGAGTTACCCGCAATGGTACTGATGGACTCTGTCTTTCGAATGGTGCCTGGGGTGTTGGGTAAACAAGCGTCTGCAGATGAAGATTCATTTGCTGATGGATTGTTGGATTGCCCACATTATACTCGACCTGAAGTATTAGACGGTGAACCTGTACCGCCGGTACTACTTAGCGGAAACCATGAGGAGATAAGACGCTGGCGTTTAAAGCAAAAGCTCGCAAGAACTTGGCAACGTCGGCCAGACCTTCTGCAGAACCTCGAGTTGGACAAGGAACAGCAGAAGTTATTAGAAGAGTTTATTCGTGAAACTGAAGCTCCAACCTCGGCAGAGTAAGATTCATGAGCCTATCGGATCGTTAACCTTCGTACTGATAGGAAACCAATTTGTTAGGAGTCAAATCCATGAGCAATAAAACTAAGCTGATTCAACAGCTAGAAGCAGAACAAATGACAAAAGAGATCCCAGCGTTCGGCGCGGGTGACACTGTTATTGTTCAAGTAAAAGTTAAAGAAGGTTCTCGTGAGCGTCTACAGGCTTTTGAAGGTGTTGTAATCGCGAAACGCAACCGTGGTCTTAACTCTGCATTCACTGTTCGTAAAATTTCTAGTGGTGTAGGTGTTGAGCGTGCGTTCCAGACATTCAGCCCTCTAGTAGACAGCATCGAAGTGAAACGTCGCGGTGACGTACGTCAAGCTAAGATCTACTACCTACGTGATCGTTCAGGTAAATCTGCACGTATCAAAGAGAAGTTGGCTAAGCGCTAAGTTCTTTTCTTACACTTTTCTTTTTCGAGAAGTGCAAGGTATAAAAAAGGCGACCTCAGGTCGCCTTTTTTATTGTCTGCTTTTTATGCTCTGCTGTGATGCTTTATGGCTCTCATTTTATTGACTCGTGATGCTCTTTAAGTCCCGGTGTTCAATAAATATGTACCCAAGATAGGTTTTCTTTGGTTTATCGTGGAACTTGATTAATATATTGTGGCCTAATAGCAAAAGCTTATTCGAAACTAGGAACAAGAAATGAAGATTCGTTACATATTTGGTCTGCTGACACTCTCTCTGACATTATTAGCTCAATCTGCTTTCGCAGGTCAGGAAGAGATAGAAAAAGCACTACAAAAAGCCATTCCAGGCGCGAAAATCGGCTCAATCTCTGAGCACAGTTCAGCTGGATTATATGTCGTTTCCATAGAGAACGGCCCAACATTGCATGTGACGAAAGACGGTAAGTACTTTGTTTTAGGTGACTTATACCGAGTGGAAGATTCTGGGTTGGTAAATGAAACGGAAAACGCCAAAATGGCGAAAGTTGAAGCGATGCCAGAAGATCAAATGATCGTTTTCAAAGCGAAGGATGAAAAGGCACATATCACCGTCTTTACGGATGTTGATTGTGGCTATTGCCGTATGCTTCATAGAGAGGTCGATCAGCTGAATGACTTGGGTATTACCGTGCGTTACATGGCTTACCCTCGTGCTGGAATAGGTTCGCCAGCTTATAACACAATGGTGAGTATATGGTGTTCAGATAATCCTAAATATTGGATGACACAAGCGAAACAAGGCGAGGAAGTGCCTCAAAACAAATGTGAAAACCCTGTCGCGGATCAGTTTAATTTAGGTAATTCGGTTGGCGTTCGTGGTACACCAAGTATTGTTTTGAGTAATGGTAAATTTATGCCAGGCTACATCGAAGCCAACAGACTGGCTGCTGAACTAGGCCTCTAATCTACTTTAAGTTGTTGAGTGTCGTTTTTGATTACAGCACTCAGCAACTTCTATAATTCTCCTTCCTGAATTAGAAATATTCATATAGCTTCATTTAAGCGCTTTTCCGCATTGGGTTTAGTTAAGACAAGCGCTATAATCGTGTCTCTTAGGCCAAATAAAATACAAAATTCGGCCAGTCGACGTCAGTGCTTGGAAGTTCTATCCAATGTCGTCATTCAATCAACCGTCAGGTGTGGGGTACTGTTTTGAAACCGGTAAAAGTCGGAATATGTGGGCTTGGAACCGTAGGTTCTGGAAGTGTGAACATTCTTCTTAATAATGCAGAAGAGATTACACGACGCGTAGGGCGTAGCATTGTGGTCGAGCAAGTGGGCGCTCGTCGAGATAATCCAGAGTGCGATCTAACCGGCATTAACATTACCAGAGACATTTTTGACGTTGTTAACAACCCTGAGATCGATATTGTATTGGAATTGATCGGGGGCACAAGCATTGCAAAAGAGCTTGTATTAACCGCAATTGAAAATGGTAAGCACGTTGTTACAGCAAACAAAGCCCTTATTGCTGAGCACGGTAATGAAATTTTTGCTCGCGCCGAAGAAAAAGGCGTTATGGTTGCATTTGAAGCTGCAGTTGCAGGTGGCATTCCAATCATTAAATCGATTCGCGAAGGACTTTCAGCAAACAAAATTGAATGGTTGGCCGGTATCATAAATGGTACAGGCAACTTCATCATGACCGAAATGTCTGAAAAAGGTCGTGATTTCTCAGACGTGTTGGCTGAGGCGCAAGAACTCGGATACGCAGAAGCAGATCCAACATTTGATGTTGAAGGCATCGATGCGGCCCATAAGTTAACTATATTAGCGTCAATTGCTTTCGGTATACCGCTTCAGTTTGAGAAAACATACACTGAAGGTATTAGCCAAATTACATCGGAAGACGTTTCTTTTGCGCATGAATTGGGCTATGCAATCAAACACCTAGGGATTGCTCGACGTACTCAAAATGGGATTGAGTTGCGTGTTCATCCAACATTGATTTCATATAAGCAGCTACTTGCTAACGTAAACGGTGTGATGAATGCTGTAATGGTTAAAGGCGATGCTGTTGGTCCTACATTGACGTATGGCGCAGGAGCTGGCGCATTGCCTACGGGATCTTCTGTTATTGCCGATGTTGTTGATGTTGCACGTACGCTTACAGCAGACCCAACCAATCGCGTTCCACATTTGGCTTTTCAGGAAGGCTCGCTAGCGACGACGACTATCCTGCCAGTTGAAGAAATCGAGAGTGGTTTCTTTCTAAATATGCGAATTCAGGATCGTGCTGGTGTTCTTGCTAATATCACACAGATCTTGTCTGAAAACGGAATCAGTATCGAATCTGTTATTCAAAGAGAACGTAACGGTGGCGATTTGGTTCCACTTGTTGTGATGACTCACACAGTCAAAGAACAAAATATGAATGCGGCGATTACTGCGATTGAAGAATTACCGGATGTTGCTGGAAAAATACAACGAATTCGTGTTGAACATTTGGCCTAACGCCGATATTTGATTGAGAAGATAAAGTAATGAAATATATTTCTACTCGCGGACAAGCTCCTGCACTGAGTTTTGGAGATGTTCTCCTTGCTGGACTTGCTAATGATGGCGGTCTTTACATTCCAGAAACGCTTCCTAGCTATACAAAAGAAGAAATTGCGTCTTGGGCGTCTCTAAGTTACCAAGAATTGGCTTTTAAAATCATGTGGCCTTTTGTTGAAGGTGAAATACCAGCCGACGACTTTAAGCGTATGATTGACGAGGCTTATTCTAGCTTTAACCACACTTCCATCGCACCAATGGTGCAAACGGGTAACAACGAGTGGGTGTTAGAGTTGTTCCGTGGACCAACGCTTGCCTTTAAAGACTTTGCGCTTCAGTTACTTGGTCGATTAATGGACTTTGTTTTGGAAAAGCGTGGCGAAAAGCTGGTAATTATGGGCGCGACGTCTGGTGATACTGGGTCTGCTGCGATTGAAGGGTGCCGTCACTCCGAACATTTAGATATTTTCATATTACACCCGTATCAGCGCGTATCTGAAGTTCAGCGTCGCCAAATGACAACCATCATCGACGATAACGTTTTCAATATTGCTGTAAAAGGTAACTTTGACGATTGTCAGGGGATGGTTAAAACAAGTTTTGCAGATCAGTCGTTTCTTAAGGGCGCGAAACTTGGCGCAGTAAACTCGATCAACTGGGCGCGTATTATGGCTCAAATCGTTTACTACTTCTCTTCTGCTTTGTCGGTTGGAGCACCACATCGTAAAGTGTCGTTCTCTGTACCCACTGGTAATTTTGGCGATATCTTTGCTGGTTACTTAGCTAAGCAGATGGGTTTGCCGATTGATCAGCTGGTTGTTGCAACAAACCAGAATGATATTTTGCATCGTACGATTGCTGAAAATGATATGAGTCGTCAGTCATTAAATGTCACTTTATCGCCAAGTATGGACATCATGGTATCGAGTAACTTCGAGCGTTTGTTGTTTGATGCGCATGGTCGTGATGGCGATAAAATTAATGATTTAATGCAGCGCTTTAATCAAGGTGATGTAACGCTGGATGATTCAGCGTGGCAGTTTGTGAAAGATAACTTTGACAGCTATAAAGTCGATGATGAAGGCACTTGTGATGTTATTGCAAACGTCTTCTCAGAAACTCAGTATCTTCTAGATCCTCATACTGCGATCGGTCTTGAAGCGGCTCGTAAATGCTGGAAAGACAAATCTGTCCCTATGATTACATTGGCAACGGCGCATCCGGTTAAATTTCCAGAAGCGGTGGAAAAAGCAGGGTGTGAATCGCCAAGTTTACCTGAACATATGAAAGACTTGTTTGAGCGAGAAGAGTCTTATGATGTTTTGGATAATTCCATTGCAGATGTTCAACAGTTTGTTGCAGACCGCATTTAATTAAAAGTGATTGTGAGCGTGCTTTGTTGCACGCTTTTCTTTCATTCGTT
Organism: Marinomonas mediterranea MMB-1; assembly: GCF_000192865.1. NCBI lineage: Bacteria > Pseudomonadati > Pseudomonadota > Gammaproteobacteria > Oceanospirillales > Oceanospirillaceae > Marinomonas > Marinomonas mediterranea. The sequence goes on from NC_015276.1 coordinate 724,590, forward strand.
ATTAGGGAAATTGATAAAGGAGCTTTTGGCTCCTTTTTTTATATATGAACTTAATTCTATTACAACCAGAGCAACAGCAAACGTCAGATTGTTTTAAGTTGACGGACGCTCAGTTGAAACACATCTCTCAAGTTTTACAAAAAAACAGTGGGGATAGAGTTCGGGTTGGCCTTTTGAACGGGGATATTGGAGAGGCCGTATTTGATGCGTCTGGCTTCGTTAATATTGACCGCTCAGAGAGTCTTCCTCCAGCGGCTCTCCCTCTTACATTGGTTTTAGCCTTACCCAGACCTAATATGCTCAAACGTACTTTGATGAATGTAACGGCCATGGGCGTTAAGCGAATTTATCTAATTCATTCTTCAAAGGTCGAGAAAAGTTATTGGCAAAGCCCGGTTCTAAAGCGTGAGAACATTAACGCCATCCTATTAGAAGGCCTAGAGCAAGCTAGGGATACAGTGATGCCAGAACTCACCTTTTGCCCTCGCTTTAAACCTTTCGTAGAAGATGTTTTACCGAGCCTGTTGAGCAAAGATGTCTTGGGGCTGATTGCTCATCCTTATAATGCACGTGCTTGCCCAATTGATCTTGGCGATGCTTCCTCGATTCTGGCGATTGGTCCAGAAGGCGGGTGGAGCGAATATGAAGTAGGTAAGTGGCAAGAAGCGGGTATGGAAACCGTACATTTAGGGGAACGAATTTTAAGAGTTGAAACCGCTGTGCCTGTTTTACTCTCGCGTTTGTATCCAGCATAAAGAGCCTTATGGCGCCCTAATTGTTTGAAAGGCTTATATCGTTCGCTTACAGAAATGAACGAAAGGATAATATACTTCTACGGTATAAATACTATTTTTAATGAGTGTTTATCTACTAAATTTGAATGCTCTTGATTCAATTCGATAGTAAGGAAAGTATGATTTTTAGCTCGTTCCAGAAGAAGTTCCGACGGCTTATTTATGCTGGAGCTGACACGAACTTACTAAATGACAGTGCCCGTCGCATACTGGTAACAAACTTGTTTTGCCTGGTAGGGATTTTTTTTACGGGTTTGCTAGGAGTCATTGCGTTAATTAAGGGTGACTGGTTACTTTCCTTTTTTCTTCTCACAATAACGTGTCTCTATTTTGTCGCTATGTTGTTTATTCGCTGGACCTCAAACTATCGGTTTGGTGGACAACTGGTTATTTATCCTCTTTATACCTTAATGCTGTATCTCGCTTATACTGGCGGTGTTGAGGGTACTGGGCATGTTTGGGCATTTTGTGTTCCTGCTGTTGCACTTTTTCTTCAAGGCCTCAAAAGAGGGCTAAAAGAGCTTTTCATTTTTTCTATTTTATTGTGTGCGATTCTGTTTTACGCAGATGATTTGCATGGCGGTCATAACTATGACGAGATATTTGCAAGTCGCGTAATGTATTCCTTTTTAGTCGTTGTATTTTTATCGACTATTTATGAATACAGTATGTCTCACTACAACGGCATATTAAGAGAGTCGAGCAATCATTTAGAAAAGAAAGCCATCACCGACGAGCTGACTAAATTATTAAACCGATATGGCATGTATGAAAAGCTGGAAACGCCAGTAAGCAGACGACGTCATATTCTGTTGATGGACATCGATCACTTTAAACAAATTAATGATAATTATGGCCATGAGGCAGGGGATCTATATCTTGCAAAAGTGGCGCAGGTTATTACGTCAACGGTCTCTTCTGAAGGCATTGCCGCAAGGTGGGGTGGAGAAGAGTTTTTAGTCTTACTGTCCACCAGTAGTCTAGAGGAAGCGAAACATTGGGCTCGAAGAGTGTGTTCCGATGTCGCGAAGTTGTCCGTTTCCTTTAAGGGACACGAATTAAAAGCGACGATGAGTATTGGAATTAGCCAGCTTGGAGTAGAGGACAAAATCCACGACTCAATTTCACAGGCGGATGCTGCTTTGTATATGGCTAAAAAAGAAGGTCGAAACCGTTATGTTACAGCGGTTGATTTAGAGGTGGGCAATTCGATAAAAGGAAGCTCGGAATCCGAGCAATAAGTCGAACCCCGAGCTATTTTTAGCAACACCACTTTATTTAAAAAGCCGTGCTGCTCTCGTTACTTTAGTTGAGCTGCTTTCGTTCAACAATCGAAGACGTGCTAGAATGGGGTATTTACGATTCGAAATTTAGAACCCACAGATGCATATAAAACCTCGAAAGCTCCCTGATCAACAGACCGTTCAATTGTCACCGAACTTACCTTTTACTTTGCAGCGTGTTCTGTCTTGTCGGGGCGTTACCAGTGCTGAAGAGATTGATTATCGACTGCCTCACCTACTTCACCCTAAGCGTTTTTTTGATATTCAAAAAGCAGCGAAAATCTTAGCGGACGCCATTGAGCACGGAAAGAAGATTTTAATCGTTGGCGACTTTGATGCGGATGGCGCAACATCGACCACCTTGGGCATTCTTGCAATGGAGGCGATGGGGGCGATTGAGCCAGAATATCTTGTGCCGAACCGCTTCGAGTATGGGTATGGTCTAACGCCTGAAATTGTCGCGGTTGCCTGTGAGTCCAAGCCAGATGTTTTGGTTACAGTAGACAACGGTATTGCGAGCATTGATGGGGTGTTGGCGGCTAAAGCAGCAGGTATGCAAGTCATTGTAACAGACCATCACCTTCCGGGAGATGCCCTACCAGACGCTGATGCGATCGTTAATCCTAACCATCCCGAATGCGAATTTGAAAGTAAGTCGCTTGCAGGTGTTGGGGTGATTTTTTATGTGATGAGTGCGTTACGTGCTGAGCTTACTGCTAGGCGATGGTTTGAAGAGCAACATATTCGACCACCCAAAATGGCGGATTACTTAGACTTGGTCGCTCTGGGAACAGTGGCAGACGTTGTTCCATTAGATGCCAATAACCGAATTTTGGTTCAACAAGGTATTCAGCGAATTCAAAGTGGTCACGCGCGTCCAGGTATTTTGGCTTTAATTGAGTTGGGCGGGCGAGACATCGCTCGTTTAAAAGCGTCTGATTTAGGCTTTGTTGTTGGCCCACGGCTCAATGCAGCAGGTCGTCTAGACGATATGTCGATTGGTATTGAGTGTTTGCTTGCTACTCATTCACATGTTGCCAGAGAATATGCGCAGCAACTCGATCAATTAAATCGTGAGCGTAAAACGATCGAAAGTGAAATGAAGCAGCAAGCTGAACGAGAGCTGGATAAGCTCACTTTAAACGAAGATCTGCCAAATGGGCTGTGCTTCTACGAAGAGAGCTGGCATCAGGGCGTGATTGGTATTCTGGCATCGCGTATGAAAGAGAAGTGCTATCGCCCTGTGATTGCTTTTGCTCAGGCCGATGACGGCATGTTGAAAGGTTCTGCGCGTTCTATCCCCGGTGTTCATATTCGAGATGCGTTAGACTTATTAGCAAAGCGTCACCCCAACTTGTTAAGCAAATTTGGTGGGCATGCGATGGCCGCTGGCATGTCAATAAAGGAATCGGACTACGATGCCTTTACGCGTGCTTTTGACGAGATTATTACCGAATGGGTGACTCCAGAGCAGCTAGAGGCTGTCATATACACGGACGGTGAGTTAGCGAGTGAAGATTTTAGTCTAGGGTTTGCCGAGCAAGTTAGGTTGTTAGGCCCTTGGGGGCAAGCGTTTCCAGAGCCTTGTTTTGATGGTGTGTTCGAATTAATTCAGCAGAGAATTGTGGGCGAAAAGCACTTAAAACTCACTGTGAAGGAACCTCGCTCTGGGATATTACTCGATGCAATTCACTTTTTTGCGGACTTAAAAACGTGGCCAAGTGAGCATGACACAGCACGCCTTGTCTTTAAGCTGGATATAAATGAGTTTAGAGGGCAGAGGAATTTACAGCTAATGGTTGATCACATCGAGCCAAGTTGAAAACACACAGGCTAAAATGCCCAAAAGCGTCAGATATACGTTATAATGGCGCTCCCTCAAACACCACCACAAATTAGTATTCGCGGAGTAATAAATGACAGCATTGGTTCTTGATGGCAAGCAATGTGCCAAAGAAACCGAAGATCGCCTGAAAACGCAAGTTGCAGAACTAAAAGAGCGTACAGGTGGCACCCCGATTCTGGCAACCATATTGGTAGGAGCTGATCCAGCTTCTGCAACCTATGTAAAAATGAAAGGTAATGCGTGTCGTCGTGTCGGTATGGATTCTCTGGCAATTGAGTTACCGGATACCACTACAACAGACGAGTTGTTAGCAAAAATCAATGAGCTGAATGAAAACTCAGATGTACACGGTATATTGCTTCAGCACCCAGTACCAGCTCAAATCGACGAACGCGTTTGTTTTGATGCCATTGCAGCACACAAAGACGTTGATGGCGTTACTTGTCTTGGTTTCGGCCGTATGGCGATGCAAGAACCAGCATACGGTGCGGCAACACCAGCTGGCATAATGCGTCTTTTAGAAGCTTATGATATTGATTTAACGGGTAAGCATGCCGTTGTTGTGGGCCGTAGTCCTATTCTTGGCAAGCCAATGTCAATGATGATGCTGAACGGTAATGCTACCGTGACGATCTGTCATTCTCGCACGCAAAACCTTGCTGAGTTTGTTAAACAAGCGGATGTGATTGTTGGAGCGGTTGGTAAACCAGAGTTTATCAAAGCGGAATGGATTAAAGACGGTGCTGTTGTTGTAGACGCCGGCTACCATCCTGGTGGTGTTGGCGATATCGAGCTTGCGCCGTTGGTTGATCGTGTTTCTGCGTATACTCCCGTTCCAGGTGGTGTTGGTCCAATGACCATTAATACTCTGATTCTACAAACACTTGAGTCAGGTTTGAAGCAACTAGGTTAATCCTGTTTTACAGGCTTAAGCCTTAGGATTTATTTTTAGCTTCCTCATAGAAGCCGCGCAGACGCGCGGCTTCTTGCATTGTATATTAGAGACTATGTTGTAACGTATCTTAGGATTTAACATTCTTAAAAGTTAACATTCTTAAAAGTTAACAGCCTGAAACGTTACGAGTCTGGAAATTTAATAATCAGTCCTAATTATAAAACGTAGACGCATTAAAAAAGGTTTTGATAATGGCAACGCCAACAGAAGTGCTAAAAGACGCATTGGATTTTGACTCCATCGCAGACGTGTTTGTAACCGAATCTATTTCTGCTTCACCAGCAGAGCTACACGGTCAGTTATGTGGCTATCTTGCCTCAGGTGTTTCTTTGTCGTTAGAGCATTGGTTAGCAATGGTTGTAGAGTTCTGCGACATTGAATCTTGGAAGGAAGCAGACAGTCGAGCGGCGATAGTCGAACTATACAACGCAACGTTAACCTTGCTGCAAAACGGTGAATACGCGCTTGAACCAAGTATTGCGGATGATGATTCAGAGTTGAGCGTAAGAGGTATGACCTTGTCACAATGGGCTCATGGTTTTCTTGCTGGCTACGGGTTATCTGGAAAGAAAGACAACCTTTCGGATGATACCAAGCAAGTCCTTCAGGATTTTGCCAATATTTCTGCGATGCAATCTGAAATGAAAGATTTGGAAGACAACAACGACAATGAAGCGGATTTAACGGAGTTGATTGAGTACGTTAGGCTGTCCGCGATGATGTTGTACTCCGAGCATCATGAGGTGAACCCTGATGCGGATCACACAAAATCTAACCCACTGCACTAAATCCCCAGATACTACGTATAACTTACTTGGCTTAGTTGCCATTTGAATATTGAGGTCGGAATGAATATATCGAAAGGAACATACAAAGCTCGTCGACAAGCGCTCATGTCATCGTTACCCGAAGGAACAGTGCTGATTGTTCGGACTGGCAGCTTGTGCACGCGAAATAACGACTGCGATTATGAGTTTCGTCCTCACTCGAGCTTCTTCTATTTAAGCGGTTTTCCTGAGCCTGAAGCGTATCTGATTATCGACTCTGCTGGCGAGTCAACCTTGGCGACGTTGCCAAAAGACCCTGAAAAAGAGCAATGGGACGGTTTCCGATACGGTGTTCAAGGTTCGATTGATTTATTTGGTGTTGACCACGCCATCGAATTGGACGAATTGGACGATTATGTTGCGCTTAAATTAAATGGCGCAAGCAACATCGCAATTCTATTTGCCGATGAGTTCTTGCGTGATCAAGCGTATGCATGGGTGGATGACCTTCGAGGTCGAGCAAGGATGGGAGCGATTGCACCCACTAACGTGATTGATGCGTCATTATTTGTTGAAGAGCTTCGCTTGCGTAAAGACAATGAGGAAGTTGAAATTATGGAGGCCGCGGCTCAAATAAGCGTTAAAGCGCACATTCAGGCTATGAAGACGGTGACGCCAGGCATGCTTGAGGGCGAACTTGAAGCAGAACTGAATTACATCTTTATGAAGAATGGCTCACGTAATCCTGCCTACAGCAACATAGTAGCGTCAGGCGCAAATGCGTGTGTTCTTCATTACATTAAGAATGATGAGCGCATAGAGGATGGCGATTTAGTCTTAATTGACGCCGGTTGCGAACTGGGCTGTTACGCCTCAGATATTACTCGTACTTTTCCTGCAAATGGTAAGTTCTCCGAGCCACAAGCGAAATTGTATCAACTAGTGCTTGATGCCTATCATTCTGGACTAAAAGAGTTGCAGGTAAATAACCCTTATGATGCATTCCATAAAGCAGCGGTTTTGACGCTTACAGAAGGGCTGGTGGAACTCGGATTGTTGTCTGGATCCGTTGACGAGTTGATCGAAAGCAACGCGTACCGCGAGTTCTACATGCATAATACGGGGCATTGGTTGGGCCTAGATGTACACGATTGTGGGCGATACAAAATAAACGGTGAGCCTCGTTTGCTAGAAGAAGGGATGGTGTTGACCATTGAACCCGGACTGTACGTGTCCAAGGACAATGATAATGTCGCAAAACAATGGCGCGGTATTGGCATTCGGATCGAGGATGACGTGTTGATTAAACAGTCAGGGCCCTATGTTTTGACTCATGGGCTTGCAAAAGAAATTGACGAAATTGAAGCATTGATGGCGAGTTAGTCGCTCTTTTAATCGTTGAGCTTAGAAGTGTGCATTGGTCATAGAGCAGTGTGAAATCTAATACGTAAGCAGGAAATGAAGTAATGGCTAAAAAATACGATGTCATTGTTGTGGGTGCTGGAATGGTCGGAAGCCTCACGGGTATTCTATTGGCGAACAAAGGGATGTCTGTGGCGTTAATTGACAAAAGCCATGGCGCGTATCCATTGTCGATTCCTCCTGCTTACGATGCTCGGGTAAGCGCTATTTCGCAGTATTCTCAGAGCTTGTTCAAAGAGGCGGGTGTATGGCAAAAGCTGGATCGAAGTCGTCTTGCCCCTTATCGCAATATGAAAGTATGGGATGGATTAGGCTGTGGTGCCGTTGACTTTGAAAGCTATGCTAATGGGCTGAGTGAGCTTGGGCACTTGGTTGAAAATGCGGTGCTCTGCGAAGGACTGATGTCCAAAGTGAGTGAAACCCGTGAAATCGACACGTATTTTAACGACACGATTGCACAATACCAATGCAGTGAAGACGGTGTGAATGTCGAGCTTGATTCTGCGATGCAGTTGGACGCTCAGCTTATCATTGCTGCAGACGGTGCGTTATCACAATTGAGACAGCAGAGTGCGTTTGATACCGTTGAGTGGGACTACGGTCACCATGCAATTGTCACCACGGTCGAGATTGATGCGCCACATGAAGATACCGCTTGGCAAGCGTTTGGTGAAGAGGGGATCTTAGCGTTTCTGCCGTTGCCGAGTGTCGATGGGCGGCATTACATTTCCATTGTTTGGTCTGTTTCCCCACAAGAAGCGGATTCTCTTATGGCGCTCGACGTCAGTGCGTTCTGTAACAGGCTCACCTACGCAATAAATCACAAGTTTACAGCACTAGATTTAACCGTTTCGCGTGTCGCAATCCCATTGCGACAGCGCCATGCTAAGCAATATGTTAAATCTGGGATTGCGTTGATCGGTGATGCGGCTCATACGATCCATCCATTGGCTGGCCAAGGGGCCAACTTAGGTTTTGCTGATACTGGTGAGCTTGTTAAGGTGCTTGCAAATGCTCATAAGCGAGGAGAGGCCCTTGGTAGGCTGAAAACGCTAAGACGTTATCAAAGAGCGCGGATGCTCGATAACATTGCTATGTCTGCGTCGATGGAAACCTTTAAACGCGTTTTCTCCACAAATCAGCCTGCTATTGTTCAACTTCGAAATATGGGAATGTCGCTGTGTCAAAACTCTTCCTTTTTGAAAAAGAAACTCGTTGCCCATGCGGCAGGATTGAGTACAAAAGCTTAGGGTTACGCCCGCAAATATCTGCTGTCTTTTTGGTCAGATACAATTCGTAAAGAAATACTAATGATAATGAATTGCGTTATTGTTATTTGAGATATACATTTGCTTCAGTTTTTACGATTTGTTTACTTTAAATTGACAGAGGCATTTGATGAAAAAAACAATAATTGCAGCGATAGTCGGTTTGTCTGCCGCTTCTTTACAGGCGCAAACCTATGAATTTGACGTAACATTAAAAGGGTATGAAGGAGAGTCTAGCTCTTCTGTGTCCTATGGTGGTCAAGTTGCACGTCACGCGCTGCACAACTCTCTAAAGGTTATTACTAAAAAGCCGAATGCAGAGAAAATGCAGGCATACTTTTCTGACAGCGAAGCGGGCAGAGAAATTCTCGATCCTGTTAGCAAAGAAGGCTTTGCGATCAAGCAAACAAAAATTGATCAACTTTCTTCAGGTAAAAATCTAGCATCGAGCGCGTATAAAGGTGTGGTAACGGGTTGGCCTGGTAACCTTACCGGTAAGGAAGTGCTTGAACAAATGGTTGCCAATGCCGCGAACACCAAAGGCGGTTATGACCCTGTCAATGGATATGACTATATTCAGCTTATCTCTAAGTTCACAATGGGCGCTGTTTTTTATAATAAAGCGGTTAACCACTATTTGGATGAGCTATTAGCAGCTGACGTTAAACCGAATAACAAAGCCTACAAAGACGGTGTTGCCTATACGGGTAAAGAACACGTATGGGACGAAGCGTTCGGTTATTTTGGCGCACCGGCTCATTCGATGAATCTAACGCCTAAAGAAGTCGTTCAAATCACAAAACGCAACCCAGATTACTTTTCAAAAGCAGACGCCAATGGCGACGGCGTTGTTGACCTTAAGTCAGAAATGGCCTTTGCGCATGCTTATTATGCGGCGAGTATTGATGCAAGCGGCGGTACGACTTACTTCCACTCGATTGTAAAAGCCTTTCTTGATGGTCGTCAGCTAATCTCTGATGCAAACGGCGAGGCGTTGTCTTCATCTGAGCGAGAAGCACTAAAAGGCTATGCCAGTGTTATTGCCACGGCGTGGCAGCAAGTGATTGCTGAGGCAGCGTTCAAATACGCGGGAAGCGTTTACGCAGATCTTGAAAAAATTGCCATTATCGAAGAGTCTCACGGCGACGTGAAAAAGGCGTATCGCACCTATGTTAAACATTGGGGTGAGCTGAAAGGTTTCGCATTGGCTCTTGAAGCAGCAGGTCGTGAATTAGGCGAGGCGCAGCCGCAACTGGATCGTCTAATTGGTTTTAGCCCAGTTCTGTTTGGCGACGCTCAAGTGATCGCATCGAATGGGCAAGGCGGCTACATTCAATCGAACACGATCAAAATGCAAGAATACAAGGTCAACATGATCAAGGTGCAAAGCTTGCTAGCCTCTAAGTTTAATTTGTCTGCCAAACTTAAAGATAAAACAGCAGGTCTTGATAACGTCTTGAATCAGCTAAATACAGGCCCAAGCGCAGAAAACGACTAAGGAAAATCTTTGTCTATGTTCGTTGAGTTCGGGTGGGGCGCAAATGGCGCTTTGGTCGGCTACCTTGAGTGGCTATCCATTGAGCTGGTGAGCGCGTTGTCGGACCTAGCGAACATGAAAAAAAGAGTGTCTGTTTGGTATCTTGTGACAGGCATTCTTTTTGCCTTTATTGTTTTTTATTGGCGCTATCGTATAAATGCGTTTAAGCGATTAAGTGCGTTATTTTCCATGTCCTTATGGTTTGGTCGTTCAGCAAGAGCGGACTATGCTCTTTGGCTGCTTAATCGCTTGTTACTGTCAGTGGTTTACCCCCGATTGTTGGGGAAACTCGCCTTAATTACTTGGTTGATGTATCAACTGTCAGAAGTCGGAGTCAAACAGGCTTCTTTTCAGGTGCCTGATTGGCAAGTCATGATCGTGTTCTCGATTTGCTACTTTCTTCTGGATGACTTCTCTCGATTTTACCTTCACAGGCTTATGCACCGTGTGCCTTTCCTGTGGCAGTTTCATCGTGTTCACCATAGCGCCACGAGGTTAATGCCTTTTACGGTGCTGAGAACGCATCCTGTTGAGGGAATAATGTTTTATTTCCGTTCCTTAGTCGTACAGTCTGCTCTTGTTTCGCTGTTTCTTGTGCTATTTCCGGGACAAGTTTCGCTGTTTATGGTGGTTGGTGTCTTCTCAATGACGTTCGCATTTAATGTGTTGGGGGCAAATCTCAGACACTCTCCTGTTGCGTTGAGCTACGGCCCTAAGGTCGAAAAATGGCTAATTTCGCCAGCCCAACATCAGTTACATCATTCTGTCGATAAATCACATTACGACTGCAACTTTGGTGTTGTTTTAGCCATCTGGGATAGCGTTTTTTCTTCCTGGGTTCAGGGGAGTGATGCGCAGGTTGTGAAGTATGGCACGGGAACCGAGATAGATCATTGTTCCATCATTAGGCTCTATTTTGACCCTTTTGTCAGTGCACTTAAAGCGGGAATGGCTGCGTTTTATGTCTTTAGGCGGTTTAAAAGCAAAGAACGCGCAGATAAAATGGAGTGATAAAGTACGCTACAAAATATACATATTAATAAAAACGGTTTTCATTTATTATTTCAACACAAATTAACGTGTCAATTAATCGACTGAAATCGATCGAGATCTCTGTATAGAGGCGGGTTTCGGTGATTGGAAAATTAAAGCAAAGAGACTTATACCGATGCGCTTACAAACTTCTTTTGTTTCTCGTTTTGCCCATTCTGTTCGACTTTCCACTATTGCGCTAGCTTCTGTTATTTCTTGTTCTTCATTCTATGCGACTGCTAGTGACGAAGTGAATGTTTACTCCGCTCGTAAAGAAGCATTGATAAAGCCTGCATTGGATCGATTTTCTAATGACACTGGTATCACTGTGAATTTAATCACAGGCTCAGCTGATGCTTTACTAAGACGTTTGCAAGTTGAAGGCGACGCGAGCCCTGCCGATCTGTTTGTTACGGTGGATGCTGGTCGACTCTTCCGCGCAAAAGATGCGGGTGTTCTTCAGCCGATTAAAGATGCTGAATTGGAAAGCGCTATTCCTGCTAACTTACGAGATAGCGATGACTATTGGTTTGGTTTGTCACAACGCGCCCGCGTGATTTTCTACAATCCTAAGAAGGTTGAAGCGACGGAACTATCAACTTATGAAGACCTCGCTGACCCCAAATGGAAAGGTCGTATCTGTACGCGTTCTTCAACCAATATTTATAATCAGTCTCTTGTGGCTTCAATGATCGATGCGGATGGCAAAGAGGCAACGTTAGAATGGATTAAAGGTTTCATAGGTAATCTCGCTCGCCCTCCGTTTGGTGGCGATACGGACTTGCTAAAAGCGGTTGCGGCTGGCGTGTGTGATATTACGCTTGCGAACACGTATTACTTTGGTCGTCTTGGTCAAAGCAGTAATCCAAAAGACAACGCAGTATATGACGCGCTGGCTCTTTTCTGGCCAAATCAACAAGCCGATCAGCGAGGCGCACACGTTAATGTGAGTGGCGCTGGTGTGACTGCCTCAGCTAGTAATATCGATAATGCCATTAAACTGATTCGTTACCTGACTAACCACGAGTCTCAAGTATGGTATGCCGATGTAAACAACGAATACCCCGTTGTAGAAGGAGTGCTGCCCCCTAAGAGCTTACAACCTTTTGGCGAATTTAAAGCAGACAAGTTGTCTTTGAGTGTGCTGGGTGACAACAACCGACTCGCGGTTGAATTAATGGACGAGGCGGGTTGGAAATAAAGCCTATTTTTGAGCGGCTTAGTTTTTTGAGATTAAGACCTTAATGCGTTTTTTCTGAAGTGCTAGGGCCTTGAAGTTGTAAGTAAGTAGGTAGAAAAATGGATAACAAGATGTCGAGAGCGAACGTTGATGTGCCGACGAATAAAACGGTCGCGATACGCTCTTTCTCTTACTTAAAGTGGATCAGTATTGTTATTGCTCTGCTTTTGTCCCTGCCTGTTTTAGTTATTGTGTCTAATCTTTTCAATGGCACAGAGATTTGGCTTCACCTTGTTAACACCGTTTTAGCAGATTACGTAACGAATTCTCTGATATTAATGTTAAGTGTTGCGGTGGGCGTACTTTTGCTCGGTGTGCCTGCTGCTTGGTTAACGAGTGCCTGTGAGTTTCCTGGTAAGCAGGTGTTAAGTTGGGCGCTTTTGCTTCCTCTCGCGATGCCTGCATACATTATTGCTTATACCTATACGGGGCTTTTTGATTTCGCTGGGCCGGTTCAAACTTTTATTCGTGAAGCAACTGGACTTGGTTACGGCGAATACTGGTTTTTTGAGATCCGGTCTATTGGCGGCGCCATCGCCATGTTGAGTTTGGTCTTGTATCCGTATGTTTACCTTATGAGTCGCGCCGCTTTTCTTGAGCAATCCGCCAATACACTCGAAGTCAGCCGAACTTTGGGTTATTCCAATGTTAAATCCTTTTTCTATCTCGCATTGCCATTAGCGCGCCCCGCGATTATTGCGGGTCTAACGCTCGCGATGATGGAGGTTTTAGCGGATTATGGAACCGTTCAATACTTTAGTGTGACAACCTTTACGACGGGAATCATGCGTACGTTTTATGGCTTCGGCGATTTGGCGGGCGCCGCTCAGCTGGCGGGTATATTGCTTCTATTTGTCAGTGTCTTGATCCTCACAGAACGCTATTCTCGACGGAAAATTCAGTATCATTCTTCCGGTCTGCGTAAAACCAGTCAAAGATTGATCCAATTGTCTGGGTGGAAGGGCGCAGCGGCGACAATGGTTTGCTTAGTGCCGATTTTACTCGGGTTCGCTTTACCTGCGGCGGTGCTTCTATATTGGAGCGTGTTTGAAGCCGCGCCTCTAACGTGGGACTTTGTTAAGCTGGCTTGGAACTCATTTTCTCTTGCTCTCTATGCAGCCCTCATCGCCGTATTTTTTGCGTTGATTTTGTCCTATGCAATGAGGCTTCATAAAAGTAAAAGTGTTTCATACGCTGTAACGAGTGCGGGTATGGGGTATGCACTGCCTGGGACGATCATTGCGATTGGCGTGATTGTTCCTCTTGCTTGGTTAGATCACAAAATTATTGCCTTTGTTAAGCATACATTTGATGTCAAAGTTGGGCTTTTATTGTCGGGTACCTTGGTTGCGCTTTTGTTCGCTTACACAGTACGATTCATGGCGGTATCACTTGGTGCGGTGCAGAGCGGACTCGGTAAAGTAAAACCGAGTATGGATATGGCAGGCAGGTCGCTTGGTCTTACGCCGATGGGAGTTTTGAAACGCATTCATCTACCACTTTTGAAAAGCTCAATTTTAACGGCAATTTTGATTGTGTTCGTGGATGTGTTGAAGGAGTTGCCCGCTACGCTTATTCTACGGCCCTTCAATTTCAATACGTTGGCGGTTCGTGCGTTTGAACTGGCCTCGGACGAGCGCTTAGTGGATGCTGCCCCCGCCTCAATAATGATTGTGTTGGTAGGTTTGCTTCCTGTCATACTTCTAAGTCGATCCATTTCCAATAACCACTAGATAACCTAGGACACGTAATGACTTCTTTTCCGCCTAATAAAGTTTTAAAAGAACTGGATGTAAGAGACCTTGCTGTTGGATATCAGGGGCAGGTGGTGGTTGAAGGCGTTTCGTTCAAGTTACTTGAAGGGCAAATTGGGTGCTTATTGGGGCCGAGTGGTTGTGGCAAATCGACTTTGCTGAGAGCGATTGCAGGTTTTGAACCTGTTATGTCCGGCGAAATTAGTTTGAACGATCAGACGATATCAAACAGTGCGTCCGTGATACCACCGGAACAACGGGAAATCGGTATGGTGTTTCAAGATATTGCCTTGTTCCCACATCTTACCATCGCAGACAATATTGCATTCGGTCTGACTAAGCTCTCTAAATCGGAAAAAACAGCGCGAGTCGATGAGTTGCTAAACTTGGTAGGTTTATCGGGATACCAAGACCGTTACCCTCACTCGCTATCTGGCGGGCAGCAGCAGCGTGTTGCACTGGCTAGAGCAATAGCGCCAAAACCGAAGTTATTGCTTATGGATGAACCTTTCTCTGGCCTGGATGCAAAACTGCGCGAGGAGCTGGTTCCTGATATCAGAAGTATCCTGTTGCATGAAAAAATGAGTGCAATATTGGTGACGCATGATCAAATGGAAGCGTTCGCAATGGCGGATATGATCGCAGTAATGGATGCCGGTAAGGTTCACCAGTATGGTTCAGCGTATCAGATTTATCATCGCCCAGAAACGCGATTTGTTGCCACTTTCATTGGTCAAGGAGACTTTTTACCTGCGGTAGTGTGTGGTAAAAATTGCGTTCATTCTGATTTAGGTCGTATTCAAGGCGAGTTAAATCATGGCTTTGAAAATGATATAAAAGTCGACCTTCTAGTGAGGCCTGATGACATTATTCATGATGATGACAGTACGTCAAAAGGCTTAATTGTCAGTAAGTGGTTTCGAGGTTCTCACTTTCTTTATCGTGTTAAATTGAGCTCCGGTAACGTCGTATACTGTTTTGCGTCCTCGCATCACAATCACTTTATTGGACAGGAAATCGGTATAACAGTAGAGCTCGATCACTTGGTGATGTTTGAAAAGGCACAAGCTTAAGCGCAGGGAAAATACACACTGCGCAAAACTAGATGTTATTTAGTTAACAGTTACACTAACGCTACATGGCTCCGATGCCTTGTTCTCGACAGGCATCGACAAGACCTTCAAAGTCGTAATCAGTCAGCTCTAAGTGCTCAAGTGCGTAATGCCCAATTTGTTCCCACTCATAATCTGTGCTGCAGCCCCCTAAAATTTTATGGGTTTTACTGATGTGCTCTGCCATCTTTAAAATCGACATAAAGGTAAGGTGTTTAACATCGCCTGCGATTCTGTTTTGATACAGTTGCTCTGCTCTATGGTGATGCGCAACAACATGACAGCAGGTTTTCGGAAGTGCCCAAGATTTTGCAAGATAATAACCAACGACTGAATGATTGGTTTTGAAGGCTTTATTCTCACGGTCTGTAAGATTAAAAGAGGCATCTTGATATCCTTCTTTCATCACGTCCGCGTAGCCGTCAAAACGCATCATCATCATAGGTACGCCTGCATTATGGAATAACCCCAAGGCGTAGCACTCATCTTGATACTTAAAGCCTACCTGAGTCGCAATGCTGGAACTTACTGCGGCCACATCCATTGCATTGTCCCAAAACTGATGCATGGACTCGATACTTTCATCGGATAGCTCACTTTTTACGGAGATCCCGTTAACGATGTTCGCGATACTGTTTATTCCTAGCATCATAACGGCTTGCTGAATCGAAGCAATCTTTCTTGGTAGACCAAAAAAAGCCGAATTAACGAACTTAAGTACCGCAGCTGAAAGTCCTACATCATTCGCGATAATTTGAGCAATGCGCCCCATATCTGGTTCAGGCATTGCCTGTTCCATGTGTAAGTCAACCATGACTTGGGGTTGTGGTGGGATAGCAATGCCTTGTAGGACACGCTTTATTTGAGAATCTGAGAGCTCTGTTGACATCGGGCCGCCTCGTTATCGTGTGTTATCAAAATATCTTTTTGAACTTATTCAACACTCGTTTAGCATTCGCAGAGTATAGTCATTATAATATCGCTTTTTTAACGCTATTGGGTGAATAAATTGAGTGTAATTCGACTAAAAGGTCAATCAGATCGTCGTCTTCGTGCAGGGCATCATTGGATTTACAGTAATGAGGTAAATACTAATGCAACGCCGTTGAAGCAATTTGAGCCAGGCGATCAGGTCGTGGTTGAAAATGCTCAAGGAAAAGCCCTGGGTATCGCCACTATAAACCCTAACACCTTGATCTGTGGACGATTAATTAGCCGAAGTGTCGATACGGTTTTGAATAAATCTACTCTAGTTCATCGTTTAAAAATAGCACTTTCTCTACGTGAATCTAGCTACAATACTCCTTATTATCGATTAGTTTTTGGTGATGCTGACGGTCTTTCCGGTCTGGTTGTGGACCGCTTTGCCGACATTTTGGTTGTTCAAATCTCCACCGCGGGTATGGAACGCGTTAAGTCCGAGATCATAGAGGCACTTCAGGATGTTGTAAAACCAGTCGCTATTCTAATGAAAAATGACGGTAAGATGCGTAACATCGAAGGTTTGGATACCTATGTTGAAGAAGTTGTTGGCACGGTTCCAGAAGTTGTTTACTTGCAAGAAAATGACACCTTGTTTCAAGCGCCTGTTTGGGATGGCCAAAAAACAGGGTGGTTTTACGACCACAGGGAAAACCGCAAAACCATGCAGCAATACTGTGCTGGCAAACGTGTGCTAGACGTATTCTCTTATGTGGGAGGCTGGGGTGTTCAGGCAGCAGCAGCGGGCGCAACAGATGTGACTTTTATTGATGCATCGGCGCCAGCATTAGATCATGTAGAAGCGAATCTCGCATTGAACCAATTCGAAGGTAATTCAGACCTAATGAATGGGGACGCCTTTGAAGCGATGCAATCTCTGATTGAAGACAAAGAGCGTTTTGATGTCGTCGTTATGGACCCTCCAGCGTTTATTGCGCGTCGCAAAGACATTAAAGCTGGAGAAGGTGCTTATCATAGAGCCAATCAGCTTGCGATGAGACTTGTTGCGAAAGGTGGTCTACTCGTTACGGGGTCTTGCTCTATGCACTTAGCGACAGACCGATTGCATGACATCATTCGTAGTAACAGTCGACAGTTAGAGCGCTTCTCTCAGCTTATATACCGTGGTACGCAAGCGCCGGATCATCCAGTGCATCCTGCGATCGAAGAAACGGAGTATCTGAAAGCGTTGTTTTATCGTGTCCACAATAACATGGGCTTATAAAGCGCCTCGATCATTTCCGTTTAAAATGTCAAAGTAGGGCGTTACTTCTGACGGGGTAACTTTTTAATAAATGACTTTTGAAAGAAGGCTTTCCGAGAGTAAGGCCTGAAGATAGGGAGAGCTTTAAATATCGTTCTCCCTATCTTAGAGTGCTAACCTAATCCTTAAGTTCGACTCTTTTGTTCTACTTGCCTTTCTATGTGTTGTCTCTAAGCGAGATGTGTTGCCAATTTCGTTCCTTAGCGATGTCTGACAAAATATCATCAGCATCGACGGCGATAGGGTGCTCTACTTTTTCAAGTAAGGCGAGGTCATTTCTTGAGTCGGTGTAGAAATAACTGCCTTCCATCGAATGTCCTGTTTCCTCAAGCCATTCTTGTAAGCGCGTTACTTTACCTTCCTGAAAGCTAGGTACACCGACAATACCACCAGTGTATCGGCCATCTACCAGTTCTGGTACGGGTGCAATAATGTGATCCATTCCAAGTTTTTCTGAGATGGGACCCGTTACAAATTGATTTGTAGCAGTGATTAAGAGTAGAAAGTGACCTTGGTCCTTGTGATGTTGCAGCAGCTCAGTGGCTTTTTGTTGCATCATAGGCTCGACTTTTTCTTCCATAAACTCGTCGTGCAGTGTTTTTAATTCGTCTTTTGTGAAGCGTGTAAGCGGTTTTAGAGAAAAACTCAGATATTCAAAAATATCCAATGTGCCGCTTTGATATTGTTCAAAAAATCGGTCGTTGGCGGCTTTGTAAGTATTAATATCAACAAGTCCCTTTTCTACTAGGAATTGTCCCCAATTGTAGTCGCTGTCGCCACTTAGCAAAGTGCCGTCTAAATCAAAAATCGCAAGTGTCACGGGTTGGCCTCACATATACGGTGTAACGCCAAATTATACGCGTCGTATCGCGCTTTCGGTAGCCTAGATTTCGAACGCTAAAGGCTTATCTAAAAGTGTGCCAAAATGTATATCGAATTGTGTAAAGGCCTGATTTATGGAACAATGAATTCAGTTTATCTTTAAAGTATAGGTGATAGCTCGTGATTGACGCAGACGGATATAGACCGAATGTGGGCATCATTTTGATGAACGAGCGTGGCCAGTTACTTTGGGCGAGGCGTGTAGGGCAAAATGCCTGGCAATTCCCCCAAGGTGGCATTAAATCTGATGAAACCCCAGAGGAAGCTCTTTATCGAGAGTTGAAAGAAGAAGTCGGTTTAGAACCCTATCAAGTTGAAATAGTGGGCAAGACTCGGGGGTGGTTACGTTATCGTTTACCAAAACGAATGTTACGGCATAATAGTAAGCCACTGTGTATTGGTCAAAAGCAAAAATGGTTTTTGTTAACCATTCGTTGTGCCGATACTTGTGTTTGTGTAGATAGTTCTGATTGTCCAGAATTTGACGGATGGCGATGGGTCAGCTATTGGTATCCTCTTGGACAAGTTGTAGCCTTTAAAAAGGATGTCTACCGCCGTGCGCTGAAGGAACTGGTTCCAAATGCGCACCGCTGGATAGAAAGACAACAGGTGAAGCGATAGTTAATCCTATTGTATTTAGATAGTATTTAGATTTTTAAAATTAGCATTTCCTAATATATAGGTGGCTAAGGTTGAACGTACTAACGTAAAATACATCGCTTTGGATATTGTTTGTACATTAGAAAATTAAAAGGAGGGTTATGCTAAGTTTATTGAGAAGAATCACACAAGAGGTGACAGCAGCGCAAACGTTGCCCTCGGCATTGGACATTATTGTTCGACGAGTACGTCGTGCAATGCGTTCTGAGGTGTGTTCGATATACTTAGTAGACCCGAATACCGAAGAGTATGTGTTGATGGCGACACGCGGATTAAACTCCGGTGGCGCTGGTAAACTGAGCCTTAAGGCGCATGAAGGCTTAGTCAGCCTGGTTGGCCGTCGAGCCGAACCCGTGAACCTTGAAGATGCTCATGCTCACCCCTCTTTCCATTATCTAAGTGGTTCTGGCGAAGAACGCTATAAGTCGTTCTTAGGCGTGCCAATCATTCATCATCGTCAGATTTTAGGTGTACTTGTTGTTCAGCATGAAGACAAACGCCGTTTTGATGAGGGTGAAGAAGCCTTTTTAATTACCTTGTCCGCTCAATTAGCAGGCGTTATCGCGCATGCTGAGGCAACAGGGGCGATGACGACTCTGGATAATACTGAGAAGCCGACGAGTCAAGATTTTCGTTATAAGGGGATTGCGGGTAGTCAAGGGGTTGCGATTGGTAAGGGAATGGTGGTCTACCCACCTGCGGACTTGGATGTTATTCCCGACAGAAAAACGCAAGAGATAGAATCCGAGCTGAGCAGTTTCTCTGATGCACTAAAAGCGGTGCGCAAAGACATTCGACGTGCTAGTTCACGTTTAAGTCAGCATCTTAGTGAAGATGAAAAGGCGTTGTTTGATGTCTATCTTAAGATTCTAGACGATAACGCATTAGCAGCCGAAGTAGAACACAGAATCAAAGAGGGGAACTGGGCTCAAGGCGCGTTGCGTCAGGTAGTGCAGTTCCATATCTCGCATTTTAATCGCATGGAAGACCCTTATCTTCGTGAACGTGCGACGGACATCAGAGATTTAGGACGTCGGATTCTTTCTCACCTCCAAGAAACGGCTCCTAGTCCAACCGAGACCTTTAAAGAGCCCGTCATCTTAATTGGCGAAGAGCTCACCGCTTCTATGTTAGGCGAAGTGCCAATCGATAAAGTAATTGGTTTGGTCTCCGTCATGGGGTCTAGCAACTCACATGTTGCGATTCTCGCTCGTGCGATGGGTATTCCGACCGTTATGGGGGCATTGGATGTTCCCTATACTCAGCTTGATAAAGTCGACATGATTGTTGATGGTTATTCAGGTCAAATCTTTACCAATCCATCTGATCACCTTACAGAAAATTATCAACAGATCGTCGATGAAGAGCGTCAGCTAGAAACTGAGTTTGAAGCGCTAAAAGACCTGCCTTGTGAAACAAAAGACGGGAAGCGCTTGTCTTTATTTGTTAACACAGGTCTCTCAGCAGATATAGCACGATCATTGGACCGTGGCGCAGAGGGAATTGGCTTATACCGGACAGAAGTGCCGTTTATGGTACGTGATCGTTTTCCGACCGAAGCCGAGCAAGAGGTTATCTACCGTCAACAGCTTGAAGGCTTCGCACCTGCGCCTGTTACGGTTCGTACCCTTGACGTTGGCGGAGATAAGGCGCTTCCTTATTTTCCAATTAAAGAGGAAAACCCGTTTCTTGGGTGGCGTGGAATACGAGTTACTCTAGATCATTTAGAAATCTTTATGGCGCAAATCCGCGCCATGATCAAAGCGAGTGCAGGCCTGCATAACTTGAAGATAATGCTTCCGATGATTTCAAATGTATCTGAAGTTGAAGAGGCGATTGTTCTGATTCAACGCGCATACGACGAGGTGTTGGAAGAAGGGTACGATGTGAAAATGCCGAAGGTTGGTGTCATGATCGAAGTACCTGCAGCAGTTTACCAAGTAAAAGAATTGGCCGCGCTGGTGGACTTTATGTCTGTTGGTAGTAACGATTTGACGCAATATTTGCTTGCAGTAGACCGAAACAATCCCCGAGTTGCTGATTTATACCATTCATTTCACCCCGCTGTTTTGCGTGCCTTGCAGAGCATTGTCACAGAAGCGAAAGATGAACATGTTACGCTCAGTGTATGTGGTGAAATGGCGGGTGATCCTATGGGGGCAATTCTATTTATGGCGATGGGATACGATGTGCTTTCTATGAGTTCAACGAGCTTACCTAAAGTAAAAGCGGTGATTCGTCATATCACCATGGAGCAAGCAGAAAATATGCTGTCTGAAGTATTGAACCTTTCACGTGCGTCAGCGGTCAAAAAGACCATGGAAGGCCTAATGCGTGATGCGAATATCGAACGCTTTGTTCGTCCAGCCAAATCTTCATCAATGAATCAGTAGTATTAAATGATTGCTTATCCTAATATCGATCCGATTGCGATTTCAGTCGGTCCCATCGCCGTGCATTGGTACGGTATTATGTATCTTATTGGTTTTGTCTCTGCTTATTACTTAGGTTGTTATCGCGCTAAAACGTCCAACGGCTTGTGGGATCAAGACAAAGTCAGTGACATGATTTTCTATGGCGCCATCGGCGTGATCTTAGGCGGTCGTGTTGGGTACATTCTCTTTTATCAGTTTGCATCATTTATCGACAACCCTTTAATCGTATTCCGTATTTGGGAAGGGGGGATGTCGTTTCATGGCGGTTTAATTGGTGTCATTATCGCGATGTATATCTTTGCGAAGCGATATAACAAACACATGATTGATGTATTAGACTTCGTAGCACCAGTTGTGCCGATTGGTCTAGGTGCAGGACGCTTAGGTAACTTTATCGGTGGCGAGCTTTGGGGGCGTGAAACCGACGTATCTTGGGCGATGATTTTTCCGCACGATCCATTGCAACTGACTCGCCACCCTTCACAGCTTTACCAGTTTGCGTTAGAGGGTGCTGCTTTGTTTGCAATCCTTTGGTTCTTCAGTCGCAGACAAAAGCCGAGATACGCCGTGTCTGGCATGTTTTTAATCTTTTATGGCCTGTTTCGCATCTTTGTGGAATTCTTCCGTGAACCCGATGCACACATTGGCTATTTAGCGTTTGGCTGGTTGACAGAGGGTCAGTTACTTTCGTTCCCTATGGTCGTGCTCGGTGCTGGATTAGTAGCATTGGCGTTTAAATTCAACACCTTTCCACCGGCAGAGCCTGAAGTAGAGCCGAAATCTAAGAAGGGCAAAGCGAAAAAGGCTAAAAACTAGAGTGACTTCTATGGGTCTTCTCTAATCCTAGAAGACCCACCGTATGAAAAGCGAATGCGTTGCTATACAGAAAAAGGATACTGGATTGCGTCGTGGCATTCATAGCCTTCCACTTCAAAATCATCCATGGTTACCCATGTTTCAATATCTTCGAGTGTCTTTATGTCGGGATTGATCTTTAGTCTAGGTGGTTCGAAGGGCTCTCTCTTCAACTGAACATCACGCATTGGTGCAAGCTGATCTTCGTAAATATGTGAGTTAACGAGCTTATGGTAAGCATACCCAGCCTTCTTACCTGTGATTTGGGCGACTAAAGCGAGCAACACATAGACCTGAACCATATTAAAGTTTAAACCTAATGGTACATCGCAGCTGCGTTGCGTGCTGTTCAGGTAAAGTGTCTCGCCAAGCAGAGAAAAGTGGTGGCTGTACATACAAGGGCGCAAACAGGCCATATGAAAGGCACCGGGGTGATAAAAGGTTAAAATTTCCCCACGGTTATCCACACCTCGTTTAAGGTCATGGACGATTTGCTTCAATAGGTCAATGCTACCGCCATCGGGCTTAGGAAAGTTGCGACCAATCGCACCATAGCAAAGCCCCATGTCGTCTTCACCTTTACGGTAGGGGTTGTTTAACCATACCTGATTTTCATTGGCGTTCGCATCCCAGGTTTTGGTGCCTAACTGACGGAAGTCCGCTGCATTGTCATACCCTCTAAGGTAACCTAAAATCTCCGCAATGGCCGATTTCCAGTAGCTTTTACGAGTTGTGACTAGTGGAAATTCACCTGCGCCCACATTGTATGTGAGATCAGCATTGATGACGGTTAAGCAGCGTTTTCCTGTTCGTTCGTTGTCAACCCAAACTCCTTCATCAAGGATTCGTTGACAAAGGTCGAGATATTGTTTCATGAAAAAACCTAAGTTAATGGATGCGTGTGGTATTCGACAATGAAATCGTGCTCACCACAGGTATAATAGTCTGAATCGGATTATAGCAAATGTGTTCCTGATGAAGTTATTCACATTTTAAAAAAAGGTAAAACTATGTTGTCTTTGATAGTGGCGATGTCTACTAACCGAGTGATTGGAATCAATAATGCTCTGCCTTGGCATTTGCCAAATGACCTGAAATATTTCAAGCAGGCGACCATGGGAAAACCCATTATCATGGGGCGAAATACGTTTGAGTCGATTGGTAAGCCGCTGCCAGGTCGTAGGAACATTGTGATCACGCGCAACCCAGATTACAAAGCGGACGGTGTTGATGTGGTTGGATCGCTAGATCAGGCTATTCAATTAGGTGAAGACATCTGTTTGGTTAATGGCCACGAAGAAGTGATGATTATTGGCGGATCTCAAATCTATGATCTTGCTCTTTCACGTGCCGACCGACTCTATATCACCCATGTTGATGCGCATGTCGAAGGCGATGCGTTTTTCCCTGAAGTCGATTGGAGCGGTTATGAAAAAATCGCCGAAGAAGGCTTTGAAGCATCGGGGCATAACCCTTATGACTACCGTTTTAGTGTCTATCAGCAAAGATAACGTTCGCGATTTCGACGCTTTAAATTTGTTATTAAGAACTAATGTTTGATTCGCGAAAATAAATATTGAAACTTGCAGCGCTTTTGTATTTGGCTCTTTCTAACAAGAACTGGCGAAACCCTAAAAGGGCTACAAGTCTCAATGCGTTTTTTGCTATCTAGCTATTCCCGCTGCGTATAGTTGGTTAAGACTTTGGTTTTCGCAACCAGGTAACGAAACGCCGGATGTATAACGGAAGTTACCTGCACTGTCGAAACGTATTTGTCTAGTATTAACGGATTGGTGGATATATATAGCATCTCCGTTACTTGTACCATCAGCAAAGCCATGTAGCTCCATTGCCCAAATATTGTTATTTGATGCTTTGCATAACAATAGTCTTGGGAAACCGTGTCGAACAAGGTTATTGCCAGCTTTGAAATCGTATGCAACTCCTTCCGAATATAGTTCCGACAAGCTCTTATTAGCACACCCCGGTAGTGAATCGCCTGAAGTATGTTTGAAGTTACCTGCACTATCAAAATGTATTTGCCTGCTGTGAACTGATTGGTGAATATAAATAGCGCTCCCATTGTTCGTTGCATCTGCGAATCCATGCAATTCCATCGCCCATATATCGTTGTTAGAGGCTCTACATAGTATTAGATCTGGAAACCCTCGTCTGACTGAGCCTGCGACTAAATCACTTTCAATAGGTAAATCTATCGCACTCCCCTGAGCATAAAGCTCAGATATGGTTTTATTGGCGCAATCTGGGAAAGAATCACCAGTAACACTTAGTGGGTTACCATTTTGAGCAAAGTTGACTCTACGACTATGAACAGATTGATGGATATACATAGCGGAGCCATTGTTTGTTGCGTCGCTAAAACCATGAAGTTCCATTGTCCAGATGTCATTATTGGAGGCTTTGCATAATATTAAGTTGGGAAAGTTTGCACGGACCGTACCTTTACTGGTGTCAGTGCTAGGGTTGAAACCATACTCAACGACGAAGGCTCGCATTTTACGAGTGCCTACAGCATCATTCCAGTGATTGCTGGGCAGCGAGCTATTTAACGCGAAGTATTGTAAGCTATTTTCTTTATCAGATTCTGAGGCAATACCTCCATCATTAGGTTCACCGTTAGACCAAGGTAAAGTAAATTCTGTAGTATAGAACTGTTCACCATTAACCCATTTCCAGCCCTCGTCTTTCGAAGATGAGCCGTCAGTTTGCTTGCCACCTATCCACGGGCCTTCTAATGAAACAGAATGATTTTGCCAATAAGCAGTATTATTGATTAGTGAAAAAACAAAGTCGTTTTCATATTCACTATTGATTGTCGCTAAATGGCCGCCTAATATTTCTGCAGTTTCTTTTGCATCTTGCCAAGTGATTCCTCCTCCTACGAGCAGTACTTCATAGAAGTGATTATTTCCGCCTACTTCACTTTTCCATTGTGTTGGTCCTGAGACCGATAAATTGCTAAATGTTAATAAAGCGATTAATAAATATGCCTTTCTCATAATCTTATCCTTACAGTTTAAGTATCCGTATATCTTCACATTTGGAAGGAAGGGCTTTATTTCGGCTCTATATTCCAATATCAAGTATGAAGATGAGGGAAGATTATAATATGCGTGGATAGGTGTCATTGCTTTTTGGCTGAATGTAGAAGTATCTATGCTCAACAATTATAGTGTCTAATTGATTAAACCGAGAGGCAATGAAGATGTGGTGGCAAAAAGAGATCCAAATTCCCAAAAAGTCGCGAGGCTTTCATTTGATCACGGCGCATATCGAATCGGCGATAAAAGAGATTCGTCATGCGAATGTAGGGCTACTGCATATTCAAATTCTTCATACTTCCGCGTCTCTGACAATCAATGAAAATGCGGATCCGCTAGTACGGGAGGATATGGAACGGCATTTTTGTCATATGGTGCCTGAAAATCAACCGTATTATAAGCATACGTATGAAGGGGCTGACGATATGCCGGCTCATATAAAGAGTAGTATGCTGGGCAGTTCGTTAACGATTCCAGTTAGAGATGGAACGCTTTATTTAGGAACTTGGCAGGGGATTTATCTTGGGGAGCACCGAGATTACGGTGGCTCCCGTCGATTGGTTCTTACGTTTAACGGTGAGTAAACAGTCTTTAGTTGACTACTACGCTCTGACGAATACGTCGACCTTCTTCTACGGCGTTGTTTGCGCTTTCTGCGAGCTCTTCAATGGTTTCGCCATCCTCAGGGAAGGTGGCAATACCGATGCAGAAGTTGGTGTGACTGGTATCTGAGTAAGCCAGTGCTTTTTCTTCGCGCTCATCAGGTTCCAGCATCGCATTTAGCAGTCTTGTTGCATCTTTTACACTGGTGTTTGGAAGCAGCAGTAACAGTTTTTCTTCAGCAACACGCGCTAATATATCGGCATCGCGCATTTTCTTATAGAAATAGTGTGCCGAGGTGTGAATCGCCATGTTGCGTTTATCTTGCGATATGTATTTCAAGGTGTCATTTGCATCTAGATCAATTTTTGCCATCGTCAAAGGCGTGTATTGACGACGTGCTAATTCAAGCTGCTTTTTGAAGTGCGTTAGTGCCGCTCCCCGAGTCAGCAGGCCAGTGAGTTCATCAAACGTCGCTTGTGCGCGTAGATGCTCTTCTAATGTCTTTTGTGAGCTGATGTCTTCGACGAAACCAACGACTCGGCTAATGTCGCCATCCGCTGTGTGGCTATAAGCGCGGCCGCGCTCTTTCACCCATAAATAGTTATTTTGATCGCTGAGAATACGGTACTCAGCTTCATAGCCGACTAATCTATTTTTTACAAAAGAGTTAACAATATTGCTTAAACGCTCAACATCATCCGCATGAACGAGTTGATGCCATTCTGGTGTTGTTTTAGGGGTTTTTAAATCACTACAGTGTAATAACGTGGCGAGAGACGCCGAGCAGTAAACGCTATCGCTGGCTGTTTCCCATACCCAAAGTCCTGCTGAGGATTCTGAAAGTGTGAATTTTAACAGCGTGTTTTCGGTAGCTCGTAGATCTTTATATTCGGGGCTGTAAACGCATCCAACAAAGTGGTTTTTGTCTGCAACTCGAAACTGAATATCGACGTCCAGTTCATTAGATCCCATTTGAAGTGCTACGGAGCATCGTTCTATATCGTTTGAAGTGACGCCTTCGACAAACGCGTTCCAGCCGTCATCTGCAATAGGGTCTGCTATGCAACTTTTCCAATTACTTGGCATGGTCGCATCGACATTAGCATATAACTGCTGAAGGTTATGATTGACGGCGGTGATTTCACCGTCCGCGGTGCGGACAATAAAAGCCGGCGTAGGCATTAGTTCAAAAGCGGTTTGGAATGGAACGCTCATCCATTGCTCCTCTTTTTGTCTTATTCAGGTGTAATCCATTTTATTTGGAAATGCGCGTTCGCGTCTTCTGCAAGCGTATTTTGTAAATACGGCATAAACTCTTGCGCTTCTTTTTCGAGTGTCCACGGTGGGTTAACAATGATCATGCCACTGCCGGCCATTCCCCGTTTTTCCTCTGTTTCTCTAATACATAATTCTAGCAGTAAAATATTTCTAACTTCTGTCTTCTTAACGGCATCAAGCAAACTATCGGCCTGTCTTCTGTTCAGTACAGGATACCAGATTGCGTACGTCCCTTGTGAGAAGCGCTTATGACCTTCTTGAAGCGCTTTTACGACATCTTGGTAATCCTTTTTCACCTCGTAAGGTGGGTCCATTAACACAAAACCACGTTTTTGTGGCGGTGGTAACATTGCTTTTACCGAACCGAACCCATTTTCTTTTACAACATTTGCTTTACGCTTTTTCGGAAAAAGTGACGCAAGCAAAAGATAATCGTTTGGGTGAAGCTCGCACAAGTGTAGCTTATCTTTTTGTCGTGTGTAGTAATCCACGACCTTTGGGCTGCCTGGATAGACTTCTAATATCTCATTCGGATTTAGAGATTTAACGATATCCAGATATTGCTCTAAGGGCTCAGGTAAATCGGACTTAGACATCAATCTGCCAATACCTGTGTCGAATTCTTTATTAAGCTGTGCCTGATCAGACGCCAACTCGTACATTCCAATACCTGCATGTGTATCTAGATAAAAGAAAGGCGCGTCTTTTTTGACAAAATGGCGACAGATTTGGCTAACCACTAGGTGCTTTAAAATGTCGGCATGATTGCCTGCGTGGTAGATATGACGGTAGCTGAGCATAATAGTTCCGAGGTAATGGCTTTAACGTATTTTATACGTTGTCGAATCAATGTAATCCGTAAAGAATAAACAAAAAAGGCCGCGCTTTGAAAGGCACGGCCTTCTACTTCCTTTTTCTATTCTAGCGGTTTGCTAAAACAAGCTTTGTGGGGCCTGTTTTAGGGTCTACGCTAGTCGATTTGATCTAAATCGCGAACAGCACCTTTATCAGCACTTGTCGCGAAGTGAGCGTATACTTTCAACGCAGGCGATACTTTACGAGGGCGCTCTTCAGCAGGCTTCCAAGCGGCGCTGCCTTTTGCATCCATCGCTTCGCGGCGGCTTTGTAGTTCTTCGTCAGAGATTAAAACGTTGATACTACGATTTGGGATATCAATTAGAATCTTGTCGCCTGTTTCAACAAGACCAATTGCTCCGCCCGCTGCGGCTTCTGGTGAAACGTGACCGATTGATAGACCTGATGTACCACCAGAGAAACGACCGTCTGTTAACAAAGCACATTCTTTGCCCAAGCCTTTTGACTTGATGTAGGACGTTGGGTAAAGCATTTCTTGCATACCCGGACCTCCGCGAGGGCCTTCATAGCGTACGATAACGACATCGCCAGCTTTTACTTTATCGTCCAGAATATTTTTAACTGCTTCATCTTGAGATTCGGTAACATGCGCTGTTCCTTCGAATACTAGGATAGATTCGTCAACTCCTGCGCTTTTAACCACACAACCATCAAGAGCAATGTTTCCGTAAAGAACCGCTAGACCGCCTTCTACCGAGAATGCGTTTTCTAATGAGCGGATACAGCCATTTGCGCGGTCACCGTCCAAGGTTGGCCAACGGGTTGACTGACTGAAAGCTGTTTGAGTTGGAATACCGGCAGGGCCTGCTTTGTAAAACTCAACAACCTCAGCAGAAGGGGATTCCATAATATCCCACGCTTTAAGTCCATCTAACATGGTGTCAGAGTGAACGGTATGAACCTGGTTATGTAAGATACCGGCGCGATTCAATTCACCCAAAATACCGAAGATACCACCTGCACGATGAACGTCTTCAATGTGATACTTTTGAGTGTTAGGGGCAACTTTACACAACTGTGGAACAGTGCGCGATAAGCGGTCAATGTCTTGCATCGTAAAATCAACACCCGCTTCACGTGCAATAGCGAGTAAATGTAGGATGGTGTTGGTAGACCCGCCCATTGCGATGTCTAGTGTAATCGCATTTTCAAAGGCTTCCATAGTTGCAATAGAGCGAGGTGCCCATTGCGGCTGATCTTCGTCGTAATACTTCTTAGTGATATCGACGATGCGCTTACCCGCTTCTTCGAACAAACGACGACGGTCAGAGTGCGTTGCTAATGTTGTACCGTTGCCAGGAAGGCTTAATCCTAGTGCTTCGGTTAGACAGTTCATTGAGTTTGCAGTGAACATACCGGAGCAAGAACCACATGTTGGGCATGCGGAGCGCTCATATTCTTCAACAAGTTCATCTGACGCTGTTGGGTCCGCAGCGATGACCATTGCGTCCACTAGATCAAGTTTATGCTCACCTAACTTTGTTTTACCCGCTTCCATTGGTCCGCCGGAAACGAAGATAACTGGAACGTTTAGACGCATCGCAGCCATCAACATTCCAGGGGTAATTTTGTCACAGTTGGAAATACATACGAGAGCGTCTGCGCAGTGCGCATTAACCATGTATTCGACTGAATCTGCGATAAGGTCACGTGATGGCAGACTATATAACATGCCGTCATGACCCATTGCGATGCCGTCATCGACCGCAATGGTGTTGAATTCTTTAGCTACACCGCCTGCTTTTTCGATTTCTCGACAGACTAACTGTCCAATGTCTTTAAGGTGTACGTGACCGGGTACAAATTGAGTGAATGAGTTAGCGACGGCTATAATTGGTTTATGGAAGTCGTCATCTTTCATACCCGTTGCACGCCATAGTGCACGTGCGCCGGCCATATTACGGCCGGAAGTGGTCGTTTTGGAGCGGTAGTCTGGCATCGGTTTCCCCACAGATATCTTATATTTTATATAGCCGACTATCTTATCAAGAATCTTCACTTCACCCAATGTAATTTTGTAAGCCGCATGACTTTGAAAAGTGAGTGTAAAAAAAGGTAAGTTGCTATTTTTGTAAATAAGAAAAGGTTGCTCCGAGTGCAATTGCAAGAGATACTGTCTAACTTAGGAAAAAGTTGGTGTTTTAAATGGTGAATTATCAAACTGTCGCAGTGGCACGACAGCCGATTGTTGATGATAAGCTTAGGGTCTTTGCGTATGAGCTATTGTATCGTCGTGACTCAGAAGCAAAGGAAGCAGACGTAATTGATGACGTAGGTGCGACTGCGCATGTCATCACGTCTTCATTGTTGGATATCGGCTTAAATAATATCGTCGGCAAACATGAAGCATTTATCAACTTTCCTCGTAGTTATCTCGTTAACCCAAGTGGCGTTCCGCTCCCAAGAGATAAAGCCGTCATTGAAGTGCTTGAAAACGCTGGATTTGACCCTATTTTGTTGGCCGCGTTGAGACGCTGGAAGGACGCAGGTTATAAGATCGCACTGGATGATTTTCAATTTGAAGCCAAATTGACTCCTTTTGTAGAACTTGCTGACTATGTAAAGCTTGATTTGCTCGCATTGGGTAAAGATGAGTTCCATGCTCAAGTAGACGCATTAAAGTCATTTGACGTAAAAATCATTGCAGAGAAAGTCGAAACTTGGGACGATTTTCAATTTGCCAAGCTGTTGGAAGTGGATCTTTATCAAGGTTACTTCTTTGAACGTCCTCAGGTTCTTACAAACAAGTCGACCAGTGTGAATCAAATGACACTGCTGCAATTGATGGCGGCGTTGATTAAAAACACGGATGGTAATATTGACGACATCGAGAATATTGTCAGTCAAGACGTTGGCTTAGTACATAAGCTATTAAAATATCTCAATTCACCTATGACCGGGCTGGTTGCATCGGTTGATAGTGTCCGTTTGGCCATTACCTTAATTGGTGTCGATCATTTAAAATCATTGACCAATTTGTTGTTAATGTCTGCAATGACAGAAGATCGTCCTGCTGTTCTATCTCAAGTCCTAGTTAGGTCTAAGCATGCGGAACTGTTCGCAGCAAGCAAGGACTACAATAATCTTGATAAGTTTTTTTTAGCGGGCATGATGTCGATGATCGATGTGTGTGTTGGTCAGCAGCTTGAAGATGTTCTTGCTGAATTGCCGCTTCCTGAGGATTTTAAGAAGTCTATCGTTGAGAGAACGGGGCGTGTTGGCCACACCTTAGAACTCGTGGAGCTATTCGAGAAAAATCGCCTAATTAAGGACGATCAAGATAGGAAAGTTATTCAAGAAACCTATGTTGAGGCGCTTAAATGGGTCGACGAGTTTATGGCTCGTTTATAGGTTCATTTGCAGGCTCAGCGTGCTTTTGTCCATTATTCATTTTTCTCGTCAGAATATTCCTACAAAGTTTGTCAGGAAAATCTCTTTTTAGCGTCGTCTGTTTTCATCTCTTTCTGTTTTTTACTTTATCCCTTTGTTTATAAGGGGATTATCTCTTTTTTATGCCTTTTCCCCTTGTTTGTTTGTTTTTACAAAATCGCATATCTTTAATTCATCGAAGGATGAAACGGGATCTGGCGATAAGGAATTGCCTGCTAGGGAAGCGCTAATTATTTATGGATTCGGCTGGAAGCCAACAGGGAGATGGACGATACAGTGCGATGGATTGTATTGCCACATGGAGTGGGTAGGACTCGATAGACTATCGATACTCAGGAAAGAGCCGTTGTCAGGATGACAACAAAAACAAGCGACCAAAAGGTCGCTTTTTTTTATGTCGAACGATAATGCGCTGATTATCGCTCTAGGTGTTCTAGCTTGTCTTCAACGCCGTCCCATTGAGCAGCATCTGGAAGCGGGTCTTTACGTTCTGCGATGTTCGGCCAAATAAGCGCTAGGTCTTGGTTCAACTCGATAAAGACTTCTTGACCTTCGGGAAGCTCGTCTTCAGAGAAAATTGCACCAGCAGGACATTCCGGCTCGCAAAGAGCGCAATCGATACACTCATCTGGGTTGATAGCGAGGAAGTTTGGTCCTTCGTAGAAACAGTCCACAGGGCATACTTCTACACAGTCTGTGTATTTACAGCGAATACAGTTATCAGTAACAATGAAAGCCATACAGCTTCTCCTTTAAAACTTAAAAGCGAATGTTTGGGAAGAGGTTGCTTGGGCTCATGGCCTTCGTCAATCCTTAAACTTCCTCTAATTATAATGTGGCGATATTTTAGAGTGATAGACTATTTTTCAGCAAGGAACAAATAGTCTTCATCTAAACTTATCTGGTCTTAGCTTATAATTTTATTAAAAATAGTTTTTTTATAACTAAAACCTTTTTTAAATATAAGCAGATTGACTCAAATACCCTCTAAAGAGATTCTTTTAACCTGTATAACGCGTTTAAAGCGTCTATGGGGGTGAGATTATCTAAGTCTAATTCTTGTAGCGCTTCTTTTAGCTCATTTTTTTCCGCTTCAGCGAACAAGTCCGGTTGCCAGCTTGCTGGGTTTTCTCGAATTTGGTTTGATTGTTCGATGTTAGGTTGATGATCTGATCCAATCTTACGCACAGCCCCCGTATTTGGTTTCGCCGCTGGGCTGTCACTTTCTAATTCCGCTAATTTATCCTTCGCATTACCAATCACAGAGCGCGGCACACCAGCAAGTTGTGCTACCTGAAGACCATAAGACTGGCTAGCAGGGCCGTCGTGCACTTGATGCATGAAGACAATTTCGTCTTCGTATTCTGTCGCCGTTAGGTGGACGTTAGCCGCTTGCGGTAATTGTTCTGCAAGTGTCGTCAACTCGAAATAATGAGTGGCGAATAGGACATAGCATTTTAACTGATTTGCCAGATATTCAACAGCAGACCACGCAAGAGATAACCCATCAAACGTACTGGTGCCTCGTCCAACTTCGTCCATGAGTACTAAGCTGTCTTTGGAGGCATTATTCAGAATATTTGCTGTCTCGGTCATTTCTACCATGAAGGTCGAGCGCCCACCGGCAAGGTCATCAGATGAGCCCATACGTGTGAAGATACGATCCACAACAGAGATTGATGCTTTTTGAGCGGGTACAAAGCTTCCTGTGTGTGCCAATAACGTAATAATGGCAACTTGTCGCATGTAGGTCGATTTACCACCCATATTTGGGCCAGTAATCATGAGTAGGCTGCGTTGTCGGTTTAATTCTAAATCGTTTGGAATAAACGGATCGGAAATGACGGACTCAACGACAGGGTGACGTCCTGCCTGAATAGATATGCCGCCGTTGTTATGCAGTTCTGGGCAATGGAAACTGAGCCGCTCTGCTCGTTCTGCAAACGAGGTCAGTAGATCCAGCTGGGCAACCGCTTGGCTGCTGGTTTGCAATTCGCCTAGAACTTCATTGAGCTGGTCTAATAAGCCTTCGTAAAGTTGTTTTTCCCGTGCGAGTGCTTTGGATTTCGCGCTAAGAGCTTTATCCTCGAACTCTTTTAACTCTGGCGTAATAAAGCGCTCGGCGTTTTTCAAGGTCTGGCGTCGAATGTATTCAACGGGCGCCATATCGGAATGTAGACGGCTAATTTCAATGTAGTAGCCATGTACTCGGTTGTAGCCTACTTTAAGAGATTGAATCCCCGTTCTTTCTTTCTCGCTTCGCTCTAACTCGGCTAAGTAATCGGTCGCATTGGTTGAAAGGGATATGAGCTCATCTAGTTCGGCATCGTATCCTGTGTCGAAAATACCGCCATCTCGGATTACAGACGGTGGGTTTTCGACTAAGGCCCGTACAAGAGTGTTTGCGATTACAGGCTGCTCGATGATTCTCTTATACAAGGATTCAAGTCGTTGGTCTTGCAAGCTGTCTAGAATAAGACGAATTTCAGGAAAGCTCTCAAGTGCAAAGCGCAGTCTTAGAAGATCTCGTGGTCTCGCGGAACGCAACGCAACACGCGAAAGAATTCGCTCAAGATCGCCAACTTGTTTTAAAAGGGGTAGAAGAAGATCGTATCCGAAACCTTCTTTTAGGGCCTTTACCGCGCTTTGACGTTGATGCAACTCGTCTAATTGGCGAATAGGGGTATGCAACCAGCGTTTTAATAGTCGAGACCCCATCGGTGTGGCGCACGTGTCTAAAACGCTGACAAGCGTATTGGTTTGTGTTCCGGTTAAGTTTTGATCAATTTCTAGGTTTTTGCGCGTTGCACCGTCAATCAGTACGGTAGCATCGCGCTGTTCAACACTGATCGACTGGATGTGTGGCAGAGCGGAGCGCTGGGTGTCTTTCGCGTATTGAAGTAAAGCACCAGCCGAAGCAATCGCGGCTGTTTGGGCTTCACAACCAAATCCAGAAAGGTCTTTTGTATTGAACTGTTGGATGAGTTGACGATAACTGGATTCATAGTCAAAGTGCCAAGGGCCCAGTTCACAGACTCCTTTTTCCAGCGTGATGGTGTCTCGTGCTGGGAAATCTTCAGATATGAGTACTTCCATTGGCGATAAACGTTGAAGCTCGCTTGCAAGCGCTTCAAAACCGTCTACTTCAAACAAACTAAAGCGACCACTGGCCATGTCGAGATAAGAAAAACCAAATACGTCCAGGCCCTTTCGTTGAGTATGGGCAATGGATAATAGAAGGTTTTCTCTCTTTTCTTCCAGAAAGGCTTCATCACTGATTGTACCTGGTGTCACAATTCGCGCGACTTGGCGTTCAACAGGGCCTTTGGAAGTGGCAGGATCACCTACCTGCTCTGCAACAACAACGGATTCCCCCATGCGCACGAGACGGGCAATGTAGTTTTCGGCCGCATGAAACGGAATGCCCGCCATAGGAATAGGCTTACCGCCAGAGTGGCCGCGTGCTGTTAGGGTTATATCTAATAGCTCCGATGCTCGTTTCGCGTCTTCATAAAAAAGCTCATAAAAATCGCCCATGCGATAAAATAGCATTTGGTTTGGGTGGTCGGATTTTAGGCCAAAGTACTGGCGCATCATGGGAGTATGGTTATCTGAAGAAGATTTGGTCATAGGATTCGTTATGTTGTTGTTACACTGAATGTTTATCGCTAATGTTTAGTGTGTTTCTATTAAGGAAGGTGCGAACAGGTCCACTGGCTTCAGCGTTTGGATAACTATTCTTTATTCGTAGCTTCTTTAAGTAAATACACCATGATAGACAATGATGCATTCTACGCTAAAACCTAGCCGGATTTAAGGTAAATAAAATGAATGATCTTGAGAGAGAAATTAATGACTTAGCGACACAAGCTGCCGGCTTATTGATCGCTCGAGGTTGGATGCTGGTCACGGCGGAGTCGTGTACTGGTGGTCTAATTGGCGCGTCTTGTACTGAACTAGCGGGCAGCTCAGCATGGTTCTTTGGTGGCGTTATTAGTTATGACAACGCGGCGAAAATGAAAGGCTTAAATGTTAGTGAGCAAACACTTATTGATCATGGCGCAGTGAGCGAAAAAACGGTTAAGCAAATGTGTGCTGGGGCTCTGAATTTAGGGGGAGATCTGGCCGTTGCGGTGAGTGGTGTGGCCGGCCCATCAGGAGGAACTACGGAAAAGCCTGTCGGCTGCGTTTACATCGGGTGGCAAAAAAAGGGCCAGGAAGCGCAGATTGAGCGCTGTCAATTTGATGGTGACCGTAAAGATGTTAGGCTTAAAACGGTGGTCAAAGCGCTTGAAGGCGTTGTAACATTTGCGAAATAAAAAATACTGTTTTTTTATACAGTATTTTCTTGTGTGCGGCAGAAAAAAAAGATAGAGTTGCATTCAAGATATTAGATAGCACTGCGATCAGGATTAAGACGCAGCGTATTCGAACGAAGATTATTTAGAAGGGCTTTTATATGTCAACAGCAGACAACAAGAAAAAAGCGTTAGATGCAGCGCTTTCCCAGATCGAACGTCAGTTCGGTAAAGGTGCCATCATGAAGATGGGTGAGGGAGCGAAGTTAGATATCGATACGGTATCTACAGGTTCATTAGGATTGGATATTGCTCTGGGTGCTGGTGGTCTGCCGTTTGGTCGTATTTGTGAGATCTACGGTCCGGAATCTTCAGGTAAAACCACATTAACACTGAGTGTGATTGCTGAAGCTCAAAAGCAAGGTAAAACCTGTGCGTTTATCGATGCAGAGCATGCCTTGGATCCAGGCTATGCAGAGAAGCTTGGTGTTAATATTGGAGAGCTTTTGGTCTCTCAGCCAGACACAGGTGAGCAAGCGTTAGAAATCTGTGACATGTTGGTTCGTTCTAACAGTGTTGATGTTGTGATTGTCGACTCTGTCGCCGCGCTTGTTCCTAAGTCTGAGATTGAAGG
Organism: Marinomonas mediterranea MMB-1; assembly: GCF_000192865.1. Taxonomy (NCBI): domain Bacteria; kingdom Pseudomonadati; phylum Pseudomonadota; class Gammaproteobacteria; order Oceanospirillales; family Oceanospirillaceae; genus Marinomonas; species Marinomonas mediterranea. The sequence goes on from NC_015276.1 coordinate 760,818, forward strand.
TGAGATGGGAGACTCCTCAGTGGGTGTTCAAGCTCGATTGCTTTCTCAAGCGATGCGTAAGTTAACGGGGTCGATTAAAAACGCAAACTGCCTTGTTATCTTCATTAACCAAATTCGAATGAAAATTGGGGTTATGTTTGGTTCGCCTGAAACCACGACAGGCGGTAACGCATTAAAATTCTACAGTTCTGTACGTCTTGATATTCGTCGTATTGGTTCGGTTAAGCAAGGCGATGAAGTAATCGGTAACGAAACGCGCGTTAAAGTGGTTAAGAATAAAATTGCGCCGCCATTTAAACAAACTGAATTCCAAATCATGTATGGCCGTGGTATTTACCGCATGGGTGAAATCATCGATTTGGGTGTAAAACAAGGCTTCGTAGATAAGTCTGGTGCTTGGTACGCCTATGGCGGAAGTAAAATTGGTCAGGGTAAAGCAAACGCAGCTCAATATCTGAGTGATAACCCTGAGATAGCGCAAGAAATCGAAACGAAGATTCGTGAAGCGTTATTGCCAAGTTCTCAGAAAGAAGAGAAAGAAGAAAAAGCAGAAGCGGATCAGTTAGAGTTTTAACTCGATTTAGATACCGTCGTTTAAGTGAAGTCGTCTAAGTAAAGCTGTTTACGTAAGATAGCGTAGATAGATCGGTTGAGGCGAGCCTGCTGAGATATGCTCGCCGAGATGTACTTTCTAAAAAGTACTGGCCTAGACGATGTGATCACTGTTTATTTCATAAAAAATCCCTGCTATTAGCAGGGATTTTTTTTAAGGCTTCTATGCATCTTGAACTTAGCGGTTATTGGTTGCTAATTATTCGAGATAACGAATGAGGCTTTTGATACCAGTTGCCTTCTAATTGACCACCCGATTCAACATAGTCAACAAAGCTTGGGTAGGCTTTTATCAGATCCATACGCTCTTTAGGGTGATTCCATAATACGGGAAGCTCCAGTGCCCAAGGCATGCCGTTTTCATTTAGAAATGCATTATTCGGATAATCTGATCGATCATCATGAGTACCGAACAAAGCATGGTTGAATCGAGCGGACACTTTTTTGTTCTTCAAATGCACTTCCAGTCCTCGTCCAGGTTGGCCTATCCCATGCCATCTATTGGGGGTCGCGAAAATGAATGGATTGAGAACGTCTTTGGGAGCCGTCGCATCATCGATCGCAGTGGATAAGGGAACCGATACTGAGAAGTCTAATTCAGTGAGCTCGCCACACCCGATTTGCGTACGATAGAATTCGCAGCCAGCGGGTTTTTCAATGTGATTCCAAAGATTAATTGCGATCACAATCACTGCATCATCAGCATCGGCACCGGCTTCCAACGGGGCGGAGTCTGCCTGAATAGCATTGTCCAGTTCAAAGACAATGGCTGCTTGATTCACAGAAGAGCGTGGAAGGCCATCTAGCTGAATCGCAAACCCGTTACTGTAACTCGCGCCATGAGCTAGGATACTACCTTCAATAACATATCTTACTGCTTGGGCTTCTTTGACATAACGATGGGTGCGATAAGATACGACGACGTCGTTCATGTCGTAGTCTCCGACCACAGGCCACTTATCCTCGTATGCAAGTGTCGTGTAGCTGTTGGCTGACGGATACGAATACACCGTCGTACCTTGTTCAGTCACCACAATTTGCATGTCTTCTACTTCTCCGTCAGACACACCGCCGTTCGGTCCGATGCCCGTTGAATTTGAGTATCGTGTACGCATCCATGTCGTTCCGGTCGTCGCGTCAGCAGGGGTATCAAAGACCACAAGGTTATCACCGTCAGTCAGTGATTGATCCGTTACGACTTGGTCTGAGTCATTGAATTCACCATCTTGACTCCAATCGACCCACATATTGACAACGCCATCGCCTTTAGCTTTTATCGATATTGCCGAATCCAAGCCTTGTTCAAATGTGGTAACAGGTGTTACACCATCATCGTCTCCTCCTATCGTGTCGCCAAGGAAGAGATCGTTTGTCATACCATGACGGGCACCGTTATTGTCGAGATTCGAGCCATAGGAATCCGGTGCGTCACCAAAGTCGACTCGTGAATCTTCATCGAGCAAGCTTGCGAGTGCGCAACGTGCGCCGTCATTTTGAGACGATGAAGGGCCGAGTGCAAAAAACTCAGCTTGCGGTGACACGGCCTGAACATCGATACGGAAAATATGCCCATCTGAATTTCGGCTGATATAGAAAGTACCATTTTCATCGAAGTATGAGGCCCCAAATGTCCCGCTTTGTCCGACGTTGCCAAGACTCACGGAGGTGCCACTGTTTGCATCTATTTGATGAAGCTCCCCGTGACGATCAACGGCATAGAGCTGGTTATTAACTGGGTGCATCGCAAAGTCAAAAATCGCGATGTTGAGCGTGTCCCCACTGACGACCTGTTGCGTATTTAGGTAGTCGGGAGAATTTGAATCGAGGCTGATTCTATATAAACCAAAATCCCCGCCTGGGCGGTATAGATAATAGGCATTTTCGGTCAGAGAAATATCACCAACGTAGAAACTTGTGCCTGGCAATCCAGATGCTGCAAGCGCTTTGATTTGATAATTCGAGTGTATTCTAGCGATATTATTAAACTCGCTTGTGAAAGCGTACAGATAGTCATCATGGACATTATAGGCCATTGCATTTAGTTTACTACTTGTGCCTAAGTTGTCTGAGAGCATTTCATACAGGCCAGTCGCGAGATCCACGCTGTAGAGTTTCGCTACTGAATCTTGAACAAGAAAAGCATCGGTAGGACACTCGTTAAACGGGTCGGCGTATGCGCTGGTCATAAGTGCAGAGCTAACTAATCCTGTTAATGTCAGTTTTTTTAAATGAGTCATGATAATCTCCGTGATTTAGTTAGCGTACGACCCAGTAGCTGCCATCGGTGGGTTGCCACTGGTACGTTGTTTTTGTCGATAAGTCAGAGTAAGCGCGTAGTTCTAAGATCAGAAGGTGGTTGTGCTTAGCGAGTGTAAGAGGGACCTGTAACTCACCATGAGTAATCGTCGCTTTGTATAGGCACTGACTGTAATCAATAGCGGGAGAATCCATGGCGACTTGATCCGGTGACGAAGCTTGGGGCAAGCACACATTAACCATAACGCGCTCGTCTGAAAATTGAGCCAGTTGGATATCGAGTGACAGGTTCTGGTTATTTGAAAAATCGAAGTCTGAAGATGTCTTTAGCTCGGACGTCGTGCCCACAGTAGAATCATTTGAAGGTGTGCTACCGACCCCGTTATTATTGCTGTCAGCTTCATTTTGAGCTGAGGAACCTGTTCCTGAACCGCCACCGCAGCCAGTCAAAAGTGCGAAAAACACTATCGCGATACTGTACTTAAACATGAGTATGCTCTCCATAATTTGATTACATACTCTGTTTGAGCAACAAGTGGGCCTGTTTTTATTTTTTATTTAAAATCAATTGTTTAAGTTTTTCATAAGGTGTTTTTTTTGCATTATGCAAAGCAAGTTAAGCGTGATGCTTGAAGGAGTATTTGCACTTTGCAAATACTCCTTCAACTGATTGACTAGGAGCTGGTTGTATCTGAGCTGGTTGTATCTGAGATGGTTGTATCTGAGCTGGTTGTATCTGAGATGGTTGAACAGGAGTTGATTGAATAGGAATTGACGGGGCTGAGTATGATTAAGTAGAGGACGACCAGAGCGAAGAAAATAGCGAGTACATGACGTTCTTTTGTAGGACTCGCTTTTGCTTGGCTTTCTTCGTTAAGCCGTCTCCGTTAAGCTTTCTTTGTTCAGTTTTCTTTGGCTGCTTTCTCGTCTTCCATTGCGTCCCATTGTTGTTTTTTTCGATAGATGGTTGAAGGGCTGACTTCGAGCTTGGCGGCCGCTTGTGGGATGTTGTCGTCGCAGAGCGCGATTGCTTTTTCAATGACTTCTTTTTCCGTGATCCAAAGCGGACGAATATCATCAATGGTATCGGGTTTAAACTGCATCTGTGAAGTGGAGGTGACAGGGTTTACCAGTGCCGCCGGTCCATTGCCGACAAGCGCAGCCGAATTATCCATGCTTCTTGATAACTCTGCCATAGGAGGTGCGACGGGTGAGATTGGGACATCGCCTAAATCGCGCGATAAGCCATTGAGCGGCGGCGGAAGCATGTCTTCATCGACCATATCGCCATCGTTTAGCACGATGATATTGCGAATAACATTTTGCAGCTGTCTTATGTTGCCGGGCCAAGAATAACTATTAATGACCACTTCTGATTTGGGTGAGAACCCTTTAAAGCCTTTTGTTTCTTCTTTGCTATAAAGACTAAGAAAGTGCCGAGCCAATAGAATTAAATCGTATTCTCGGTCACGCAATGGTGGCAAATGAATCGGAATAACATGCAACCGATAATACAAATCTTCTCTAAATCGACCTGCTTCTACTTCTTTTAATGGGTCTCTGTTTGTTGCACAGACAAATCTAACATCGACCTGTTTGGTTTCGCTGCTGCCGACTTTTTGAAAACTGCCTGTTTGAATAAAGCGAAGCAGTTTAACTTGAAGGTCCAGATCCATTTCGCAGATTTCATCTAGAAAAAGTGTGCCTTGATGCGCGCGCTCTGCTGCGCCTTGGCGTGGGGAGATTGCACCCGTAAATGAGCCTTTTAGATGACCGAAAATTTCACTTTCCATCAGGTCTTTTGGAATGGCGCCACAATTAAGCGCCACAAAAGGTTTTCCTTTACGTTGACTTAATGAGTGTATGGCTTCCGCACAGACTTCCTTACCAGTTCCACTTTCTCCTGTAATGAAGACGGTTGCCTTACTAGGGGCGGCACTGTCGATAATGTTATAGACCCGCTGCATTGCCAATGAACTTCCTACAAAGCCTTCAAAGTGGCTGCGTTCGTAGTTGTCTTTTAGGGTTTTTATTTGCGTTTCAAGTTGACGGCTTCTCAGGGCGTTTTGAACCGTTGTGATCAGCCTGCTCGCGCTGAATGGCTTTTCGATAAAATCAATTGCGCCATATTGCATTGCTTCAACCGCATACTCTACCGATCCATTTGATGTGATGACAATTGATGAAGAAGGCAGCTCATTGCTTTTAACAAATTTTAGGACATCAAGACCATTCATATCGGGCAGGTGGATATCCACCAACAACACGTCGAAAGTGGTCTTTTTAAGAGCATCTAAGGCGGATTGACCGTCGCTTACCAAGGTCAATCCGTAGGGAAGAGATTCCAAGTAACTAAGATAAAGCTCAGCCATTGTTTGACTGTCTTCAATGATCAGGATTGAGGCTTCCCTTGATGCCATATACCGTTCTCCTAGCTAATTATTGCGCAGTAATCGCACTGTCGACACGTTGAATTATGGCGCGCCCTTGCATATCTGTGTCGATCTTCACTCTCTCTATTGCGTACTTAGTCACTTTTAGAAGAAGACTGTTTTTCAATAACAATTAAACTTATGTCGTCTATGTTTGGTAATTGAGTGACAAACTCCGCAATGGTATTAAGCATCTCATGTCGACTACCATAGGCTTGATTAAAGAGCGACTGCAAGTCGTGTAGTCTTTCTCTTTCGGCCTTCGGGTCATTCGCAATTTCTACTAAACCGTCTGTAAACAATAGCAGACGCTCACCCTCTTTGAGAACACAATGATTGGATTCTAGTATAGGCGAGCTAAATAGCCCTAATAAAGGCGCTGTTATGGGCAGCGAGGAAATATAGCCTTCTTGCGTTATTAGGTAGGGTGGTAAGCCGCCCGTATTGATAATATTGATTCCGCTTTCTGAGATAGACAATGACTGCATAGTGGTCAGAACATCGCTTCCAGCGACGTTTAGCCAGTGGTTTATTGTCTCGCAAAGGTAAGATGGGTACTGGGTATGGTGTAATTTCGATGTTTGAAAATGATAGGACGAAGACTGAAGTGCGCCGAGTAATCTTGCAGCATTGAAGCTGGACTTTAAATCGTGTCCCATCACGTCGCACAGGGTAATCCCCAGCGAACCTTTAGTGAGTTTTTCGACGTGCCAGCAATCGCCGCCGCCAATATCTGCGCTTTGAGTAAAGGTGCTAATTAGATAACCATCCAAAATGTCGTCTTTCACGGTATGGCGTAGTTTTGATTTTATATCGGTATCGAGCAGTTTATGGGTTTGCTGTTCGATGCTTTTCCTTTGTTGAAGGACTCGATCTATGACGCTAACGAGTTTGTTTTTCTGAATTGGCTTAAGTATGAAGTCGTCAATATTAAAGCGCGCTATGCCGTTTTCGAGGGATTCGTTGCTGTCACCTGTTAAGAACACAAACGGAGTGAGGGCCAAATGAGTAATGGCGCTGATGTGTTCGCGGAACGATATACCATCTAATTCAGACATGTGAATATCTGAAATGATAATGTCGACCTTGTTATTCTTAAGCCATTGAAACGCCGCCAGCGGAGACTCAAAAAGGCAGAGTTCATGCTCTTGAAGATACAGTTCTAACAAAGAAAGTTGCACGGTATCGTCGTCTATAATCGCAATTTTGTAGCGTGCTTTTTCGCTTTCGACGAGTAACTTGAACAACCATTGATTCTTAATGGCGTGGCCGCTATCAGCGTCTCCATTATAAGTGCACAGGTCAAACTGATCTTTTAGGATGGAAAGACCATATCCGTTCGTTTGTAAGTCAGAATTGAGCAGCACATCCAGCTCATCTATTTCTAGGTCCTCTATTGCGCCACCGTTGTCATCGATCTGAAGCGTGAAATCAAAGGCGTTCCATTCGAGCTTTAGGCTGACCAGCGTGGGCGCGGGAGAACTGTGTCTGATGTAGTTCGCGCTAATCTCACTGATCGCAAGCAGGACTAAATTTTGTTGAGAAACGGACAGCGGAGACTGGAGTAAAAGCATTTGCGCCGCGTTTCTAAGCTTTCTCGGTAACTCTGCGTCAAAATCAAAGTGGATGCTGTGTGGTAGTCCCATTCGTTTTCGCCTCTAGTTAAGTGTTTCTTGCAGTTGGCGTTTTGCGTTTTCAAAACTTTTGCGCGCTTGCTCAATAAGAGGAAGGATGGATTCCTTGTTGCTGGTCAAACAGAGGCTTTCAATTTGTCTGGCAAGGTTTGCAAGTGACAGTAAACCGAAGCTTGCTGCGGTGCTTTTTATCGAATGAGCTTCTCGTTGAAGATGAGAGCGGTCTAACTGATTTTTATCTTCTAGAACCGTCAGTCTATTCTCGATTTCATTAATCGCTACCTGTTTCATATGCTGTGTTTTATCTAAGCCAATATCACGTTGCATTTGTTCTATAACGGACATGTCCAGTTGATCGGCGTCTTGCTGTTTTGCTTCTAGCGGGCTTAGTTCTAAGGACTCAAGTTGTGAGTGGCTAGATGCATTCGGGTTATTTGGCAAAAGAGCGTTGTCAGAAACATGAGAGTGAGAGACCTGTCTATCAAGAACCTTGAGCAATTTCTCCTTGTTGAGAGGTTTAAGAACAAACTCGTTAATCTGATATTCTTTCATACGGTTTGTGATGTCGTCACTTTTTGTTCCTGATAGAGCAATGATGGTCGTGCTTTTTTGGCTTGGTATTTGTCGTATTTTTTGGGTTGTTTCATAGCCATCCATGTCGGGCATTTGCAAATCCATAAAAATGCATTTCAAGGAGGTTTTTTCTGCGATGTTAAGTGCTTCCTCACCGCTTTCGACCGTAATGACAGGCAGGTTTAATTCCTCTAGTAAGCCTTTTGCCATCATTAGGTTGGTAGGGCTGTCATCGACGACCAGAATGGCGCCGTCAGTAGTCTCTAAAGGCGAATTGGTCGTTGTCTCTTGCTCCGATTGCGCAGTAGAAGGCATAGGGATTGACTCGGAGGAAGAGAGCGTCGATGTTAATACAATGTACTTTATTCCATTCAATGAAAAGCCTTGAAGTTGCAGACTAAGAACCTGACCGCTAAGGCTAATGGCATTGGTTCTTTTAAGGTCAAACTTAGCCGTCTCTAAATCAGATTGAAGGTAAGCGTCGACGTGTGCCATGCCTGAACTGTCCAACACGTCTTCGAGAGAAAAAGCGTGTGTATTATCGACGCTAAACAGTTTGCGAGCGGCTGCATTTACGTTTGATACGCTGTCCTGTTCAAACGCGATGACAGCAACTGGCAGTGGTTCGATAAAGTGAACTATATCGCTTGTGATGTCGTTTCCATTTGTTTCTTGCGACGGTATTACCTCCGATAATTCGGAAGTAGAAGACGCCAACTTCTGTTCACTCGACGAAGGGCTTTCCTGTGTCGCCAAAAGCGTTGCCCGCGTGGATTGTGCTTCGGCGTCTATTTGAGGCTCGGTGAACCAGACAATGATCAACGAAAGTACGAGGCTGCCTGCAATGGCTAAGTGTATCGGCAGCGCCATCGTTTCGATAGGAAACAATAAAGGGACAACCGCTATAACGAGTCCAATGACTAAGATCGTTAGGAGTACGTTCTTACGATGTTTTAACATAAAACCACCTTATACTCTTAAGTTTAAAAAGGTTGATCTTCGAATGGCTTTTTTGAACAGGCTAGAGAGCCAAGGTAGAAAACGGTTAAGTCTGTTCGCTTCTCTTAACATTTCGTTCGCAAGAGACGGAAATTCGACGTCGTTCATGATGATGCCGGCTAGGTTCGCTTTCGCTTTTTCGAGCTTATCACAGCTGCTTCTAAGCGCTGTTTGCGTAGTGACCTCTGTCTGTATCAACAATAGAGAGGCATCGGATACTGAGCAGATTAGATCTGTTGGGATATCTCGATAGTTATTACCACTGATTGGCGCGGTATCGATGACGATACGATCATAGCTTTTCAGCCAATCGTTCATCTGGTTTCTAACGAGCCCCGGATCTCTAAAGTTAAGGGGAGCCGAACTGCAAATAGGAGCGGGTAAATAATGTGTTCCACTTTCTGTTGGTTTTATAATAGCGTCTTCGGTGATGTCGCCGATGTTCCATTTGCTTCTTGGTAACCCGAGAGTGCTGTTCAAACTTGGATGATAGAGGTTCAAATCAACCAATAGCACACTGTATCCATTTGCCTGATAGCGTTTGGCTAGCGCGTAGGCGGTCATTGATACGCCACACTGGTTGTGTGCACCACTTAAACTGATGACCTGTGAGCCTTTGCGTTCTAGAACGGTAAAGATGGATTCCAGTTCGACGTAGTTGACGGGTAAGTTATTCATAAAACCTCCTAAAGCACCAGAATCAAAAGGGTTGCAATACTTATCATGTCTCTAACGAACGACATGGTCTGCGTCCACATACTGTTTTCTGTTGATGGGATATAAATGGTGTCTCCAGGGCGAATAACCGGGAGAAGGGCGCCTTCGGGAGAGCGTAAATACGCGGCAAGATCGAAGACCAGTGAAGTGGTATTACAGCATCCTTCATGAACAATTCTAACCTCGCAAATATCGGCGGCGTTGGTTGGTCCACCCGCCTGTGCTAGTGCGTCGAGTAAATTCATATCGTCACTGAAGCGGTAGTGTCCTGGGCTGTTTAGCGCGCCCATAATCTTAACTGAGCGCTGAGATTGCCCGTTGTAATCTTTTAATGATTTACCCGGTAAGAAGATCGTGTCGCCTGCTTTAAGGTCTGGCAATAGAGTTTCGTCGCCCGTATCGAAATACAAGGCTAAATTGACTTGGGTGGTTTTGGCCTCGCTATCGTTTCGATGAATGACCCTAGCGGCGCGTAAATCGGCGGTTTCGCTTGGGCCGTTGGCAGCAGCAAGCACATCCAAAAAGCTTTCTTTCCCTGTGAAGCGATAGCGGCCTGGAATCCCAACTTGGCCCATTACAAAGATTGAGTCTTCACTGGTTTGTTTTACCCATTCCGCTTTATCACTGACGGGGAATTGTGGGTGTCTAGGAATAACAACGGTATCGCCGCCTTTTAGCTTAGGCATGGCTTGATCGCTTTTACCTCCTAGATAACGTGCCAAATCAAATTGAATTGGCGGTAAATTAGGACGTTTGATCGACAAGTTGGTAATGTCTGCGTCTTTGGTCGGGCCGCTACTTTCGGCGATAAGATCCATTAAACTCATTTCGTCAGACCACTCGTAGCGGCCCGGTTTCACAACCGCACCAATGATATGGATCGCATTGTCGGGCGTAACTTTTAGCCAAGAAGTCTGATTAATGTCGTTTTTCTCAGGAACAAAGATCGCATCTCCAGGCCGAATAGAAGGTGGTGTTATAGACGAAAGCCCTTCTGTGTAGGCTTGAAGATCAAACTCTGAGACGCTGCCATCGCGACGAATAATTCGAATAGCACGCGTTCTAGCAAAACGTGATGGTCCACCCGCGTTTGCCATTATTTCTATAAATGAGGCACTGTCTTGAATTTCATACGCACCGGGTCTGAAAACTTCCCCCATTATGTAGACGGTGCGATTACCGGTTTTAACCTCTTCTTCTTTCATCGGCACGAAGATGGTTGCACCGGGCGCAACTTGAGGCAGCATTTGGTCACTGCCGCCGTCTAAATAATCTTTAAGGTCGAATAATACGGGATCGCCTTCTGTGATCAGTCGAATCTGCTCGACGCTTGCAAAGCGAGTTACGCCTCCTGCTCGCATGAGCAAGTCGACAAAGTTTTGAGATTGATCGTAGGTAAATGTACCGGGTTTATGGACTTCACCGAATATTTTGACAGACAGTGCTTTTTCGGCCGCGTCGCCCCCCGATAGTAAACTCGCAGCATCGAACTCGACTTCGACATTTCCTGTTAGAGGAGAAGAAGGTACGAAGATCGTATCCAATGATTGTAGAGAGGGAACAAGGTTCGCATCGCCGGTGTCGAGGTATTGCTTATAATCAATAACAAAGGTTTCGTTATTGCGTCGCACTTGTACCTTGTTTAATTGCGCGCCCGGTTTGATTCCTCCGGCCTCAGTAAGCGCCATTTGCAAATTGCCGTGCTGAGGTATTTCGACCTCACCCGGGTTTTTGACGTAGCCCAGTACGGTAATGAGCAGTCGATGCTCAACTCGCGAAAGGGTTAATTGATCTGTATTTAAAAAGTGGCTGGAAAGTTGTACCTGAATGAGAGCCGTCGCATCGCTTAAACTAAGCCCCGTTAATGTAATGACGCCGACTTCTGGCAATACGATATTGCCGAGTCTGTCTACTTCAAACGGTTTTTCAAATGCGTTATCGCCTAAAAAATTCACCTGTAAAATATCACCAGGCTGAATAAGGCCATTCGAATCATCATTCGCGATGCTGTGTGTCGATACGGTGATTAACAGTATCGACACAACCAAAAACATCAGTGCCGTCCGTAACATAGGGTCCAACCACTTCATACTACTTCCCTCCCCAAATGTCTGTAATCCTAGGCCAGTATTTAAGTTTGTCTACTTTAATAGTGTCTTCTTCAATTCGGCTGACGTCCACTTCCACGCGACGATTGTATTTTCGAGACTGTTCACTCGCATTGTGGCTAATTGGGTTCCAAGGGCCTTCGCCATTACACCTTAGCTGATGTGCGTCGACATTGTGTGCAATAAGATACCGTGAAATCGTTGCCGCTCGGTCTAACGCCAGATGCTCATTCTCTTCAATACTACCTTGAGAGTCTGTATGTCCTACTAGGGTAACTTTGTAATGGGGGTTGAGTATCAGCCACTTTGCTAATTCATCGAGTAGTGGAGGCATGGCATCTGGCATGGCGGCGCTCGCGGATGCAAAGTTGGTTCGCGAAATACGCTCCAGTAACGGCAAAATGTCGGCGAGAACATCATCGTGAGCCTCTCCAAGGCAGGTAGTACGAGCATGTAAGAAGACTAACCCCTTTTCAGCATTTTCAATTTGTTGATCGAGCGCACGCAGATTAAGAGCAGCGTCTTCATGTAATCCCGTTTGATGTTCCCCGTTCGCCATTTCTAGCAACTTGTGCATGCGGTAAATACGTCCGGGCATGCACTCTTCGCCGCCAGAGTGTTCTAATTGGTTTACTCGAACGGTTGCAATCCTCAGAGCGTCCGATAGGCGCGCATGCTCCGTAAAGTGCAGAGGCATTGGATAATTCGCATCAGAAGGCTTAGCTGAAGGATTTAAGAAGCTGCATCCAGATAAGGCTGATGCTGTGAGAGCGAGTGATAATACATACGTTAAGCGGTTCATAGTAACCTCCTTGGCGCTGCGACTTAAGAAACGGCGCAGCTGCGCACATCGTCTTTGATCGTAATTGCTCGATCGATTCTAAGCAGCGTCATCAGTTCTTTCGGCTGACCGTTTAATCCACTTAGGACAAGAGAGCGTTCTTCTTCGCGTAAGCGCTTGAACAGAAACACGATGGCGCCAATGCCTGATGAGTCTATGAAGGTCACTTTGGATAGATCAAAGACGATATCGCCGTCAAAGGTCGTTGGAATCAGTTCGATCGCGTCTTTGTTTTCTGCGATCGCAACGCAATCCATTTCTCCAGCCAGCTCCAGTACTTCGTACTCGTTTAAGGTATAGTGATTTTGATACATGGTAATTTCCTTGATCACAATAGTATGAGTGTGTCTTAGAGATTGCAGAGATCAGGCCAACTTATTGTTTTAACTTAAGTGGTTGATTAAAAAGAAGTTTTTATTTTTTATGAAGTTTTTGGCAGAAAGGGATTTAGAAAAAATGCAGAATGCAATGAGGTGGTTTGCATTCTGCGAAAACGAGTAAGTTGAAATAAAGCGCGATGAAAAACGACAGGCAGAGCATTGGTAAAGCACGTGTTTTATTGTCCTCTTCCCATGATCACAACCACAATGGTTTTCCATACGATCAATGCATCCATAAATAGCCACTGCTTCATTGACGTTAAAGCGACCGAATAAGATAAGTCATAGCCGAGTTTGTTTCGGCTGTCTTCGATCGTTTCATCGTAACCTTGATAGACCTGCGCTAACCCAGTGATGCCCGGTAAAACACCATAAGTACGTTCATTAAACAGCGGGATCTGGTTTTCCAGTTTGCCCATTATGCCGGGTCTTTCAGGCCGAGGGCCGATCATCGACATCTCACCTTTTAAGACATTAAAAAGCTGAGGAAGCTCATCTATGCGGGTTTTACGCATGAACTTTCCGACTTTGGTGATACGAGCGTCGTTTTTACTTGCCCAAACTGGGCCGGTAGCAGATTCTGCGTTTTGGACCATGGTTCTGAATTTCACCATTTTGAACAGACTGGAGGCGTTCTTGTTAGCCAAACCGATACGAACCTGTGAAAAGAAGATCGGCCCTTTAGATTCCAGCTTGATTGCTAGCATAACAAGTGGCCAGATCGGCAGAGTGGCGAGTAATAACACCAGTGCGGTAACAATATCGAATAAGCGTTTGCATACTCGAACGTTAGTCGGAACGTATTCAATCGCCGCTGTGCTTGAATCTTGATTCGGAGCCGTGTGACTGCGAGTTGTGTGACGCTGAAGGCTGGCTAGATTAATCATGAGATTTTCTCCAAGAATTTGAGTATTTGCCTGATAAGTAATGTGATATTGCTAGACCATTCACAAAGTGTGCCGAAATCACATAATGAACTTTGATTAACAAAGAATGGTTTAGCTTGAAATAGTGTTGCAGGATGGCAATGCCATAGACGACACATTGCACGGCGACGATTGGGATGAACCACAAGGTATGTACGGCCGCTAATGAAGACGTCAGCAATGCGATTAAAAATAGAAATGGCATGAATGGACGCATCCATTTGCATGAAAAAAACATAAAGGCCGTCATGCCATACTTAGGGTTAAGCAACGGCATTAAGCGAATACTTTGTTGAAAGTTCCCTGCGCCAATTCTAAGACGACGGCTTAAATCTTGTTCTACTTCAGTGGCTTCCAGCTCAACGGCGATCATATCTGGCTCGTAAACCACACGAAGGCCTTGTTGAATGATTGAGCATGGCAGTACGAAGTCGTCGTTAATCGTATCGATGGGAAGAGGGCGAAAGAAAGCGCTTCTAAATAAGTAGAACGCACCGTGAGCTCCGAGCGTTGAGCCAAGATCACTTTCTGTTTTTTTAATGTTGCATTGGTACTGCCAGTAGCTTTTCTCTTGAGCTGCGCCGTTGCTTAGAAAGCGATAGGTTGCGCATACTGCACCTGTATTCGCATTTTGAAAATGCCTAGCTGCAATCTGCAAAGCGTCAATAGACAGCAGAGCGGAGACATCCGATAAAGCGGTAATGTCAGCAGTAATATTTGGCAGCACTCTGTTGAGTTGTGCCAACTTGCCGAGATTTTCATGGCCGTTGTGAATGGAAACATTCAACGTCCCAAGTAACGGTTCTCTTAGTGTGTTTTTAGCGACGTCATAAGAGCGATCCGTACAGCCGTCGAAAATAAGGTGTACGGTAAGCTTGTCGCTTGGGTAATCCACAAACGCCAGATTTCGAAGTTTGTCTGCCAATACACCCTCTTCGTTGTAAATCGGGATGACGAGTCCAATACTTGGTAGTTCGCTCTTGTTATTGCTCATGCGACTGCGTTTTTTGTTTTGTACTTTGGTAATAAGCTTTAGTAAAACGGGATACCCAACGTGGTGATAGATAATCAACGTACTGCTTATTAGAAAAATAGACATTAAGAAAATCATGACGCTTCTCCTTGTTGGAGCATTAAGTTGCGGTAAGAGTCGGCTATTTTGTTAAGCGAATAGTGTTGCGTTATAAACTGTCTTGGCTGCATGACACCTCCATCGATTAACAGTTTTTGGCTAATCGCGAGGGCAAGGGCTTCGCTGTCTTTAGCCTGAATCAAAGAGCCTGTATTCGGGCATATGGCTTCGTTACAACCGCCTACATCCGTTAAAATGACAGGAATGTTGCAGGCTTGTGCTTCCAGTGGTGACAAAGGCAAGCCTTCTGCTTCTGAAGGCAAGCAGAACACATCCAGTGACCGATAGAATTCGCACATATTGTCTAGGTTGCCCAGAAAGTGAATGCGATCAGAAAGCCCCATCGCAGCGGCTTCCTGTTCCAGCTTTGCGCGCAGTGGACCGTCGCCAGCGAGTGCTAGATGGATATCGCTTGGCACATCTAACATGGCTTTGAATAAATAAGTGTGTCCTTTTCCTTCTACCAATCTAGCAGCGCAGCCAACTAGGCCGCTTTTTTGCGGTAAAGAAAGAGACGTTCGTGCTTGGAACTGGCTTCCAGGAGAGAACTTCTCCGTATCGATGCCATTCGGAATTACACAGTTGTCGTGTGTAGGAAAGAGGTCTTCCAGCGCACTGCCAACGTATCTTGCATCTGCGACTAAGGTAGGCTTAACCACAGAAAGTAATGTCGATTGCAAAAGGTGTCGTTTTTTACTGCGTTGAATGTGCCATACATCGTGCTCAGTGTGCACAATATTGCGAATCCCTGCGCGCTTTGCTGCGAGACCGCCATAAAGAAGAGGGCCAATGTGGTGTGTATGAATGGCGTCCGGCTGATGCTCTTTAAATAAAGCGGTCAGTGTTTGGACCGTAGACCATTGTAATCCCGGCTGCTTATTTAAGAAGACTTTATCGCATTGCGTCTGCGTTAATCTCGGCCATGTCTTTTCGGCGTCAGATTGAGAGCCTTCAAGGCTGACGATAGTGACTTTATCTAGGTTTTGATAGGCTTTTTCAAGCTCTAAAACCAAGGTTTCGATGCCGCCTGGGGCCAGATGTTGTACGACTTCTATAATCTTCATATTGATAATCTCCATTTAAGAAAGTCGCTTAAAGTTAAGCAATTTTCTTTTCGATAAATTTGTTTTTGCTGTGTCCGCGAATTCGGCTCCGTGTAACAACGTGTCCAGCTGATGGTGAGAATCTTGTATTTTGGGAATGCGAGCTAATACGGGTGCCCCAGCGATAGACTGTACGTCGGCAATGTAGCGCAACCGAGAATCGGTAATTTCAATGACGAGCGCCACACCAGAGCCGAGCCCAATACCTGCGATAACGCCAAGAATCATGTAGAGAATGGCTGGCATGTTGCTCGGTGATGATGGCGTATAGGCTTCATCGATTACCTTGATACGATCTTTTTGTTCGTAGTCTCCTAGCGCGCCAGTAAGTTTTGCGCGTTCGTGGCGATTGAGCGTGTCTTGATAGACTTTCTTTTTCACCTCGATATCACGGTTCAAGGTTTTAAGCTGCTGCTCAACAGAACTGCTTGACGCGATGAACTCAAGTAACCCGTCTTGTTGTCGCTTAAGTTGTGCCAATTCCTGTGTGATTCTAGAATGACGCAGTTTTGCAGACTCAATTTCTTCGCCAGGAATAAAGCTGACGTTAGTGCCTGAGCTGGACATAGACTCTTCGATTCTTGATAGGCTGGACAACCAAAGTCGCTCTAGTTCATCAAAACTCGTAATGGATTTGGTTAACTCAAGAAACTCAATAAGCTCCTTTTCTAAGCGCGAAAGGTTCGCCATCGCAATGACGACCTTGCTGTGTTTTTTCGTGTAGCGGGACAGCAAGCTGTTGAGTTCGCGTTTTTGTTGCAATATATCGCTTTCAAGCTGCCCGATAAGAGGGTTATTGCGTAACAGCTCGGTGTGAAGGCTGTCCATAACGGCTTGTTGACCCGCAAGCTCGATCTCCTTATCGGCGATCAGTTGGCGAAGCTCGGAGATACTTTGAACGTTGT
Organism: Marinomonas mediterranea MMB-1; assembly: GCF_000192865.1. Classification (NCBI taxonomy): domain Bacteria; kingdom Pseudomonadati; phylum Pseudomonadota; class Gammaproteobacteria; order Oceanospirillales; family Oceanospirillaceae; genus Marinomonas; species Marinomonas mediterranea. The sequence continues at coordinate 777,436 of NC_015276.1, forward strand.
TGTTGAATAGGCTCGGAAGTTGAAGTGCGTTCTCGGACTTAAAATCGGCCAGTGCCGCTTCTGCTTGTTCTAATTGGACGCGTTGCTCGACAAGCTGGTTAAGTAAAAAGTCTTCTGAACTGCTCATTGAACTACGCTCTGGTGCGAGCAACTGCTCAATAAAGACTTCTCTTACTTTTTTCAGCACTTCGCTCATGCCTTCAGGTGTACCATTGCGATATGAAATACGAATCAGATCAGAACCGAATAAGCTGACTTTTAAATTGGCAGACAGTCTGCCGATGACGCGATCTTTGGCATAATCCGACGCAGTTTCAGTATAGAGATGCTCTTCCTCGGCAACGCGTTTTAGAATATGACGACTATGCAGTAAGGTATCGAGCGCCTTTATACGTTGTTGAATTTGAGTCTCAACGGAAAGATCTTTTAGGAACGGGTTGAGTGTCGCACTTTCTTGAATCAAAAAAGACGTGTGGTTGTCGTATATCTTGGCCGATGATGTTGATAGAAGGTAGCCAAAAGTAGGCAAGATAAGAGGTGGAATAACCAACAGGTATCTATGCCTCCATGCGGCACAAAACAGGCGATATATTCTGGCTTGAATAGCGAGATGCATTGATAAATACCCATAAAAAAATAATCCTATCTATCTAAGGGCATGGTTTGTGCCAGTTTCTTTATTTTCTCGATAATGGCATTTATCTCTTTGTTAAATATAGTCTTTTTGGAAAAATCCAACGCGATGATTTGTTCTAGCTCATGGTGTAAAATTGCAAAATGAATATCGTGATTCGCATTTTGAGAAAGCCAACTTAGCCATCGTAAGTCGTTAATGCCTGTGCGCATATTGATAAGGTCTGCGCGGATGGTTGGGTAATCGCAGCTGTTTTTTTTCGGTAAAAAAAACTGTACGTCGTCCTCACGTCCGTCGGTTGGGTCGAACGGATGAGCGGTAGGCATTCGTCCATGCCATTGCCAAAAACCACCTGCTTTGGAGCGCCAAAGATACAGACCAGATGCATATCTTAGGTTTGGTAGGTTATAAAGGTAATAACGTACATTCGCTTGTTTGAGGGCTTCAAAGGAGGCTTTATTCAGACCGTAGCCTTGGTTAATGAGTACGTCCGAATATTGAGACACTAATGTCGAATGTTCACCGTGATTAAGCTGAGCGTAACGACGTAATGTCGGCAAAAAATCAGCCAGTTGAGTATTGAGCTGGTTGAGCTTTTCATCCATATCAATAAATAACCCCGGCTCATCAGCCAAAGACCATAAGGTATAAGGGTGTGATTGTTTCAGTGCTTGAAGCACACTAATTTGCTCATGCAAAGGTTGATTGACCATGCGTTTGAGCGGTGTATAAGCGGGAAATGGCGCTTGAAGCCCTGCCATCAATGGTGCTTGGATGGCCTTTTTAAACGCTTTAATTGATTCAGGCTTGGTCGATGGTGTGGGTAGTGCTGGCGCAACGCCAGAAACGCCAAGACGCTGTAAAAAACGATAGTCACACTGCGATTGCTCTATTGCAAGGTCAGTAGAAAACCAACTTAAGTGCGGCGCGTAATCCATATAGATACCGACCGGAACCGGCGATCGGGGCAAGTGAATGGGTAAATGAGCAAAGGTATGTTGGAGTGATCCATACGAGAAGGTCAGTGCTCCGATTGATGATGAGTGTTGACCAATGCGGCTGGTGGATTGTGTTTTTGCCTTTTTGATCTTAGCGAAGAGATACCATATGTCTCCCGTCTTCGCTTCGGTGTGTTGCGGATCAAAGGCTTCCAGATAGACTCGTTCAGTTAGCGCTCTTTCTTGACCGCCAACGCGTCCTAATATACGTTTTTCTTTTAACCATATTGCGTCTGTTATAGGCAAGGTGTGTGATAAGAGGTGTCCGTATGCCTGATCAAACTCAATTTTAAATTCTATTTGCTCGGAGTGAGCGACCCACGTCGTGTCATTGCCAAATAATGCAATGTTCGAGTGGTCTTGCCATTGATAGGGCGAAGGTAAGATTGGCCATTGTTCTATGAAGGCGTCTTTTCTGAGTTGATCGAATCTTGCCATAATGTTTTCCGACGCCTCGTTCCAAGGCGTGGCAATCACAGCGGATAAAAAGGTACCAGCCGGAACATCGCTCTCAAGGGTAATATGAAGTTGCTCGTTTTCTACCTTCACGACGGCGTCAATGGGGTTGCCTCGGTTGATCATAAAGCTATCCCAGAAGGGGTCTGCCATTCGCTTTGGCGAGTTGTTTTGATGCGGTTCTATGGTGCTTGAGGCTAGACTTCCACCTAGATCTGGTTGATTAAAATAATACTTTTCTTGCCATTGATCGGCATTGAGGTCTTGGGCTAAGACGGTTTGCTCGTTAATGACGACCTTACGTTTTAACGGATGAGGTAAATACTCCCATTCACCGATATCGCTCGTCCAAAGCCTGACTCGCCATAGTCCATTTTTTAAGGGCAAGGTAACGGATTGAATGCCTTCGAAACCGTCTCGAATTAACGCATCGTGATAGGGCCTATTACGTTGCCTTAGGTTCCCTCTTAACGGAACGTCGTTTGGCTTTGTTAGACCGATTCCGCCAATGTCTTCCCATCTTGAACCTGGGGTGACGCCGTAAAAACCCCAAGCCCCTGTTTTTTGACTGCCAAAGTCCCACCCGACGAGTTGCGATGGTGCTGTGGGCTTAGAAGAAATGTGAGCGTCCAGAAGTTGAATATCGCCATCAATAGCCGCGTAATATAGACGCCGAATTTGATCGGCAGAAAAAGCGAATTTGTGACCTGTCTTTAAACTGTCTAAATCAAGTCGAACTGTAAATTGCCCTTGGCTGAGTAATTGCTCGTGATTAAAACGTGAAAAATAATGATGGCTTTTGGGATGGTCGATTCGTACGAGCAGTCGAGCTTGTTTAGAAAGTACCTTGCCTTTTAGAACCAGTTCTTTGCCTTTTTCAATCCCTTCGTCATAGCGCCATAACTGTTTTTTTGTTCCTTGTGAAAAGGAAAGTGGCTCGTTTGACGAAGGGGCAGCACTGAATGCGAAGCCCGCATATAAAAGGCTGCTAAGGCAAAGTAGGGCATTAACGTAGCTCAATGAAAGCCTCTTTTCTTCGATCGTTTGGCATTAATTTGGATACTCCTCGCTTCTCATTGAGTGCTGCGAGCACATAATGGTGGGCCAATTCGGCTTTGCGAGACCAGTCGTCGCGCTTTACCAAATTGGATTGTGTGATGCGCCGTTCTTGTTTTGCAGCCTTTGAAAGCGTCTCTTGTGTCGAAATCACCTCACTCAGCTTCTTGATAAAATCGTCGTCTTCACGCACTAATGTTATGACGGAGTCATAAGTACGAGCGGCTTTAAAATCAGTGCAAACAATTGGTGTGCCAGATGCTAAATACTCTCTGAGTTTTAGCGGATTACAGTGCTGTATTTGCTGACAATGTTTAAACGGCAAGAGCGCGATATCCCAGTGTTGAACATAGGCTGCCAATTGTGAGTGAGGCATGGCGGGTAAGACTTTGACGTTTGGCTTGTTCAGCAGTGTCTTTGTATCGGTATGAATGGCACCAATGAGCATAATGGTCCAATCAGGATAATGGTCAGCAATGGCTTCCAACAGGTCGATATCGACCCAGTCAGCCAATTGACCATAAAACCCCAGCGTTTTCGTTTGTGGGAAGCCTTCGGGGGCAGCACGCCGCTGTGAGAATTGATGATAGTCAACGCCATGCTCAAGCAGTCGTGTTTTGTGCGCAGGGAAACGCTCTGCAAGGGCTTCGCTGGCCGTTAAAATAAGGTCGCACTTTTCGACCAATTCGTCTTCCATTTTTCCAATGACATTGTGGTCGACACCGGCCAGCGCTCTAAAGTCATCCCCACAGTAGTAAACGCTGATTTCTTCGTTGCATTGTCCAATCATATCGACCGCAGACGGCAATGAAAGCCAAAGCGCATGAGGAGATTTGGGTAACGATGCATGCGCGTTTTGTACTTGTTTGGAAAGCCAATACTGGTTTGCTTTGCGCGCAAGCTTTAGCCCGTATAAAGGGACGGCTTTGGGCGAGAGTATTGTTTGTGGCGTTGACTCAGCGACTTGTACTGGCACACTTTGTAATAAAGGAGATTCTGTGCCGCTTGATGAGTGCGTCGAGGTGTTACGCGCCATCATTTTTTTACCTTTCTCATACAGGCGTTTTAAATCATGAGCGGAAAGCTTAGGCTGACGCAAACCAATCGAGTTCATCCAGACAACGTGCTCTTTCGCCGATAGATACCGAAACAAATGTTGTGTGCTACTCGGGTGAGATCCCCAGTCTTCTCCAAATACGGTCCATTTCATGATAGCTCTCCTTTTTCCATCGTAACGTTTGTTGGCGCTTGTTCTGTTTGTAAGCTCTCTTGCTCATAGCGTTCTTGTTCAGAGCATTTCTGCTCAGAACATTCCGGGGCAGACAGCGCTCTAATTACTTTAGCTGGGTTTCCAGCAGCGACGACGTTATCAGGGATGCTTTTTGTAACCACACTGCCTGCTCCAATGATGCTGTTACGGCCGATGGTGACGCCGCCGAGTACCGTAACGTTGGTACCAAGCCAGACATTCTCTTTAAGATGGATGTTGCCAACTTGTGAATCGAGTTCAGGTAGCCCTTTTGCTCTATCGACGGGGTTGATAGGGTGACCTGGATAGCCCGCTAAAAATGCTTTGCCAGCCATCCTTACATTGTCTTCTAGAATGACGTCTTGCCCGACTGCAATATTGCTTTGCCAGCCAATATCGACATTGTCACCGACAATAAAGCGCGGTGTTTGTGACCCCCAGCGGGCGGAGACAGTACTGATGCCAGACCAACGACAGCCTTTGCCGACACGGATTTCTGGGTTGCCTAAGATCTGCGGCATGCCAGAATAGAGGTATAAGTGTTTGCCGCCTTGAATTTGGCTTTTGAATAACGGTGTCCAGTAGAGCCTTCTTGTTAAACTTGCGACAAGGGTCGCCGTGCTTTTATGCAAAAACAGCAGGCTTTTTGTGAGTAGTGGTATGCATGGCATTTCTAATTGCTGGCATGAGTACCAAATACCACGAACACTTCTTGCCGCAGGGGTTTTGCTGGTCTTAGCCCAATACTTTACTGACTGAATAGATTGCATGAGATCGTCCTCTTTGTCTCTGTATCGTCAGATCACGCATGGCTGCGTGAGCGCTTATCTTGTGTTATTGCATCCTCTGTGCCATTCGCAATTTGCATTTTTTTCGCGTCGTTTTGCGTTCTGACAGAAGCAAGGATGGGCGCTAAATTTGCCGACACCGCCATGCTGAGAGCGAATAGGATATAGATAGGCCACGTAAAGCCTTGAGTAAGAAACGTGCCTGATACCATCACACCAATAACACCCGCTAAGGTCGCTTGTGCGCTGACGGCCAAGGGCGCAGGAATCGATCGTTTATGGTCTTCGTCTTTCAGTGCGCGATTGAGAGATTTCACTTGTTTTATGTTGTTAATCAGTAAGCGGATTACCATCGTCGTAAAGGCGATAAAGCCTGTGAAACCGGTTTCCGCCAAGACGCCAAGCCATGTGCTATGTACCGCGTGGTTCTTACCGTCCCAGTGAGGACTGTAGAAAAAATAGTTCACATAGAAATTGTTGAGTCCAACGCCACTGAACGGATTGGAGACCGCCATGTTCCACGCCGCTTGCCATGCGTAGATACGGCCCATTGCTGATGCATCGATGCCGTCTTCCGCAGCGCCACCAGATGCCCGATCTGAAATGCCTGCAAGGGCAAGCAAGAGCATGGCAGCGGATCCTGCTAGAGTGATTAACAGCACTTTATTTTTTACTTTTTGCCACGCAAATACACCGGTCACCGACATGATGCCAAGTAAGCCGCCTCGGCTTTGTGTCGCGATAATGGCAGAGACAATTAGGATATAGCCGCATAAGCCCAAGAATTTCAAAAAACGCTTATTGTCAGGTGAAAACATAATGGCCAACGCGAAGCTGGTGGGAAACAGAAGTACCAGCGCAAGGTCATTTGGGTCACCAAGCATCGAACCGATGTCGCGGCCAATGGTGACGCGGGTACCTTCGACTAGGCCGATACCGTTCATCTTATTTTGTAAGGCGATGATGGCAATGACACTGCCGACGATTAAGATTCCCCAGTTGCAAATTGCAAAATCTCGTTTGCATTTTAGTAACCAAGCGATGATAAAGACCATGACCGTGATTTTGACAAAATTACCGGTCCAAGCGGCAATGGCTTCGCCACGATTACTCGCAAACATGAGTCCAATGGTGACAAAGGCGAAGAAGACAATAAAGCCAGTCATATGGCTATTCCAATAGGGTTTTATTTCCTTAGTAAGCAACATATGCCAAGCAGCAACCCCTAGCGACCCAAGCGCAAGCAACTGAGGAATCTTTAACGAGTACAGGGCAGGAAACGCTTCGTGAATTCTGAAGAACGAAAACAAGATAAAGCCCATGCAAATCCAGATAGAACTTTTTAGCGCAACCCAGGCTGCAAGTGGCAAAAACACCAAGGGTAAAATCAGGAACGGGTGAGGTAATTTCCACCAGATAAGACCGATGATTCCGCAAAGGCTCAATGCCAGTCCAGCACGTTGAAGGTTAGAGTAAGTTTGCATAAGGCCTCCCAAGTTTTACGATCCAGACAAGACTGGCAATGGAAGCGCATAATGGAACCGTCAAAGGAGCGACGAAAGCCATGGCGTCGGAACCTGAGAAAGACGGCAACATCATTGAAGTCAAAATTGCGATCATCAATATCACCACAAGGCCCAGTATGCCTTTGGTTAAAAGAGTGAGTGGGTAACGAATGTGAAGCACTCGCTGACTGACAATCCAATATGCGATTAGACGACCAAATTGACTGAACACAAAGGTATAGAGCGCGCCGTGTACACCGTATAAGGCGATCAAAATAGGGAAGCACATCGCGCAAAAAGCGCCCGTGCTCAATTCGATATACATCTGTGCGCGACTGTTTTCACTGCTAAAGCAGCCTAAGTTGTACAAGGCCCCCCATTGCTTTAAAACGCCGGCAGCCAAAAGCCAAGGTAAGAAATGCATGGCTTCTAAAATAGCGTCGTCAAAAAGGAGTGTAATCAGCCATTCTGACCAGAACCAAATCAATAAGCTGGTGGTCATAGCAATCAGAACGCCAAGCGTTGCACCAGTACCAGCACTGTTTAACTTTGACGCGTCTGATAAGACATTCATGCGCCTCGCGTACCACCACAATAAATACGGTTGATTACATAGGGCTGCGATGAGAAAAAACTTAATGGCGATTGCATAGGCGGCCAACTGTTCTGGTGAGATATATTGCGCCAAAATCACAATTTCCATTCCTTGGGATGCGTACATTGCCAGTCCACTTAAAACGAATGGCCAGCCGTAGCGAAGTGTTTGCCAAAGAGACGGTTTGTTGAACTGAATCCCCGTGCTTTTCAGCTGATGGGCGATCAATTCGATGGCTTGCAGTAAGCTGGCGGCTAATGACGCGAAAAGTAAAAAAGTCAGACCATAGTCATAGCTCAAACCGATGACGGTTAAAGCGCTATACACAAGGGTACGCATTAACATTGAACGTAAAAACAGAAAGGCTTTTTCTTCCATTCTTAGCCAAGCTAGACACAGCCCTAATACCCCTTCTAATGAAATGATCAATGTGCAGAGCAGCAGTTCGGTGGCCGACAGGGTCGTTATTTGATTGATTAAGGGTAACGTCATGGAAAAGCTTAAAAAGACGCTCACGATGATCAATATTGCCATACATAACGCGGTCCCGATGAGTTGAGCAACAATCTGCCTTTTGTCGGCGTCATTCGTTGCTTTACCAGCTTGGCGGTACAACAGGTTGACCATACCAAAGCTCACAATAATCACTGCGCCGTTCAATAAGGCGATAACGGTCTCGAGACGGGCAAATTCAATCAACCCAAGGCGGCTTGCAACGAATGGCAGCAGAAATAAGCTGATAGCCTTGGAAAGAATAATACCGATGGCATAACACGCTTGTTGCATCAACGCACTTTGTGTAGCGAATAGTGCGTCTAGTTTCTGCTTAAATATCGCGAGCGGTTTCATTGTAGGTCCCTTACTGATGACTGTTTTCAAAGGCTTGTGACAAATACTTAACCTGATCGTCGATCAAAAAGTGGGTTAAGAGGTGGTCATAGGCTAAATTTGCCATGGCACGCTTGTCTTCCTCACTCATGTCCAAAAACTCCGTCATACACTGAGCGAGAGAAAGAGAGCAGCCCGATTTGGTGACTTTCGCTAACGGGTTGTTATCTGCTTTATTGTTTAGCATTTCTAAGCAAGCGCGTATGTCGGTCGTGATAATCGGAAGCTTCAACATCATGGCTTCTTTTATGACCAATGGGCCTGTGTCTTGTGTACCAGCGGGCGTGACAATAAATGGCGCGATAAGACCGCTGTAATGAGCGTAGTGTCTGTTGACCCAATCAGCCTGTTTCGCGCCTAAAAAATGAACGACGTCATCTAGGTTTAAAATACGACAGGTTTCATGCAGCTCTTGTTTAAGTGGGCCGTCTCCCACAATGTCAATGTGAGGCCTTTTCGCTTTTGGAATCGATGCCAATGCTTGCAGTAATACAAACAAGCCTTTCGTTTCAGACAGTCTGCCTATGTAAAGCAAGCGTTTGGCTTGATAGTTGGGTTCACCTACGTTTTCCACTTTGGATACATCAACGCCGCATCTTACTTTGACAATGTTTGAGGACGGCGCGAGTTTTTTCATATCCTCTTTCATCATGTCGCAAACGGCGACTGCGAACGTCGCGTTGGACAGTTTGAGTGGTAAGTCCGACGGTGTTTTGTAGATGTCGTAGCCGTGACAAGTAAAAGAGATCGGAAGGCCCGTAAGTTTTGCGGCCACAATCGCGGTCGCTGTGCTGGCTAAACCGAAATGCGCATGTATGTGCTGACATTTCGACTGTTTCACGAAAACAGCGAGTTTTGCGCCATACCAAAGAAGAGATCGTTTTGGCAGTCCAGCTTGCTGATTTACAAATTGCATTGCATTTTGCAAACCGCGACCAGACGAGATTAGCATTTTCAAAGAGTCTCTCCAGTCAATGCTTTTTAATTCGATGGCGCTTCTTGCCAGCTCATTATCATCGTACTGACCACCCTCTGTTCGAGTGTCAAACGTTGCAAGCTTAACAGTATGGTTTAGTCGCTGTAACGCCCTGATTTCATTACCAATAAAGGTTTCTGATAAAACCGGAAAGGCCGTTGCTATGTAGGCAATATTTTTCATGTTTACTCTTCCTTATTTATCCGTCTCTTGGAAGACGTTGGCACATTGAATGCTTAGTAAGTTATGTCGAGTAACTGAATCTTCCCTCTAAAAAGGGCCAACAAAGCATTCTTAACATTAACTAGAGCAAGCTAAGTGCCAACCCGAAATTGAGGATAAAAATATGAGTATCTATAAAAAGAACGAATCGATTTATAGGAACGAAGCAGTAGATAACGCTAAGACGGATTCGAAAGGCGTCGAAGTGACCGTGATCATGCCGACCTATAATTGCTTAGAGTATTTACCAAAAGCTGTAGAAAGTGTTCTAAGCCAGAATGCGACGCTAGAGTTGATCGTTATTGATGACTGCTCTACGGACGGTTCTGATGAATGGCTACATCAAAAAAGTCAGCAAGACGCGAGACTGAAAGTTATTAAAGGTGAGCATAAGGGCGTATCAGCCGCGAGAAATTTAGCGATTAAAGAGGCTCGTGGACACTGGGTCGCGTTTTTGGACGCGGATGATTACTGGTATGCAGATAAATTAGAAGACCAACTCGCGGAACTGAAAAAGCACCCCAGTTGCATTTTGAGTTTCACTGAATACGATCATTTCGGCGAGAAAGGGGAATACTTGGGAGCCTGCTTTGATTTTTGGCCTCGTTTCCAAAAAAGAGTAAAGGCCGAAGGTTCTGTTGTTTGCTTGAGTGGAGAGCAAAAAACCAGTATCTACGAAGAGAACATCATTGGCACATCGACCGTTGTGGTAAAAACGAGTTATTTACAAGCAGTGGAGGGGTTTGATGAAACCTTGTTCTCCGCCAGTGATTGGGACTTATGGTTAAAAATTAGCTTATTAGGCGATGTACTGGTTCATAAAAAATCAACCACCAACTATTTAGTTCGATCGAACTCAATCTCCAGAAATGCAGAGCGTCGAATTGCCAGTGTTGAACGGATATTAGATCGCTATCGTGGGGATATGGAAACATTGAACCCTGAATGCTGCGCGCCAGCGTATGCACGTTTGTATATTGCTAAAGCCGAGGCCTATCAGCATCAATCAGGACATTACCTAAGCGCCCTTAATCACTATATAAAGGCCTGCTCAGGATTGCCAACCAAGCGTAATCTTTGGGCTCTGCTCTCCCACTTTGTTAAAGGAGCGATTCATCAAAGATGAGCTCATGGGGCCATTTCTAGGTGTTATAAAGCTTAGTAGTTTAAAGATCAGTAAGTTATAGCTGCTCAGTACGTTACGGTAGGTTCATGAAAGAGTCCGTATATGGCTCAAAAGGTCGGGTAAAGAAGATGTTTTCCCCGACCTTTTTTTTACCCAAGAAAAGGGTGGAGATAGCTGAAAAGGATGGAGATAGCGAAAAAGGGCGAGCAAATGCTAGCAGAAAATAGGAGCTGCTAAGGAGTACTAGAAAAAGATGGAGGAAGTGGGCAGATGAGCGAAGCCTTGCTCCGCTCATCTGCCCAGCTGTATTAGTCTCAGCTTAATCAGCTGAGCTTGAAGGGTAATGAGAAAGCAGTTGTGGCACGACAACGTCTTGAGAATATTCGTTTTTTATCGTGCGTTCTGCGTGGTACATCATCCCAGCCGTTTGAAAAGGATGAAGTGACAGCCATTGTTCGACTGCGTCGTGCATTTTGTTGAGATTACCAGGTGGGATTAGCCATCCATTAAATCCATCTTTTATGATTTCAGGTAGATCACCAACGCCAAACGCAGCGATAGGAATACCGCGTGACATGGCTTCTAAGACCGCCAAGGGGAGGCCTTCCGTTTTGGACGTAATGCAAAGTAAGTCAATGTTATCCCACTCAGATTCCATTGCTGTTTGACCGTGAAATAAAACGGTGGGATACGCATTTTTCAGTGACTCGTGCAATGCGCCTTCTCCGTATACATGAAACTCACAATTGCGACCTTGAAATTGATTGGCGAGCTGACAAAACGCATTGGGGTCTTTTTCGTCACTGAGTCTGCCAACAAAGGCTACTCTGGGCGTCAGTTTGTTTCTAAGGGGAGACTGTGTGACGGGTTCGTAATTGACGAAATTCTTTAGCTTAATGCCCTTATGTTTTAGTCGATTAAAAATCTCCTGACTGACCGATATCGGGGAAAAAAATTGTGATGTGATTTCGTCTAGTTTGACATACAGCTTGAGCTTTCCTGTTCCGAGATCACCATTGTGATGTGTTGGTACTGTCTTCCACCATCCTAAAGAATGGCCGAATTTTCCGATTAAGTTGGCTTTATACCCATGAGTATGAAGCGTGCTATGCGGTAAAACTTGATCGCGCAGGTTTTGTACCGATCCGTCAGCACAGGAGACCGGTATCTGCATAGTAGAAAGGGAGGATTCGATAATATGAGGCTCTGAACGATAGCGTTTCCAAAGTATCACTTGTACAGGGAAGGCTTTCGCTTTCAACGCTTTTGCCAATTGAATAATGTGTGTTTCGATTCCACCGATACCGCTGGAATCCACAAAAAGAGTGATGTTTGTCATGTTATCGTCCTCCGATATGTGACTGACTATGCGGCTAATATAGGTAGGTGAGCAAAGTGAATGCCAACAATGCTTTGCAAAATGCAACGCGGAATGTACTCGCGCGGTATTAACGATTTTTATTTTTCAAATTAACTCTTTATCTTATTGAATTTAAAGGCGTATTTTTGGTTGGCACAGAGATTGATTTCTCCTGAATATTGAATAAAAAAACAGGAGCGAGTCATGGCGAATTATTTAGTTACAGGTGGTTGTGGTTTTATTGGATCTCATCTTTGCGAAGTGTTGCTTGAGCAAGGTCATGAAGTCGATGTCCTTGATAATCTTTCGACGGGTAAAAGAGAAAACTTACCCAGTGGGGCTAAGTTGTTTGTTGGTGATATTAGGGATACTCAGCTGCTTAAGACATTAATGCATGGCATCGATGGTTGTTTTCATCTAGCCGCAGTGGCGTCAGTGGAGAAATCAAACCAGCAATGGGCTGAGACCCATACGGTCAATCAAACAGGTACGGTCAATATTCTTGAATGCAGCGCTCGATTGGATTGCAAAGTGCCTGTTGTGTATGCGTCCTCAGCGGCAGTATACGGTGACAATGCGAGTACGCCGCTGACAGAGCATAGCGAACAGCGCCCCTTATCTGCTTATGGGGTGGATAAACTCTCTTGTGAGCTGCAAGCTAAAGTTGCAGGGATGATACACAAGGTTCCAACAATGGGTTTTCGTTTCTTCAATGTGTTTGGTGAACGACAAGATCCGAACTCGCCATACAGTGGTGTTATTTCAATTTTTGCAAATCGCGTTGCAAATCACGAAAGCATTACCATCAACGGTGATGGGAGCCAAGTGAGGGATTTTGTTTATGTGAAAGATGTGGTCCGCTACCTAGTGGCTGGGATGACTAAAACGAAGTGCAGTGCACCTGTATTTAATATTTGTACAGGTAAACCGTGCAGTATCAAAGCACTTGCTGAAACGATATTTACCGTCGCGGGGTATCAAGTGGATGTGTCATTTGGCCCTAAACGTAAGGGCGATATTCACAGTTCACTTGGAGATCCTAACAATTTGATACGATATTTTGGCTTTAAACCAGACTATGATTTAGGTCTAGGGTTACTGGAAATGAGTAATAATGCCATTCCAGACAATCAAGAAACTGTCAGATTGCTCCGTGTTGCAACCTGATTTGGCGGTTACTTTCCATAAATAAGGAATACAAGGTCGATGGCGAAAATGAGTTTACGCAGGAACTGGCGATTATGGCTTTTCAGTGTGACAAGCCTGCTATTTCTTGCGTTTTCGGCCGGTCTTTATTCCCTAATTAATGATCAGCAAAAGCTGCTTGCTTCTCCTTCCGAAGAAAATGCATTACGAGCAGTGCACCAGACAGAAAAAGAATTGCTTCGATTCCAGTTATTTTTAAATGAATTGGAAGACTTTAATACGCATCAAGATGATCTGATGTTTCGTTTTGATATTGCGTACAGCCGCGTATCTATTATGCAATCGGGTAAGCTCGGCCGCTTTTATCGCGCAATAGATGGCGTGACGGAGCATTTAGACGCACTAAAAGCGCAGATAGACGTGATAGACGAATTGATACAAGCGGTACCTTACTCGTCTGATCTTTTGGTTCGATTAAAGCCCGAGTTGAAAAAACTCTATGATGAGAACCTACAAGTCGAATTGAAGACATTACAATTCGAAGCCAAAGGTAATCAAGCCGCCAAGCTCTACCTAGTGAAGCTGTTTAACTATTTTACCTATTTGTTGAGCGGACTGGCGTTTTCCGTCTTAGCCTTGATTGTTGAGCTTATGTTGCAAAGCAAACGGTCCGATGACAAACATCTACAAGCCATCCAATTAACAAAAGCGCTTGAGCAAAACATCATTAAAGCCGAAGCGGCGACGAAAGCGAAGACAGAGTTTCTTGCGACCATGAGCCATGAGATTCGTACACCAATGAACGGTATCATTGGCTTGGGTCATCTCATTCAAAATACAGTCCTTGATCAGATTCAATCTGATTATGTTCGTAAAATGCTTCGATCGGCTGACAGTTTGCTTTCCATTATTAATGACATTCTGGATTTCTCTAAAATTGAATCAGGCTCCATTGAGATCGAGCAACGTGACTTTCATTTGGACAGCTTGCTTGAGCAGGTCTTTGTGTTGAATGAATCTCGTGCGATTGAAAAGGGCCTGACCTTTACGATCGACAGAGACTTCCGTTTACAAGATGCGCTTGAAGGTGACTCGTTTAGATTAAATCAAATTTTAGTAAACCTAGTTAGCAATGCGATTAAATTTACAGAGCACGGAGCCGTTTCTTTGTCTGTGGCTCAAATCGAACGCTTTAAAGACCCATGGATTCGATTTAGCGTAAAGGACACGGGCGTTGGTATCCAGCCGGATAAAATTGAGTCCTTGTTTGAAGCCTTTAAACAAGAAGACTCCAGTACCACTCGAAAATACGGTGGGACAGGGTTGGGGTTAGCGATCACGAAACAGTTGTCTGATTTGTTAGGTGGTGAAATCTTCGTTAAAAGTGAGCTTGGAACAGGCAGTGAGTTTCGGATTGAATTGCCTTTACACCCTGCCAATACGGAACTGCGCAGTGCCTCTGCAGAATTACATTCCGTTAAGGTTGAATCGCATAATGCGACATCTCAAGGTGTGATAGCTGTTGTTGGCAGGCGAACGGGGTTAAATTCGCTTTTAGCCCGTTCGGGGTGGTCGTATGAATTCTTTGATCTGACCGATATTGATTTTTACACGCAGCGTAAAATACCCAATAAGCTGATACTAGTGCCGAGTAGTCATAAAGAACTGTCAGAGTGGTTGAGATTGTTGGATCAACAGCCAGAAGCGATTAAAGCGCTTACTTGTCTGGTTATTTACCCTAATTCAATCGAAGATCGCCAAGGCCTGGACAGGCTTAATACCCATTATTTGGGAGGCTTAATTACACCAACGAACTTATCTGAATATCTTGCCGCCCGATTATTGAAAAATTCACTCGTTTGCCCCGATTCAACGAAATCGCTTGAGCAAAAGTACAACTTTGCAGGTAAGCGAATTTTGGTCGTCGAAGACAATGCATTGAACGCTCAGATATTAGGGCAGTTGTTAATCATGCAATCTGCTGATGTCGCGTTTTCTCAAAATGGTGAAGAAGCCATCGAAGAGCTGAAAAGTAATCCATACGACTTGGTTATGATGGACGTGCAAATGCCTATTTTGGATGGCTATTCGGCTACACGTCAGATTCGATTGAACCCTTCGTTTAAGACTCTCCCAATCATTGCGATGACAGCAAATGCGATGAAAGGCGATCGAGAGAAAGCGCTTGAATCAGGCATGAATGATTACTTGTCGAAACCGGTGGAGCCTGACACCTTGTATACAACGCTTATAAAATGGTTAGGCATTAATGATGGACCTTTAGTAGAGCCAGAGCCGTTGCTCGATCCACAATCTTTTGAACATCAAGTGCTGATAGAAAACCAAGAAAAGCATTTAACAAACGACATTCGGCGAGAGAGCAAAGGTTCTTCCTTGTCTCAATCAAACGATTCTCAGCCAAGTGCTGTATGGCCAGAGTTTCTGCTCGGGCTGAATGTTTCTCAAGGCGTAAAGCAATGTGGCAGTAGTGTCGACGTATACCGATCCTTATTGCGTCAATATTTAAGCGATTTAGACGATCCATTTCAGGATATTCAGTTAGACATTATGGTCAAATCCTCCGATGAGGGCTCAGAGGAGTTAAAGCGTCTTGCATTTATGGCACATCGCTTAAAAGGCAGCTCTGAAAGTGTTGCAGCGACAGAGGTTGCTGCTATTACCGCAGCGATTGAAATCGCTGCGAAAACCCAACACCCTTCTGAATGCATTATTCTCCTTTCACAGTTTAAAGAAGCACGCAGTGTTGTGATCGCATCGATTCAAGCGCTTCTTCATTAAGAGGAGGTCTTTGTACGACGACCGTTCTTTCCAATACTGTTTTCCAATAGCCTCTCAAAATAGTGCTCTCCAATAGCACTCTCCAATAAAGAGTTAAACAGAGGCTCGTCTTGGCGTTGCTCGCGATTTCGGACAAAGGTCGCTAGAGGTAAATTG
Organism: Marinomonas mediterranea MMB-1; assembly: GCF_000192865.1. Taxonomy (NCBI): domain Bacteria; kingdom Pseudomonadati; phylum Pseudomonadota; class Gammaproteobacteria; order Oceanospirillales; family Oceanospirillaceae; genus Marinomonas; species Marinomonas mediterranea. The sequence goes on from NC_015276.1 coordinate 793,390, forward strand.
CAATTTGCGAATTGCATTTTTCAAAAAGCAATTATGATTTAAGTGTTGTTCGACGAAAATAAAATATTTTCTTTTAAATCAATTGTTTATTTTTGCTTTTCGAGTTGGCATGGCGTTAGCAATACCAAAGAACATGATAATTTTTTTAGGAGGCTCGCATGTGCGGAATCTTTGGTGTTGTAAATGATAAAAGGGCGTCTCATACCTTGTTACGAGGCTTAAAAGCGTTGGAATATCGCGGTTACGATTCAGCAGGGATTGCGACGTTACAAAAAGGAAATATCAGCTGCCGCCGCGCGCCGGGTAAGCTAGTTAATTTAGAAAGTGTGGTGAATGAGTGGCCTTTAAGTGGCGCGACAGGCATCGCCCATACTCGATGGGCAACGCACGGCAAGCCAACGGAGCTTAATGCTCATCCTCATCGTGCGACCAATGTTGCCGTTGTTCACAATGGCATCATTGAAAATGCCGACGAGCTGCGTGAACAATTGAAAGCCAGCGGAGTGCGTTTTTTTAGTGAAACAGACACTGAGGTACTACCTCACTTAATCGCCTTGTATTTAACTCAATGCGAAGATCCAGCAGAAGCCGTTCGCTATGCTATTAATGACGTAAAAGGCACGTTTGCCTTAGCGATTATTATCAAAGGTATTGAAGACCAAATAATTGCAACACGGCGTGGAAGTCCCCTTGTTGTTGGCTTCAATGTGGATTCGGCCTTTATTGCGTCCGATATGGTGGCAACGTCAGGTATGGCGGATGAAATCCTATATCTCGAAGAAGACGATGTCGCGGTTGTGCGCGCAGACAGTGTCACTATCACTGACAGTGATGGTTTTGAGGCCGAACGCCAGCGAGTCAAAGTCGATCACGACTTATTTACGGCTTCGAAGGGCAGCTATGAGCATTACATGCTTAAGGAAATTCATGAACAGCCCAGTGCTTTGGCGAGAACATGGGAAGGGCTTGCTAGCATCAGCGTGCCACGCTCTAAAGAAGTGGATTTTGCTAAATTAGACAAACTTCAAATCGTGGCGTGTGGTACGAGTTTTTATGCTGGCCTAGTGGCTAAGTATTGGTTTGAAAGAGTGGCAGGGTTGATCGTAGAAGTAGATCTCGCGAGTGAGTTCCGTTATCGAGAGCCTCCAATGAGCAAAAAAGGCGGCTGTCTATTTATTTCTCAAAGTGGTGAGACCGCAGATACGTTGGCTGCGTTGCGGTTTGCCAAATCGAAGAAACAATATTGCCTTTCTGTCGTTAATGTTCCAAATAGTTCGATTGCACGTGAGTCTGATTACGTCTTACGGACGTTATGTGGGCCTGAAATAGGCGTTGCTTCTACTAAGGCATTTACGTCTCAACTCGCGGTATTGTTCCATCTAGTCAAAAAGGCAGCACAACAACGTAAATGCGGCCAGGATCTCATAAAGAGCCTAGGTCGTTCTCCAGAGCATGACGTCGTAAGCAGCATGCATCAGGTTCTCATGAAAGAAAATCGTATTAAAGAGGTGTTACCACTCTTTAAAGACGCGACCAGTGCTATATTTTTAGGAAGAGGGCAGTGTTATCCGATTGCATTGGAAGGAGCGCTTAAGCTAAAAGAGATTTCCTACATTCATGCGGAAGGTTACGCTGCTGGGGAATTGAAACACGGTCCCATCGCGCTGATCGATGAAGGCATGCCTGTTGTTGTCGTTGCGCCGTATGATCGGTTATTCGAAAAAGTCGTTTCTAATTTGCAAGAGGTACGAGCGCGAGGAGCAAAAGTGCTGCTTATCAGTGACAAGCTTGGTTGTGAAATGTGTAAGAGCTATGCCGATTATATTATTGAGCTACCAACGGTAAATGAAATACTTGCGCCGTTTATAAACAGTGTTGCGGTCCAACTGTTGTCTTATTTTACCGCGGTTGAAAGAGGAACAGACGTAGATCAGCCTAGAAATCTGGCAAAATCCGTTACTGTCGAATAAGAAACGGTAAGGGTTTGTTATTTTGCCTAAGTGATGTCTGGTGTTGATGATCATTCCTCTTTATTCTTGGAAAGCCTCGCTCTTGTTTTGACCAAAGAGCGCGGCTTTTTCGCCAGAAGTTAAGGAAGAGTTTGATGAGTGTTATGTCTTGGTTGCTTATAGGAGCTGCTGCGTTTTTTGCTATTACTTGCTTAGTATCAGCAGGTTGGTACTTGTATGTACGTCGCCAAGTTCGTTCTCACGAGTCTGATTCTAGTGATAGCGAGATCAATGACGACTCTGAAACTTCGGATCTGGCAGGTGGCGCTTCCAACGCCAATGCTGAGAAAGATCGTGATGTTTGGTTGTCGCTGTTAGTGGAGCAAAGCGAGGTCTGTCAGACGTTGATCGAGCAGTATGGTCAAAATAGTCCGCATGAAAAAGCCATATTGACCTGTTGGCAGACGTTTCTTGATGTCGAAATTACCTTACTTTCTAACCAACATAAAATACAAGAAACTGAACGTCTGCTGGATGCATTTGCTCCTCTTGTTGAACGGTTGATGGACGCACAAGACGTCGAAATGATGTTGCGTAAATTGTCTGTTAATACCAAATTGCTCAAACAAATTAATAAGATTGTTCAAAAAACGGGCGATCAAGTGTTTGAACAAATGAACGTCACCTCGAACTTAAACTTACAGCTTGAGAAGGCGCAAGCAAAGCTACTCAATGAAACAGAGCTAGATCAAGAACTGGCAGAACTGCGTGCGGAAATCGCTAGCATGTACGATTTAGCGGAGCGGTTAAAACGAGAGTCTGCGCTGGAAACGGCGGCACATTCTGATGAGTATCATCTAGCATTGGATGACTTCTTGGATGGAGCGTTGGGCAATGACTTCCTTGCTCCAATGGCAGATGAGATGGATCACAAAATTAATGACCTAAAACATCTCGCTGATTATCAGGCAGACGCCATCGCCGATCTTAAAAAACAGCTAAAAGAAGTTAAAGAGCGTAAAGATAAGGGCAAACACATCGATACGGCGGACATCGCAGTTGCGAGGATGGAAAAAGCCATGCTCGAAAACAACAAGGTCATTAAATCTCTAGAAAACAAATTACTGAGTGTACAAACGATTAAACACAACCTGAATGTTGATGTTCGACGCCGTGAGGCGGAGTTACTTCATAAAGATGCGATGTTGAAAGAAAAGCAACGAGCTCGTTCCGGTGGTGATGAATGGCGCGATGTGATTGAGCAAGAATATTCTGCTATGAGCAACATGGAGAAACTGCTTAGCGACATTCCTCTGACGGATGAATCACAGGAGTTTCACACCGAGCAGGGCGGAAAAGTCGGTGAGCTTCGAGCGATGGTGAGGGAATCCGAATTGTATGTTGAAATGCTAGAGTCGGATCTCGATAAGCTCAAAGAGAAAAAAGATACGCTGGAGGAAACGTTAGCCGCAGCGCTTCGTGGTGAAAAAGTCGATATACAATCCGCGAACAATGAAGCCAAAGCCCGAGAAGAAGTAGAGAACCTGCGTGAGATCAATGGCGAACTTTCCAGAGAGCAGCAAAAACTCGTACGTGAACTGGACGCGTTAGGTAAAGACGATGAGGAAACAGCGAAGCTGAAAGACATGATCATCGATCTTGATCAGAAAATTGAGACCGTCCAAGCTCAGTATGTTGCAATGGAAGAGAAATACTTAAACGCGATGATGTCTCAAGAGTAGTAATTGGCTCGTAGTGATTCGTACTAGTCTAGACCTGATCTTCTGTCGAAAATCGTCTTTTGCTACATCGCGTCCGTGTTAAAATGCATCTGTTCTAAAGGCTTCCGTTTCAAAAGAATAGTTTATCTCATCGAAACTAAATCCGTGACTTTGTAGATAACGCATTTGTTTGGACTTCACTTTGAAGTCGCTTGGTACCTCCTCGCCAAACTTTCTGTGACGCAGAGCTTTCGCGTTTTCAGACCAATCTGTCTCTTCTTCGTCGAACGCGATTGAAATGGTCTCTTGGTCGACGCCTTTCATCTTGAGTTCTTGCTTGATCCTAAACTGGCCGTATAGGCGGGCAGCCTTCGAACGAATGTAGGTTTGCGCAAAACGCTGTTCGTTTAGATAGTTAAACTCAATTAGTTGAGTAATGACCTCTTCAATGTGTTCGTTGTCGGGGCTCTTTTTGGTGAGTTTTTCCCTTATTTCCCGAATGCTGTGATCTCGTTGAGAAAGTATAAGCATCGCGTTTTCATAGAGTTCGTTTCGAGTCATCTGGTTTAAGCTACTATCCGATTTAAGTTACTAAGTCAGTGGAAAAAACAACGACAGTATATCGTAAAATTGAAATACTGAGTCTTTAGAGGAGCGGCAAATGAGGTTCTTTGATTTCTACGTGTCGGGCTCTATTCGTGGCTTCCTTAGGTTTGCTATATTAGACAGGATGAAACGAGAGTGGTTGCTGGCAAGATTACCGTAAAAAAGTAACTGACATAACAGCTTCTCTGCGTCTTAGTAGTTAGTGGCTAAATAACGAAGAGAAAAGTACATGGCGCGCCCTTTAAAAGCGATCATTGATCTTGAAGCGATTAAAATAAACTATCAGTTTTCTAAAAAGTTACACCCTACCTGTAAAGCGCTTGCTGTGGTGAAAAGTGATGCCTACGGGCATGGTGCGGTGGACGTTGCCACGTACCTTGATGACGATGTGGATGCATTTGCTGTGGCCGCTATCGAGGAGGCGTTGCAACTCCGAGAAGCGGATGTTACTTCTCCAATACTTCTACTAGAAGGCGTATTTGAGCAAAATGAGTGGCCATTATGCGAAGAGCTCGGTTTTTGGTGTGTGATTGAAAATACAACGCAACTTGATGGGTTGCTGAACGCTCAGAGCAAGATCGAAAAGGTCTTCGTGAAATTAGATACTGGCATGCATCGATTAGGACTTAACTCGCTTCAGGTAGAGCACGTTGTCGACACATTGAAAGCATCTGGGCTGGTGGAAGAGGTTGTCTTAATGACTCACTTTTCTTGTGCGGATGATTTGTCCAGCTTAGAGACCATTAAGCAATTAACCTTGTTTGAGGAAGCGAATCGTACGGTAGGTCATCTCACCACAAGTGTGGCTAACTCAGCAGCGATTATGAAGTGGAGTGTTCCCGAAGGTGGCTGGATTAGACCTGGGATTATGCTTTATGGAATATCACCTTTTGTGGGGGTGACGGGAACTCAATTAGGGTTGAAGCCTGCTATGCAGCTGGTATCAAAGGTCATTTCAGTACGCGATGTGAATATCGGTGACACAGTGGGATACAGTCAACAATATACCGCAGAGCATCCGCATCAAATAGCAACCGTTGCGGTTGGGTATGGTGATGGTTACCCACGTAGTTCTGAAAATGGTACTCCGGTTGCATTAAGTGGTGACACCGCGGAGTTAGCTGGGCGAGTATCTATGGACATGATCACGGTTAAACTTTCCAATCAAGCGTCTAGCGAACGGCCTCATCAGGAACGAAAGATTCAACTAGGTGAGGAGGTTGAGCTTTGGGGCGAGCAGGTTCCGGTAGAAGAAGTCGCTTATCGGTCTGGTACGATTGGGTATGAGTTAGTAACCCGCATGACGCAACGCCCAATGCGAGAGTATAAAACCACTAAAGAGCAAAGCTAATAGAGATCTATGCGCGACTGCGATGCTCTTCGAGGCGGTGCTATAAAGACAAAAAGAGGCTTAGTTAACACGAAGCTTAAAGAGCTTATTTATGACTCATACACTCCGCTTTCTCGTCTATTTTAATCTCGTTTTGGCGTGGCTCGCGACGTTGTGCAAAGACTTCTAATCATTAAGCAAGCTTGTAACGCTGCATCAAGGTCATGTTTCTTTTCTGGAATATAAGGGCGATAAGCGTGTTTTTTATCGTCCCAGCTTACCTTTTAAGCTAAATAAGCTTAAAATCTGTCCAATTTTTAATATACCGAATTTTTGTGTGTACAATGGCAGGTTTCAACGTCAACAGAGCGTTGCGTTAGAATCGTATTTACGCAAATTTATTCGCCAAGAAACTAGAAATAGAGTCTCATCCAACTATGAAGAGTTCTGAGTTACGTCAGTCATTTTTGTCTTACTTTGAGAGTAAGCAACACCAGGTTGTCGAATCAAGTTCTTTGATTCCCGGCAATGATCCGACTTTGCTATTTACCAATGCTGGTATGGTGCAGTTTAAAGATGTGTTTTTAGGCACAGATAAGCGCAACTACACTCGCGCGACAACATCACAGCGTTGTGTGCGAGCGGGTGGTAAACACAATGATCTAGAGAATGTCGGTTACACGGCACGTCATCATACTTTCTTTGAGATGTTGGGGAATTTTAGTTTTGGTGATTACTTCAAGCAGGATGCCATTGGCTATGCTTGGGAGTTTCTTACAAAAGTAGCCAAGCTGCCACAAGAAAAGTTGCTCGTGACTGTCTACGCAGAAGACGACGAAGCATTTGATATTTGGCACAAAGAGATTGGCCTGCCAAAAGAGAAGATTATCCGCATCGGTGACAATAAAGGTGCTCGCTACGCGTCAGACAACTTCTGGCAGATGGGCGATACAGGACCTTGCGGCCCTTGTACTGAAGTATTTTATGACCACGGCGAACACATCTGGGGTGGGCCTCCAGGTTCTCCAGAAGAAGATGGTGACCGCTTTATCGAAATCTGGAATGTCGTCTTTATGCAGTTCAACCGTTCTGCTAATGGAGACATGGCGCCGTTACCAAAACCGTCGGTTGATACCGGTATGGGGCTTGAGCGTATCGCTGCCATCCTACAAGGCGTGCACAGCAACTACGAAATCGATTTGTTCCAAAACTTGATTAAAGCATCCGCGAACGCTGTCGGCACAAATGACCTAGAAAGTCAGTCTTTGCGCGTAATTGCAGATCACATTCGTTCATGCTCGTTCATGATCGTGGATGGTGTTGTACCGTCAAACGAAGGCCGTGGTTATGTTTTGCGCCGTATTATTCGTCGAGCAATTCGCCATGGTAATAAACTGGGTCAAAAAGGCGTGTTCTTCCACACATTGGTAGAAGCGCTTGATAGTGAAATGGGCGAAGCCTACCCAGAGTTGAGAAAGCTAAAAGAGCGTGTTGCGTCGATCTTGTTAAAAGAAGAAGAGCAGTTTGCTAAAACCCTTGATCAAGGGATGCGCATCTTGGAAGAAGCGATTAGCGAACTGGGCGACAGCAAGGTTATTCCAGGTGAAACCGTGTTCAAGCTTTATGATACTTATGGCTTCCCTGCTGACCTGACCAACGATGTCGCTCGTGAAAATGAGCTAGAAATCGATGAAGCTGGTTTTGAAGCGGCAATGGAAGAGCAGCGCGCTCGTGCTCGTTCAGCAAGTAACTTTAGCATGGATATGTCTGGTGACGTATCGATTGACTCAGAAACAGAATTTACAGGCTACACTGAGCTAGAAGGTGACTGTGTTGTTGAAGCACTGATTGTTGATGGTTCGAATGTGGATGAGATCCAAGCCGGACAAGATGCGGTTGTGTTGCTTAAATCAACGCCTTTCTATGGCGAGTCTGGTGGCCAAGCGGGTGACCAAGGCTGGTTGCGTGGACCGGGTGCTTTTAAAGTATCGAACACCGCTAAGCAGGGCAAAGCACATTTACATCAAGGTGTGTTAAAAGAAGGCGCAATTAAAGTCGGTGATACGGTTGCAGCACAAGTGGATCGTTCTATGCGCAACGCAACGGCATTGAACCACTCGGCAACTCATTTGGTTCATGAGGCGCTTCGTCGTATTGTTGGAGACCATGTTAATCAAAAAGGCTCGTTGGTAAATGCTGAGCGCTTACGTTTTGATTTCTCTCACTTTGAGGGATTAACAAACGCTGAGATTGAACAAGTTGAAGACATGGTTAACGAGCAAATTCGCTTGAACCATGAGGTTATTACCGAAATCATGGACGTTGATTCTGCGAAAGAAAAGGGCGCGATGGCTCTATTCGGAGAAAAATACGACAGTGAAGTACGCGTATTAACAATGGGGGCTGACTACTCAATTGAATTGTGTGGTGGTACTCACGTTAAGCGCACTGGTGACATCGGCTTATTTAAGATCGTGACAGAAGGCGGCATTGCAGCTGGCGTACGTCGTATTGAAGCGGTGACCGGCAAAGCAGCGATTGACGCAGTACGTCAAACAGAAAATGCATTGAACGGCGTTGCGGCCGTTGTTAAAGGTAATAAAGAAAATGCGTTAGAAAAAGTGAGTGCTCTTAACGATCAAGCGCGAGCACTACAAAAAGAAATTGATGCTCTTAAATCTAAATTGGCCGCAGCAGCGGGTAGTGATCTGGCTGGGCAAGCGATCGACATTGAAGGCGGAAAGCTTCTTGTCGCGCAAGTTGAGTCTGATCCTAAAGCATTGCGTGACCTGTTAGATCAACTTAAGAGCAAACTTGAGTCAGCTGTTATTCTGCTTGCTGCGGTCAACGACGGTAAAGTGAGCCTAATTGCAGGTGTGACGAAAGAGCTTACTAAGAAAGTGAAGGCAGGTGATCTCATCAAGATGGTTGCTCCTTTGGTAGACGGTAAAGGTGGCGGACGTCCCGATATGGCACAAGCTGGCGGGAATAACCCAGCGGCGTTACCTGATGCGCTAGAGCAAGTGCCAGCTTGGGTGAAAGAGCGTATTTAGTGTCCTAACGGAATAGATCGCTTTATTCAAACTGGTTCTTAAAGTAACAGGAATACTCCGCCACTGCTGATACTCAAATTTGAGATATCTCAGTGGCGGAGTTGCATAAGAGTAGATAAACATTATGGCGTTGTTAGTACAAAAATATGGAGGCACGTCCGTTGGCTCAGTAGAGCGAATTGAGGCCGTAGCGGATCGAGTGCTGAAACATAAGCAACAAGGGGATGATATTGTTGTTGCTGTTTCGGCAATGAGTGGTGAAACCAACCGCCTTATTGAGTTGGCGAAAAGCATTCAAGAAACCCCTGACTCTCGGGAAATGGATGTTTTGTTATCAACAGGCGAGCAAGTAACGATTGCGCTATTGTCGATGGCTTTAATGAAACGAGGGTTGTCTGCTGTTTCTTATACTGGTTCACAAATCCGTATCAAAACTGATAGCGCTCATGGTAAAGCACGTATCGAAGAGATTGATACAACGCGGATGCGCGCCGATCTAGATGCCGGTCGTGTGGTTGTCGTGGCGGGTTTTCAGGGCGCTGACGAGCAAGGCAATATCACGACGTTGGGACGTGGTGGCTCGGATACGACGGGTGTGGCGCTTGCCGCTGCTTTGACGGCGGATGAATGTCAAATTTATACCGATGTGGACGGTGTGTACACCACTGATCCTCGCGTAGTCGACACCGCAAGGCGTTTAGATAAGATAACATTTGAAGAAATGCTGGAAATGGCCAGTCTAGGATCAAAAGTATTGCAGATCCGTTCAGTAGAGTTTGCTGGTAAGTATCAAGTGCCTTTGCGAGTACTTTCTAGCTTTAAAGATGGCGAAGGCACCCTGATAACCACTGAGGAGAACGATACTATGGAACAGCCCGCTGTATCCGGAATTGCATTTACACGAGATGAAGCCAAACTTACATTAAAAGGTGTACCTGATATCCCAGGTGTTGCATCAAAGATTCTTGGGCCAATCAGTGATGCAAACATTGAAGTGGATATGATTGTTCAAAACGTCTCAGCGGACGGCACAACGGACTTTACGTTTACAGTCCACCGAAACGATCACGATAAGGCTTTAGGTATATTGAAGTCGATTGAGAAAGAGCTTGGTGCGCGCGATACGCTAACCGATGCTAGAATTGCTAAGGTGTCGATTGTTGGTGTAGGTATGCGCTCACACGCAGGTGTGGCGAGCACAATGTTTAAAGCGTTGGCAGAAGACGCGATCAACATTCAGCTTATCTCCACGTCGGAAATTAAAGTCTCTGTCATTATCGACGAGAAATACATGGAACTAGCGGTACGAGCGTTACATTCAGCATTCAAGCTTAACGTATCTGCATCAGGCGTTAGCGAAGTTTAACAATCACTAACAAGTTAGGGGTGGCGTAATAAGTTGCTTGGCGCTACAATTCGTTTTGTAGGGGAATTCTTACATCCTAAAGAGAATTTCCTGACATCGAATTTTTTCTAAGGACTCAAGGGAGATCTATTATGCTTATTCTAACTCGTCGTGTCGGTGAAACTTTAATGGTTGGTGATGAAGTGTCTGTAACGGTTCTTGGTGTTAAAGGTAACCAAGTTCGTATCGGTATCAATGCGCCTAAAGATGTTTCTGTACACCGTGAAGAAATCTATCTTCGCATTCAAAAAGAACAAGACGAACACAATCTAGAAGATTAATTGAAGAAAATTAATTTTTTTAGAAAAAAAGTCTTTACAAAACAATTGGGGCATCTATAATACGCCGCACTTGTTTCGGAGAGTTGGCCGAGTGGCCGAAGGCGCTCCCCTGCTAAGGGAGTATGGGTTAATCACTCATCGAGGGTTCGAATCCCTCACTCTCCGCCATTTTGATGCATCCGTAGCTCAGCTGGATAGAGTACTCGGCTACGAACCGAGCGGTCGGAGGTTCGAATCCTCCCGGATGCGCCATCACAAGTCCCGCGAATATTGGTAACTATCCTTCCAATGTAGAATCGCAATTTTTTAAATGATTACGCATCCGTAGCTCAGCTGGATAGAGTACTCGGCTACGAACCGAGCGGTCGGAGGTTCGAATCCTCCCGGATGCGCCATTTAGAAAAACGTTTTAAAGTAATTGTTACGCATCCGTAGCTCAGCTGGATAGAGTACTCGGCTACGAACCGAGCGGTCGGAGGTTCGAATCCTCCCGGATGCGCCATTGCTTCTCCTTTCTTAATATTTGATCTTCTCTCAGTTTCTTTTTCTCTAGACGCTTCAGTCTAAACGATTTAATTCAGATGGTTTTAATTTAGGTGGCTGATATTAATTGGCGCCACTCATGTTCTTTTCTCATTAAATGGCTTTTCATTTCTGCCGTAGTTAAATTTTCTGTCGCCTAATTTTAACTACGTTCAATTTTATCAAGTAACGCTAAAAACTCTTCAGCGGTGGTTGTTTGTCTCAGCTCTCTTAGGTTGGCTTCAATATAGGGGTAATGCCTTTTAAGGTATGCGCACCATTGTTTTAGCCTGCCTACGGTGGCAAATTCGTCACACTCACCTCGTAGATTTTTTTGGTATTGGTCAATGAGCGTGAGCAGAGGTTCTTTTTTGTTTTGTTCAGTTTTTACGGTATGGCCTTCGCTTTCTAATCGATGTTTGAGCTGCCTAAAAACAAATGGGTTGCTTAAGCTGCCTCGCCCGATCATAAAATCAACACAGCCAGTCATTTCGTGGCATCGCATTAACGTCTCGAAGTCATCAATATCACCATTGGCAATAATACGCATTTTGCTCCGAGCGTTTATTTCTCCAATCTTTTCCCATCGTGCAGGTGGCTTATACCCATCTTTCTTTGTACGTCCGTGAACGGTCAGAGCGTGCGTTCCTGCTTCTTCTATTGCGGATACGTTTTCGAATAGAAGCGATTCATCTTCATAGCCAAGCCTTATTTTGGCTGACAATCCAATATGGCTAGGGAGCACTTGCTGTAGACTGCTCATAATTAGGTGTAACTGCTCAGGAGTTTGCAGTAGCACTGAGCCGCCGCCATGCCCGTTGACTCGCTTGGCTGGGCAGCCGAAATTCATATCAATATGCTTTGCCCCAGCAGCAACTGCATTTATTGCACTTTGTGCTATTCTTTCTGCATTGCTGCCTAAAAGCTGTATGTGAACTGGGTGTCCATGCTCAGTGCGACTGTTTTTATCAATTTCAGGCACCAACCTTCTAAAACCAGTAACAGGGATAGGGTTCTGAGAAACACGAATAAATTCTGAAACTAAATAGTCCATCCCCCCAATTGATGACAGAAGGGATCTCATTATGTGATCCATAACGCCTTCCATTGGAGCGACTGCCAAAGAGAAAGATTTCTTTTGAGTATGGGGGGTGTTGATTGGTTGATTTTGAATTGTATTGGGTGTGTTCACGATTTGAATCAAACTGTTATGCAAAAAAAATATGAAACTGTTCTAGTTTGTGGTAAAAATATGCAACCAAAATAGAAGATCTGTTCAAAATTTGAATAAGATCACATTCGCTGCCTCTAAACAAGGCAATAATTCGTGCAAGTAAGGGTACAACAATGAACGAATTGGTTAGTGAAGGTATCGGCCTAATGGTCTTGGGGATGGGGTTTGTATTCCTCTTCTTGATTGTTCTGATTTTTGCTACTAGCTATATGTCTACCTTGGTTAATAAGCTGTTTCCTGAAGTGGCTCAACCTGCTACTCCTGCTAAAGCGCCTAGTGCTTCTGCAGCAGCGAATACCGTAGACCCTCAGATTATTGCTGCTATTTCGGCAGCAATACACCAACATCGCAACAGATAATATAAACAGACGCATTTTGCCGAGGCTGAATCTATGACAACAACTAAACAACCTCTTGGTATAACCGATGTCGTACTACGCGACGCACATCAATCACTATTTGCTACACGCCTACGTATTGACGATATGCTTCCTATTGCAGAGAAGCTAGATAAAGTAGGTTTTTGGTCACTTGAATCTTGGGGTGGGGCGACGTTTGACTCGTGCATCCGATTCATTGGTGAAGATCCTTGGGATCGTATTCGTGAGCTTAAAAAAGCGATGCCGAATACGCCTCAGCAGATGCTTCTGCGCGGACAGAATTTATTAGGCTACCGACATTATGCGGATGATGTTGTGGCTAAGTTTGTTGAACGTGCTGCAACAAACGGTGTGGATGTGTTTCGTATCTTTGATGCGATGAATGATCCACGCAACCTAGAGCAGGCTATTAAGTCGGTAAAAGAAGTAGGGAAGCATGCCCAAGGAACGCTTTCTTATACTAAAAGCCATGTGCATACGACTAAGACGTGGGTTGATTACGCCAAGACACTTGAAGACATGGGGGCAGATTCCATTGCCATTAAAGATATGTCTGGAATCTTGACGCCGTATGATGCGTTTGAATTGGTTGGCTTGCTAAAAGAACAAACAGATTTAGAAGTTCAATTGCATGCGCACGCGACATCAGGGTTGTCGGATATGACGATTTTGAAAGCGGTAGAAGCAGGTATTGATCGAGTAGATACGGCTATTTCTTCCATGTCTATGACGTACGGTCATTCAGCAACCGAGTCAGTTGTCGCTGCGCTTCAAGGTACAAACCGCGATACCGGATTGGATCTTGCGTTGCTTGAAGAAATTGCTGCTTACTTCCGTGTTGTTCGCAAAAAATATGCGAAGTTTGAAGGCTCTCTGCGTGGTACTGACTCTCGGATCCTAATCGCACAAGTTCCTGGTGGCATGTTAACAAACATGGAAAATCAGTTAAAAGAGCAGGGGGCTGCGGACAAGTTTGATGAAGTATTGGAAGAGATACCAAAAGTTCGTCAAGACCTCGGCATGATCCCGCTAGTAACGCCTACGTCTCAAATTGTGGGTACGCAGGCTGTACTAAATGTTTTAACAGGTGAGCGTTATAAGTCTATCTCTAAAGAAACCGCCGGTGTTTTGAAGGGAGAGTATGGTGCTGCACCAGCAGAGTTCAATAAAGAGTTGCAAACTCGAGTGTTAGATGGCGCTGAGCCGATCACTTGTCGCCCTGCTGATTTGTTAGAACCAGAAGTTGAAAAGCTTACGCAAGAGCTTGAGACATTGGCGTCTGAAAAAGGAATTGCTCTATCTAATGAGTCAATCGACGATGTGTTGACCTATGCGTTGTTCCCTCAAATAGGCCTTAAATTTCTGGAGAATCGTGGCGATGCGAGCGCCTTTGAGCCCGTTCCGACTGGCGAAGAGTTGGTTGCTAAGGCGCCAGTTGAAGCTGGCCCCGCTGTTTATACCGTAAGTGTGTCTGGGCAGAGTTACGTTGTTGAAGTGACCGATGGCGGTGATATCAGTCAAATTCAGCCAGTAGGTTCTGCGTCTGCCGCACCAGTTGCTGCCGCTGCGCCTGCTCCAGCGAGTGGTGGTGAAGACGTGCCAGCACCATTAGCGGGTAACATCTTTAAGGTACTTGTCTCTCCTGGGCAGCAGGTTCAAGAAGGCGAAACCATTATGATCTTGGAAGCTATGAAAATGGAGACTGAGATCTCAGCACCGAAATCTGGCGTTGTTGGCTCTATCTATGTCAAAGAAGGTGATGCGGTACAGGTAGGTCAAGCGCTTGTCTCTCTATAAAGAGAGCGGTGCATAACACTTATATGCCTTTTATATAGCAACACTTCTATGACTATTGAATAGAAGTGTTGTGTTAAACATGCTTCTCTTGAGAGGAAAGGTTCGTTCGATATGGAAGAAAAATTACTAAATCTATACCACGACACGGGAATCTATCAGCTGGAATTTGGGCAAGCTGTGATGATGTGTGTTGGTTTACTCTTGGTTTACCTCGCGATCAAAAAGGGTTTTGAGCCATTGCTTCTTTTGCCAATTGGTATAGGCGCTATTTTGGTCAACATACCGGGTGCGGGTTTTATGGCAGCACCGGTATATGATGCTGCTGGTCATATGGTGTCACCAGGTGGTTTGCAATATTACATATACCATGGCGGTATCGAGACTGGGTTGTTCCCGTTGCTTATCTTTATGGGGGTTGGTGCTATGACGGACTTCGGTCCGATGTTGGCAAACCCGAAGACTTTGTTGCTTGGTGCAGCTGCACAATTTGGTATTTTTGCGACAGTGATCGGTGCCGTCTTGTTGGGCGCATACGGGATAATGGACTTCACACTAGCGGATGCGGCGGCGATCGGTATCATTGGTGGTGCGGATGGTCCTACGGCAATCTTTGTTGCTAGTCGGTTAGCGCCGGATCTGTTGGGGGCTATCGCTGTAGCGGCGTATTCTTATATGGCGTTGGTTCCGCTTATTCAACCACCTATTATGAAAGCGTTAACGTCGAATGAAGAGCGTGCTATCAAGATGGTGCAGCTTCGTCCTGTTTCGAAAACAGAGAAAATTATCTTTCCTATCGTCGTGACTCTATTGGCGGCTGCATTTTTGCCTTCTGCTGCTCCGTTATTAGGTATGTTCTGTTTCGGTAATTTAATGAAAGAGTCAGGTGTGGTTGATCGTCTTAGTGATACTGCTCAAAATGCCTTGATTAATACAGTAACCATTTTCTTAGGTTTAGGTGTTGGTTCAAAGCTTAGCTCAGAAGCGTTTTTGAATATCGAGACGCTTGGAATTCTTTCTCTTGGTCTAGTCGCGTTTTCTATTGGTACTGCAACAGGGGTGTTGATGGCTAAGATGTTAAATAAAGTATCTGAGCATCCGATTAACCCACTTATCGGTGCCGCTGGAGTGTCAGCTGTTCCAATGGCGGCACGTGTAGCTAATAAAGTAGGCCTTGAGGCGAATAAGCAAAACTTCTTACTTATGCATGCCATGGGGCCAAACGTAGCGGGTGTAATTGGTTCTGCGGTTGCTGCGGGTGTTATGTTGAGTTATGTCGGTGGCTAAATAAATGCTGGCAGCGAAATAGGCTTCTTTGCAAATAAGATATGATCGATAAAAAGGCGCTTCGGCGCCTTTTTTGTGTTTTGGTGGTTTGTATTAGGTTTTATAGAATAAATATGGGGCCTATATTTTAAGGTCTCATTCTACTGTACCCCTTTAATATCGGGGCTCTCGGCCGAGTTTGTGGCTTCTATCTTGACCAGGCAGAAAACTTTTTTAATAAAAAGGTGAAAAAGGACTTGCACTAAATCTGTAGATCCTTAATATACGCCCTCGCTGACACGGACAACCACTCAGAACAACGAGTGACACACTAAGAAGAACACTTCTTAGGATGATCCAGTCAGCACGCTCTTTAAAATAGATAATCAGATAATTTGTGTGGGCGCTCGCTGGAGACTTCTAAAAAATTAAAGTCTTTGATGAGTGAACACGTCAATTCGCTTTACGGTCTTTCAACTTAGGTTGGAAGGCAAATAGTTAAAGTCAGACGTTATTCATGAGTTAGAGCAAATTCTTTTAACTGAAGAGTTTGATCATGGCTCAGATTGAACGCTGGCGGCAGGCTTAACACATGCAAGTCGAGCGGAAACGATGATAGCTTGCTATCAGGCGTCGAGCGGCGGACGGGTGAGTAACGCGTAGGAATCTGCCTAGTAGAGGGGGACAACATGTGGAAACGCATGCTAATACCGCATACGCCCTTTTGGGGAAAGGAGGGGATCTTCGGACCTTCCGCTATTAGATGAGCCTGCGTGAGATTAGCTAGTTGGTGGGGTAAAGGCCTACCAAGGCGACGATCTCTAGCTGGTCTGAGAGGATGATCAGCCACACTGGGACTGAGACACGGCCCAGACTCCTACGGGAGGCAGCAGTGGGGAATATTGGACAATGGGGGCAACCCTGATCCAGCCATGCCGCGTGTGTGAAGAAGGCCTTAGGGTTGTAAAGCACTTTCAGAAGTGAGGAAGGGTGCTTGATTAATACTCAAGTACTTTGACGTTAGCTTCAGAAGAAGCACCGGCTAACTCTGTGCCAGCAGCCGCGGTAATACAGAGGGTGCAAGCGTTAATCGGAATTACTGGGCGTAAAGCGCGCGTAGGTGGTTTGTTAAGTCAGATGTGAAAGCCCAGGGCTCAACCTTGGAATTGCACCTGATACTGGCAGGCTAGAGTACGGTAGAGGGATGTGGAATTTCCTGTGTAGCGGTGAAATGCGTAGATATAGGAAGGAACATCAGTGGCGAAGGCGACATCCTGGACTGATACTGACACTGAGGTGCGAAAGCGTGGGGAGCAAACAGGATTAGATACCCTGGTAGTCCACGCCGTAAACGATGTCTACTAGCCGTTGGTCGATTTTAGATTAGTGGCGCAGCTAACGCGATAAGTAGACCGCCTGGGGAGTACGGCCGCAAGGTTAAAACTCAAATGAATTGACGGGGGCCCGCACAAGCGGTGGAGCATGTGGTTTAATTCGAAGCAACGCGAAGAACCTTACCTACTCTTGACATCCAGAGAACTTAGCAGAGATGCTTTGGTGCCTTCGGGAACTCTGAGACAGGTGCTGCATGGCTGTCGTCAGCTCGTGTTGTGAAATGTTGGGTTAAGTCCCGTAACGAGCGCAACCCTTATCCTTATTTGCTAGCAGGTGATGCTGAGAACTCTAAGGAGACTGCCGGTGACAAACCGGAGGAAGGTGGGGACGACGTCAAGTCATCATGGCCCTTACGAGTAGGGCTACACACGTGCTACAATGGCGCATACAGAGGGCGGCGAACTTGCGAAAGTAAGCAAATCCCAAAAAGTGCGTCGTAGTCCGGATTGGAGTCTGCAACTCGACTCCATGAAGTCGGAATCGCTAGTAATCGTGGATCAGAATGCCACGGTGAATACGTTCCCGGGCCTTGTACACACCGCCCGTCACACCATGGGAGTTGATTGCTCCAGAAGTAGCTAGCTTAACCTTAGGGATGGCGGTTACCACGGAGTGGTCAATGACTGGGGTGAAGTCGTAACAAGGTAGCCCTAGGGGAACCTGGGGCTGGATCACCTCCTTAAACGATAAGAGGCTCTGGTGAGCGTTCACACAAATTATCTGATGGCTATGAGTTCTCATAGCAACCTATCTTAAAAGTGTTTTAGAACAGAGTTCTAAGCAAGAAGTTTGACTGATTTACTCATCAAGCATCTGACTTAGTGCTTTGCACTAAACTTGCTCTTTAACAATATGACTTTTTGAAATAGACGATAATCAAGCGTCAAACCGGTGGATTGATATTCGGATCTCTTAATTCCTTCTGAGATTTGAGTAAACAATCTAACAATCGTAAATCCAAAGAGGTACAAAAGCTCTTTGGTATGTAGTTCAATGTTTCTGATTCAGTATTACTGAATGAGATCATTTTGGGTTATATGGTCAAGTGACCAAGCGTGCACGGTGGATGCCTTGGCAGTCAGAGGCGATGAAGGACGTGGTAATCTGCGATAAGCTTGGGGGAGTCGATAAACAGACTTTGATCCCAAGATTTCCGAATGGGGAAACCCACCCGCTTGCGGGTATCGTAACGTGAATACATAGCGTTACGAGGCGAACGAGGGGAACTGAAACATCTAAGTACCCTTAGGAAAAGAAATCAATTGAGATTCCCTTAGTAGCGGCGAGCGAAAGGGGATTAGCCCTTAAGTTGATTTGGTGTTAGTAGAAGACTCTGGAAAGGGTCGCCATAGTGGGTGATAGCCCCGTATACGAAAATGCCTTATCAATGAAATCGAGTAAGACGGGACACGTGATATCCTGTTTGAATATGGGGGGACCATCCTCCAAGGCTAAATACTCCTGACTGACCGATAGTGAACCAGTACCGTGAGGGAAAGGCGAAAAGAACCCCAGTGAGGGGAGTGAAATAGATCCTGAAACCGTGTACGTACAAGCAGTGGGAGCCGACTTAGTTCGGTGACTGCGTACCTTTTGTATAATGGGTCAACGACTTATTTTCAGTAGCAAGGTTAAGCATTTAGTGGAGCCGTAGGGAAACCGAGTCTTAATAGGGCGTTTAGTTGCTGGGAATAGACCCGAAACCGGGCGATCTATCCATGAGCAGGTTGAAGGTTGAGTAACATCAACTGGAGGACCGAACTCACACACGTTGAAAAGTTTGGAGATGACTTGTGGATAGGAGTGAAAGGCTAATCAAGCCCGGAGATAGCTGGTTCTCCTCGAAAGCTATTTAGGTAGCGCCTCGCGTATTGCCGTTGGGGGTAGAGCACTGTTTGGGCTAGGGGGTCATCCCGACTTACCAACCCCATGCAAACTCCGAATACCAATGAGTATGAGCGCGGGAGACACACGGCGGGTGCTAACGTCCGTCGTGGAAAGGGAAACAACCCAGACCGTCAGCTAAGGTCCCAAAGTTACAGTTAAGTGGGAAACGATGTGGGAAGGCTTAGACAGCTAGGAGGTTGGCTTAGAAGCAGCCACCCTTTAAAGAAAGCGTAATAGCTCACTAGTCGAGTCGGCCTGCGCGGAAGATATAACGGGGCTAAACTGTACACCGAAGCTACGGATACTAGTTTACTAGTATGGTAGAGGAGCGTTCTGTAAGCCGTTGAAGGTCAAGCTGTAAGGCAGGCTGGAGGTATCAGAAGTGCGAATGTTGACATGAGTAACGATAAAGGGGGTGAAAAACCCCCTCGCCGGAAGACCAAGGGTTCCTGTCCCATGTTAATCAGGGCAGGGTGAGTCGGCCCCTAAGGCGAGGCTGAAAAGCGTAGTCGATGGGAAACAGGTTAATATTCCTGTACCGATGTATATTGCGATGGAGAGACGGAGAAGGCTAGGCCAGCGCGGCGATGGTTGTCCGCGTTTAAGGTTGTAGGCTGAGGGTTTAGGTAAATCCGGACCCTCTTAAGGCTGAGAATTGATGACGAACCCTCTTTTGGGTGAAGTGGTTGATGCCATGCTTCCAGGAAAAACTTCTAAGCTTCAGATATACATAGACCGTACCCCAAACCGACACAGGTGGTCAGGTAGAGAATACCAAGGCGCTTGAGAGAACTCGGGTGAAGGAACTAGGCAAAATGGCACCGTAACTTCGGGAGAAGGTGCGCCGGTTAGGGTGATGAGACTTGCTCTCTAAGCTTTGATCGGTCGAAGATACCAGGTGGCTGCGACTGTTTATTAAAAACACAGCACTCTGCAAACACGAAAGTGGACGTATAGGGTGTGACGCCTGCCCGGTGCTTGAAGGTTAATTGATGGGGTTAGCGTAAGCGAAGCTCTTGATCGAAGCCCAAGTAAACGGCGGCCGTAACTATAACGGTCCTAAGGTAGCGAAATTCCTTGTCGGGTAAGTTCCGACCTGCACGAATGGCGTAACGATGGCCACACTGTCTCCACCCGAGACTCAGTGAAATTGAAATCGCAGTGAAGATGCTGTGTATCCGCGGCTAGACGGAAAGACCCCGTGAACCTTTACTATAGCTTCACAGTGAACTTTGAACCTACTTGTGTAGGATAGGTGGGAGGCTTTGAAACTTGGACGCCAGTTCAAGCGGAGCCAATCTTGAAATACCACCCTGGTATGTTTGAGGTTCTAACTCAGGTCCCTTATCGGGATCGAGGACACTGTGTGGTGGGTAGTTTGACTGGGGCGGTCTCCTCCCAAAGAGTAACGGAGGAGCACGAAGGTGCGCTCAGCATGGTCGGAAATCATGCATAGAGTGTAAAGGCAAAAGCGCGCTTAACTGCGAGACAGACACGTCGAGCAGGTACGAAAGTAGGTCTTAGTGATCCGGTGGTTCTGTATGGAAGGGCCATCGCTCAACGGATAAAAGGTACTCCGGGGATAACAGGCTGATACCGCCCAAGAGTTCACATCGACGGCGGTGTTTGGCACCTCGATGTCGGCTCATCACATCCTGGGGCTGAAGCCGGTCCCAAGGGTATGGCTGTTCGCCATTTAAAGTGGTACGCGAGCTGGGTTTAGAACGTCGTGAGACAGTTCGGTCCCTATCTGCCGTGGACGTTTGAGATTTGAGAGGAGCTGCTCCTAGTACGAGAGGACCGGAGTGGACGAACCTCTGGTGTTCCGGTTGTCACGCCAGTGGCATTGCCGGGTAGCTATGTTCGGACGGGATAACCGCTGAAAGCATCTAAGCGGGAAGCCTCCCTCAAGATGAGATCTCACTGGAACTTTAAGTTCCCTAAAGAGCCGTTCGAGACTAGGACGTTGATAGGTTGGGTGTGTAAGGGTTGTGAGGCCTTGAGCTAACCAATACTAATTGCTCGTGAGGCTTGACCATATAACACCAAAGTGGTTTTGAGAAAGACTGCGAAGTGCATATGAATTTACGACACTCTTGATAAGAGAGTGGGTTTGAAGTTTGATTAGAGTTATTTCAAAAAGCATTGTTAAAGCACGCTGATTGCGTTGAGTGATTCGATCGATTAATTAGATTGAAAAAGCCAGCAGAATCAGTAAGATAAGCCAAGTAACGAACTTGTGTGTTTTGGGAGTAGATCAGAGAAACAATCGATCACCCAGAACGAACACATCCCAGTTTGCTTGACGATCACAGAGGCGTTGAACCACCTGATCCCATCCCGAACTCAGAAGTGAAAAGCGCCATCGCCGATGGTAGTGTGGGGGATCCCATGTGAGAGTAGGTCGTCGTCAAGCTTCTAATACAGAAAGCCCTGATCAGAAATGGTCAGGGCTTTTTCTGTTTCTGGACTGAACCAGACCGAGAATCTTGCAAGCAAACACCCCCTAAAAGTACGTAAAATCCATTTATCTACTTGTAGATATATGGTATTCCCTCCTCTTACCAAGGGGAGCGCGAAGGTGGGGTCATAAAGCCTCGTACATCAGAAGTTGCTCATACAAACCGACCACATCCTTTACACACCTCCAGTTTACCTAGCCGACCAAAAACAAATGCTGAAGGATTCTGGGAAGCGCATGTCTAATCGCCTCCAGAGGCATCAGCGAACTTTTTCTACCTTAGACAACTAGACCCCCACCCGACCTCCCCCTTAAGTAAGGGGGAGGAGCAATGATCTTTGTAGCGAACGTCTTCTATCCTAGACTATTAGCTAACGCTTTTTATCTTAGGTCCCTTCCAAACTAAACTCAATATAGGCTTAAGCTGTAGTTGATCAATTGATATTGCAATTAAAGGGGGTCAACAAGTTCATGGAGGTCGCTTTAGATGGTCATCAATCCTAGATCCCTTCTAACCCTTGCATCCATAAATGACTTAGCTGTCGTGCTGAAATGCGCTTGGCTGCTATATCTGGTTCTGTCTGTGCACTGAATATCTGTTGCGCGGCCTGCCTGCCTATTATTTGGGCGGTAGATGTCTTGGAAATACGCTTTTGAAAAAATTGGGTAAGTAGGCAGTGCAAATCCATTTCACTTTTTTGGTTACCTTCTTTATCTAAGCATTGCGTAAGATGCCATGCGTCTTCTAATGCTTGGCATGCACCTTGTCCCGAGGTCGGTAAAGCGGCGTGAGCGGCATCTCCGATCATTAATACGTTCTCTTTATTCCAATAGGGAAGAGGGTCAAGATCGTGTACGAAAATGCGATTGAGTGATGCCTTATCGTAGTTGTTAAGTACATTTTGGACTGATGTTGGCCAGAGCCGAAAGCGTTGATGCATCTCTTGATACCAATCCGATAGAGGCCTTTTTTTATTCATATCAGTACGCCATGCCGCGGCCCAAAAACATAGGCCATCTTTGATTGGCACAATGCCAAAGCGCTCTTGTTTTTCTTTGTCATTGTTAAATCTATAATCTTGAATAGCCTGATCTGACATGTTGCTCGTTAACTTACTAATACCAATAATATTGATGAAACCTTGGTACAGAGGTGATGCGCCATCAGCGTATAAATATTGGCGAACCGATGAGTTCATGCGACCATCACATCCAACCACGAGATCGACATCTTCTCTAATTTTATCAATCTCTTTAGTTGCTATCGGGTGATTAAAATGTATTTTAACGTCTACGTCCTCTAACGCTTCGTGTAGAACTTTCATAAGGTGGTGGCGAAGTATCGTCACACTTGAAGTGCCGCACAATGCGTTTACTTCTTCTATATCCAATGATGATTTTTGAACGCCGTTTTTATCAAACTGACGCATGAATGTTGGATGACCTCCGACATCTTCTATTTTATGCGACAGTCCCATTTTCTCTAAAACAAACATGGCATTTGGCCATAGTGTGACTCCGGCCCCTATTGATGAAATATTGTGGTTACGTTCATACACACAGACCTGAAAACCTTTTCTTTTAGCTAGAATAGCTAAAGCCATTCCAGATATCCCAGCGCCAATGATGGCAATTTTTCTTATGTTGTTCATTTCTCAACCTTATTGATAGATTTCAAAGCCATTCTGACAGGGTCATTAAATAGGATAAATCTGTTATATTTGGTTTAATAATCCCATATTGTGAGATAAATATGATCGAGAATGTGGAGCTTCAGTGGTTACTTAGCTTTAAGGCAGTATACGAACAATTAAGTTTTAAGGTGGCTGCACAGAAGTTACAGATGCCTACTTCTAACGTTAGTCGGCATGTTGCATTGTTAGAGAAAACACTCGATCTAAGGTTATTAGAGAGAACGACTCGAAAAATGACGCCGACCTCTGCAGGCGCAAAGCTCTATCATGGTATTGCGCCTATTACATTAGCGCTCGATGACTTGTTGGAGGAGGTGTGTCTTGACGGTGAGTCGCTTGTCGGTCATTTAAAGATCATAATGCCCGACTTGTCTTTTTTGTCCGAGGTTGTGGCTGAGTTCTGTCTTCAAAACCCTCGAATAACATTAAGTTGTGATACTCAGTTAAATCCCACTGAGGGGTTATTAGAAGGGTTTGATCTTGTTTTACGTTTTGGCCGAGGGCAGTTGGAAGATTCAGGTTGGGTTGCAAAGGAGGTGATGCGTTGGCCTAGTTGCGTTGTTGTCGCACCACAGTTAAATGAGCGCTACCCAATGCCACAGTCAATTGATGAATTGAGCAAAGTGCCCTGCATTACAAGTTTATCCGTCTTACAAGGGATGCCATGGCATTTCAAGAATGGACGTACTATTCAAGTGCTCTCTAACTACAAAGTGAATAGTGGTCAAATGGCTAAAGCGGCTGCTCTAAAAGGGCTTGGATTTGCAATACTTCCTAGTCACGCATGCGAAACTGATATTTCAAATGGAGCGCTTCTAAAGGTAGATCTAGATCACGCGCCTGAGGATCTCGTTTTATACGCTTTATATTCGGGAAGAAAGTACCCATTAGCAAAAGTGAAAGCATTTTTGGGACATTTGGAGCAAAGTATGAAATATATGCTCCAGCTTTGAAGGCAGCCTAAGCATTAACACAACCACACGTGGTGACGACGACCTTGAGATCGTTTGAGATCATGACTGCTGAACGGCAGAAAAAACAACGCCCCACCCCAATGGATATAAACAGCAGATAAGGCGTGCTTGTACTTGCGCTTATAACGTCTTAGGGCTTAAAAACAGATGCGGCCGTTTCTATTACATGTTGAAGTTCTTGTTTGGTCACATTGTTTCTAGCCATGATGGCTATCCCAAATTGCGTTGCTATAAGGTAATCAGCCAAGGCTTCGGGAGAAGCGGTTGAAGCCAAGAAGCCTTTTCTTTTTTCGTTCTCAAAAAAGGCAATGAATGTGTTTCTGGATTCAATATTAATCTCTTCTACCGTTTGCTTTGTACCCGCTGTTAAGCAACCACTACCCGCCTCACAAGTACTGTTAGCAACGAAGCATCCACCCGGAAATGTTGAGTTTGTTACCAGGTTACTTATGGACTCTAAGTATGCTCTGATCTTATTTTGTAAGCTCTCGTCTGGACTCGTCAGAGTTTCTAAATGTGATGACCCCAATGTCTTTGCATAGTGCTTTAAGGCACTCACAAATAGCGTCTCTTTGTTACTAAAAGCGGCATAAAGGCTGGGTTTATTGATTCCCATCGCCTCAACAAGGTCGCTTAACGAAGCGCCAGAGAAGCCCTTTAGCCAAAATATTTCCATTGCTTTATGCAGTGCTTCTTCTTTATCGAATGTACGTTGACGACCTGACACCATAACGAACTTTACTCTTTATGTGGGGATACTTGACATTATATACCGATCAGTACAGAATTCAATTTGTACCGATCGGTACATAATTTTTTTGGAGGTGTGATGTGATTAGTTTAAAAGGTAAGAAGGCATTGATTACCGGCGGTAATAGCGGTATTGGCTTTGCAACGGCTCAGAAGTTTAAGGCGTTAGGAGCAGAGGTTGTCATAACGGGGCGAGATAAAGAGGCCTTGAATAAAGCCTCCTCAGAACTAGGTGTTCAGGCGATTTTAGCAGATCAGGCCAAGATGGATGATTTAAATCAGCTTGCTGTTCAAATAGAGGAACAGCTGGGGAAACTAGACATATTATTTATAAACGCAGGTATTACCGTTTTTGCTCCAGTAGGGAAAATGGACGAAGCAACCTTTGATAATATGATGAACATTAATTTTAAAGGGGCGTTTTTTACCTTACAGAAGTTACTTCCTCTGTTAAATGACGGGGCGTCAGTCATAAATTTATCTTCAATCAATGCCTACACAGGTATGCCAAATACGGCAGTGTACGCAGCAAGTAAAGCTGCAATGAACGCTGTTACACGTACTGCAGCAACGGAATTAGCACCGCGGAAAATACGTGTGAACTCGGTCAATCCTGGACCCGTGAATACCCCAATATTCGGAAAGTTGGGAATGTCTCAAGAGGTGTTAAGCGAATTATCTGCAACGATGCAAAATCGAATCCCATTAAAGCGCTTCGGAGAGGCTGAAGACATAGCCAAGCTGGTCGCTTTTCTTGCTTCGGATGAAGCCAGCTTCATTACTGGCTCGGAATATAATATTGATGGAGGAACAAATATTAACCCTATATTGCCGTAGCGGTCGTTACGGGCTGTCGAACCCGAGAGGGCTTTCGGTTTGAAATGAGCTGTATGAAAGATAGGAAAAGGCGTTTTCTATCTTTCATATTTTAATACCGCTAACGATCACTCTTTATGTCTAGGCAGTGATATTGAAAGCACCGACGTGATCAAAATAAATCCACTGGATACCCATAAACACACAACTAGGCCGTAACTTTCAAAAAGTAAGCCTGACAAGATGGTGCCAATTAGTCTACCCATAGCATTTGCCATATAGTAGAAGCCAACATCGAGGGACACGCCGTCTTCTTTTGCATAAAGTACGATTAAGTAACTGTGCAATGACGAATTAATCGCAAATAATGCGCCAAATAACATTAACCCGCCAATCAATATGATCGTATTCCACTGTTCAAATGAATTAAGTGACAGTGCAATTGAGGCTGGTATAAGCGTCAGTACTAATGCCCATAATAACGCGGCGCGACCATCTGGTGTTTTACCTTGTTTTTTCCCCGTAAAGTGGGGGGCGAATGCTTGGATAATGCCGTATCCCACGATCCACGTCGCCATGAACCCGCCGACTAGCCAGTGATTCCAGTCTAGGGTTACAGACAAGTAAACGGGAAGAGCAACAACAAACCAGACGTCTCGAGCGCCAAACAAAAACAGTCGTGCGGCAGAAAGCGTATTAATCGCTCGGCTCTTCGATAAAAGGTCTTTAAATTTAGGTTTGTACTTCGCTTTACCTAAGTCTTCCTTCAAGGCCCATAGGCTAAACAACCAGACGATGACGAGAGCAACCCACATAATGAGAATGGCGCCATGAAATTCAAACAGTGCAAGTAACGCCCCGCCAAGAAAGAAGCCAATTCCCTTTAACGCATTTTTAGAACCAGTCAGTAAGGCGACCCATTTATACAGGGCTTGGTTAGCATTGTCAGGAACCAGTACCTTGATGCTGCTCTTTGCGCTCATTTTATTGAGATCTTTTGCAATGCCGGACAGAGCTTGGGCCGCCATGACCCAAGGGACGGTTAGCCACGAGGCATCAAAGAGCAACATACCTAGCGCAAGGATCTGCAAGGCGAGCCCAATATTCATGGTTTTATTTAAACCAATTCGAGCGCCCAACCAGCCTCCAACGAGGTTTGTTACGACCCCAAAAAATTCGTAAAACAAAAACAGCATCGCAATTGAAAGTGGGCTGTACCCCAAATCGTGAAAGTACAGTACGACCAACATGCGCAGTGCGCCATCTGTGAGTGTGAAAGCCCAATAATTGCCTGTGATGATCAGGTATTGCTTTACGTTTTTTGGAAGCTGGCTTAGTGCAAGCATAACGTTATCCTAGCTATTTATCCCAGTTACGCGATTTTTAAAGTTCGAAGTGTGTTTCTACTACGCTTGTTGATCGATTTCCCCGACCATACGCATTAACTCTGCAGTGCGATTTGCGTAGCCCCACTCGTTGTCATACCAAACATACAGTTTTACTTGAGTGCCATTGATGACCATTGTGGATGGGGCATCGATGATACTGGAGCGTGGATCGGTTCGGTAATCAATGGAAACAAGAGGGCGCTCTTCGTACCCAAGAACACCATTTAGTTCATTCTCGGCGGCGTTCTTTAAGATTTGATTAATTTCTTCTTCAGTAACGGGTTTATTTAATTCGAAGACACAGTCAGTTAAAGATGCATTGGCTAAGGGGATGCGAACCGCATGGCCGTTTAACTTGCCTTTAAGTTCGGGAAAAATATGGGTGATAGCGGTGGCTGAACCTGTTGTCGTCGGGATAAGGCTCATTCCACAGGCGCGAGCACGTCTTAGGTCTTTATGAGGCGCATCCAAGATGGTTTGAGTATTGGTAATATCGTGAATGGTGGTCATCGAACCGTGTTTAATGCCGATTTTTTCGTGCAGGACTTTGACCACGGGTGCTAAGCAGTTGGTCGTACAGGATGCCGCTGTGACGATTGGGTGTACAGCAGGGTCGTAATCTTGATGGTTAACACCCATGACGACATTAAGAACGCCGTCCTCTTTGACTGGTGCGGTAACCACGACACGCTTTACACCTTGTTCAAGGTAAGCGTTTAGCAACGCTTTGGTTTTCATTTTTCCAGATGCTTCGATGACAATATCGCACTCCGACCAATCAGTATCGCCAATCTGCATATTTTGGGTGCATTTAATACGATGTTCACCGATGATCATGGTGTTGTTCTCAGAGGTGGCTTCGTTGTGCCAGCGGCCATGAATAGAGTCGAAATTGATTAAGTGAGCCAGCGTTTCAGCATTGCCAGCGGGGTCGTTGATATGAACAAACTCGATGCCTTCCCAGTCGAATGCTGCTCTGAAGGACAGGCGCCCCATTCTGCCAAAACCGTTGATACCTACTTTTATTGTCATCTAGATTTACTCCCAATTAGTTTGTTAGTTTTTTGCATCGTTATGAACCTTAGCTTAACTCTGTTGCTTTTCTATACTTAGCAACAGGCTGCCATTCGCGTGGGGCGGTCGCCCATTTCGGCCAAACTCGCTGTAGCTGAGGATAAAAAATCGGCATTGTTTAAAAGCGTTAACTCGATTGTTTTACTGACCCACGTTGGTAAGTCATCATGTAATCGGTAGTAGATCCATTTACCCTCACGACGATCTTGTAAAAGGCTGATCTGTTTTAGTTGAGCTAAATGGCGAGATATTTTGGGCTGGCTTTCACCTAAGGCGTGCTGTAATTCGCAAACGCAAAGCTCTGTTTCTTCCTTTATGAGAAGAATGCTTTTGAGGCGTGTTTCATCCGCTAGGGATTTGAAAAGCGTTATCGGGGTCATTAAACCTTCTCCAATGTCCCTTGTTACATCTTTTTGTTAGACCTTCATTAATTAGACATTTTAGTGTGTGCCTAATTGAGCCACTAATGTAACCCTAACAGAAAAAAACACATATGAAAATTCATATGTGTTTTTAGTGCTGTTAATTTTTCCTTAATAAAGAACGGACTATGATGTGCTCGGATTGTTGGCAACAGGCTTGATGGGCTCGGGTCCAGAAAATGGGTTTTTATTTTAGCAATTGCTATCTACGCTTTAATTTCGCAATAAAAAAGACGCTGCTGCATATTCTATGCAAATTTTGCAAATATTCTTCAGGGTATAAATAATCCTGATCTACAATATTACTCAGGGGAAGTAAGGTTATGAGGACTTTTTTTGAAGTTCATTTGAGGTTAGTGATCACGGTGTGGTTGATCCTGCTCTCAGTTTTGAGTCTTCTTTACCTAATGAATTATATGAAGTTCGACAGCTTAATGTCGAATGTTGTCTCGTCTAAACTCGAAGTCATTTCTGCATCATTGGAAACCTCGATTAAACGTGCCGAGCGTCTAGGTATTTCATTGAAATCCGCTGATAACGTCAAAGAGCAAATAGATCGAGCAAGGCTGAGAGAACCGAATGTCTTATCGATTTCACTTATCGATCAGACAGGCGACCTTGTTTATCAGTCTCGGGCAGATAACGGACAATATGTTGCTATATCTCAAGATGTCGTTCGCCGAGCGCTCAAATCTAATGAAGCAAAGTGGACGTTTAGTAGCGATTCGGAACTTTATAGCGGGCTTCAAATTACAAACAGCTTTGGTTCTCTTGCTGGCAGTATTGTCATTGAATATGACAAATCTGCCCTCTATGGTATGTACGCTCTTGTTCGATTACACCTTCTAGAAGCGACGGTGCTTATTTTTCTGGTCGCGTCTTTTATTGTGTTTCTCATCATACGATTTGGCTTCGCGGACGTCGCAAATGTTATTAAATTGATTCAAGGCTACTCGTCTGGCGAGAAAAAAGCGCTAGACGATGCTCAACATGGTTCGATGTCTCACAATATTGCAGAGCAGATAAAGCAAAGTGAAAAGATGAAGAGTTATGTATCGGAAGAGCTAGAGCGCATTAAGAGCTTTTCCAAAAGTGATGCGAATGAAGGTGAAGTGAGACGATGAAAGATAAGGTTAAGAGTATGGCTAGCCTGATAAATAGTCGTCTTATTTTGATTACGATTATCAGTGCATTCCTAGCCTCTATTTTAAGTGCCGTATATACCCTAGTTGAATTTAACTTCTCAGTGAAACCTGAGCTGCTCAAAAAAGCCAATGCGATCGCTCAAGGTATTCATGATGATGTGGACTTAGCTATAACGGCGGGGGTCCCGTTTGATCAAATTAGAGGGATGGATGCGTATCTCGACGACACAATTTCTAAGTATCCAGAGCTCACTTTCATCGCAGTAACGGACAACAGCGATGTTTTGTACTCAGTTGGACAAGTCGCAAATTTAGATAATGTCGATAATGCGGCCTTCGAACAGAACTCAGCACGATATTTAAACGCATCGTTTGGTGAGCGACTGACGGTCGTTGCGAACGAGCTTCCTATGTTATTGCCGTCGTTTCTGAAAGGGAGTGATCAACAGCAAGATGATGTTTATCGCTTAGACCTTGAAAATGAAGGGCTTGCTAACAGCGCTGTGTATGTGGGACTAAGTTCAACCTATGTTCAGTCTCAGCTTACGGATATCTTTTTTGATATTGCGATCGTCCTAGTTGCCGTTCTTTTGGTGTGCTTTGAAGTGGTTATGGTGGTGGTAATGTTTTACATCTCCGGTCCGCTTGAAGAATCCGAATCTATCTTAAAGCGTCAAATAGCAGGGGACTTTTCCGTTAATGAAAATGTCCCTGCGCACGGCGCGATAGGGACGTTTGCCGATCGATTAAATGAAGACTCGAAAGAGCTGCAAGGGCGTTTTAGCCGACTGTTAAGCCGTTTGTCTACTGAGCAAAGTAAAACGATGGATAACCTGCGAACCATCGCCGACAAATTTAAGTTGCAAGGCCGCTTAGGAGTGAAAAAAGGCGATATCGTCGATGCACGAATTCCTTTGTTTGTTTTCTCGTTTGCAGAAGAGCTGCAAAAGTCTTTTATGCCACTTTTTGTTGCTGAATTTTACGAGCCGAATTCTTGGGTATCGGAAGACGTCATGTTGGGTCTTCCTATTTCAGTCTTTATGTTTGTTATTGCCGCATGTACGCCTTTCGCCGCGAAATGGGTGGACCGTTGGGGACAAAAGCCGTTGTTTTTGTTGGGGCTTATTCCAGCAATCGGAGGATATTTAGGGTGTGCATTTGCAAATGATAGTGTCGATATTGTGATTTCGAGAGGCATAACTGCCCTCGGCTATGCCGTGATTACCATCAGTTGTCAAAGTTATATTGCGGCGGTAGTAACACCAGAGAACCGTGCTAAAGGGATGGCTATTTTTGTTGGTGTTTTGATGACAGCAACCATGTGCGGTACTGCGTTGGGGGCTATTATTGCTGATCGTGTTGGCTATCAGCCCGTTTTTCTTGTATCGGCTGCTTTGTCTTGTTTTGCTGGGCTGCTTGCATGGCGCATGTTTCAAGGTGGTGTCAGTGGTGCTAAGAAAGCAGCTGGTCAAAAAGGCGGTCTTAAATACCTAGCCAGAAATGTGCGTTTTGTTGCCGTGGTGATTTGTTGTGCGATTCCTGCAAAAATCGTCTTGACGGGCTTTTTATACTTTATGGTTCCTTTGTATCTGGTATCGCTCGATGCAAGCCAGTCGGAGATTGGTCGTATCATGATGATCTATTCTTTAATCATTATACCGATTAGCCCTATTGCATCGGGGATCGCAGACAAAACGAAAAAAATGCGTGAGTTGGTTGTACTTGGAACGATTCTGTCTGGTGTTATTTTGATTTCTCTATATGGGGAAGCCTCATTACTGAAAATATTGTTGGCAGTGACTCTGATGGGGATCGCACACTCTATTCTGAAAGCGCCATTGATAGCCTGTGCGCTTGAAGCGTCTGAAAACACACCAGAAGTTGGTCGTACCGAGGTGTTAGGTATATTGAGAACGTCTGAACGAATTGGCAGTGTTTTGGGGCCGATTATTGTTGCGTTCTTACTGTCGTTTTATGACTTTGGTCAGGCTATGGCCATTGTTGGTGTGGGGATCGTCGCGGCAGGTGTCTGTACACTGATTTTCCTCCGCTCTCCTTCTTCAAGTAATACAGAAGAGGTGTCTGCATGAAACATATAATAGCCATCTTTGCGTTAATCTTAGTGTTTGTACCGAATGCATTTGCGGTGCAGGACAACGAAAATAAAAAGACCGTTTTTATGGCGGTTTGGCGTGGCTGCGAAGAGGCTTGCCAAGGGTTTCATGACTACCTAAAAGGCCAACCTGTTGAAATCGTTGTTCGCAATGCGAATCGGGACCGCTCAAAATTAGCTGGCTTTTTAGAAGAAGCGACAGCCCTGAGTCCTGATCTGGTTGTCACCTGGGGAACCAGTGTGAGTAAAGCGATTATTGGTACTCGAAATGAATACGGCTCGAAAACAAAGCTAGGCGATATTCCAGTCATGTTTATGATTGTGGCTGATCCGCTAGGTGCTGACATTATTGAATCTCACAACACCAGTGGCAGGCCAACGGTAGCAGGTATTCGTAACCGTGTCGGGGAAGATGTTCAAATTAAAGCAATGCGAGAGTATTTTTCCGTCGACAAAGTGGGGATATTGTATTCGTCTGGAGAGTTGAACTCCGTTTTGAATACGCAAAAGTTAGAAGCGCTTTCAAAGGAAATGAACTTTGACGTCGTAAAGGAAGAGTATGAGTTAGATAGTTCTGGTAAACCCTTGCCGAATCAGTTTGATGAGAAGATGGCGCAGCTTGCCGCTAAAGGCGCTGATGTGGTCTATGTAGGATCCAGCTCTTACAATCAAACAAACAGCGATGCGTTTACTGAAGCGGCGATAAGACACGGGCTGCCCGTTGCGAGTGCCTATGATTCGATGGTGACTGGTTCTTCTGCCTTAATCTCTGTGTCGAATAAATACTATTTAGTCGGGCAGCTGGCGGCTAACCAAGCGGCTAAAATTTTGTTTGATGATGCGGTTCCTGGAGAGTTGCCAATCGCGGAGTTAAGCAGCTATTCTATGTCTATCAACATGGCTGTTGCGCGACAAATGTCGCTTTACCCCCCTATTCAATTACTTCGGTTTGCCGACCTAGTTAATATTGAGAGCAAGGATGCGAACAAATGAATGAGCTAGTCGACCCAAGTGGCAGCTATCTTGTTGTCAAAAACTCTAGTAGTACCGAATTCGTTGCGGCTAACCTCACTATTGAAGAGTCCTTGAGTGAAAACTATGAGTGGGTCGTCGATGTGTTGGTTACAAAGTCTGCCCCATCTGACTGGATAGGTGAAGAAGTCTCCTGTGACGTTTTTAGTGTTGTTGGCAGCAGTCGTTCTAGTGCACGTCAATTCAAGGGTTATGTCGTTAAAGCTCAAGCCCAATCTCAGCGTATTGATTCTACTTATTACACTATTAGGTTAACGGTAACGCCTTGGTTGTTTCTGCTGAAGCATTCTCGCCAATGTCGAGTCTTTCAAGAGCAAACCACACAAACGATTGTTACGTCTATTTTTGACGACCTTGGGTTTAAAGGGAATTACAGTGTCAAAAGTATGCCATCAACAAAGCATGAGTATTGTGTTCAATTTAATGAGTCCGACTTTGATTTTATCACTCGTTTACTGGCCGAAGAGGGCGTGCATTTTTTCTTTGGTAAGGACAGTAAAGCCGACACACTGTACCTTCAGGATGCATCCAAACCTTTTGCAAAAGATGACTTAGCGACGCTCGATTACGCTGCTGCGCCTACTGGCGATTACGATGTTTTAAACAAGTGGCAGAGAGAACATGCTTTTCATAGCGCATCCGTTGAGCTAACAGCCTACGATTACAATCAAACAAAGTTAGTCACCAGTAAAGCGAAAAAATCCAAATATTCGGTGTCAGGTAATACGAAATTAACGGAACTGTTTTACCCCACGTCCAGTAAAACCGGAGCCTATACTGACCTTGCCTCTTCGATTGCTGACGTACAGCGAGGACAATTAGACTCAGGTTATCACAAAGTACTTGCTGAAACTGAGTCCGCTGACCTTTGTGTAGGGCATTACCTAAAACTCAATGCTCACCCGAGTAGCAGTGAAAAAGGAAATTATCTGGTATCCAAAATACACTGTGAAATTAAAGAGAATGGCGTTTCTGGGGTTCAAGTTAATAGTTCCTTAATCTGTATACCGGAAGATCAGCAGAGTTATCCGGCGATGCGGGAAAAACCAGTGGTTCATGGTCTTCAATCTGCAGTTGTGGCAGGCAGTAAGGATGGAGAACCTGCAAATGATGCGTCCGGTCGAGTAAGAATTAAATTTCATTGGGACCCTGAAACGGGTGATAAAACCAGTTGTTGGGTAAGGGTTGCACAAGGGATGGCAGGGAGCAGTTACGGAATGCAGTTTCTACCGCGAGCGGGGCAAGAAGTACTTGTTAGCTTTATTAATGGTGATCCCAATCAACCCGTTGTTGTTTCCAGTGTTTATAACAACACCAAAAAGCCACCATATCCTACTGCTAACACCACTCAGAGCGGCGTTAAAACGAAATTAGTTGGTGAGTCAAACGAACTTCGGTTTGATGACAAAAAAGACAACGAATCGATTTATATGCATGCCGCAAAAGACCTCACCAGCGATGTTGTTAACGATCATACCGAAACCGTGGGCGGTGAAATGTCGCTAGCGGTGACAAAGAACATCAAGCAGACAGTAGAGAAAACTCACAGTCTCACTGCTAAAGAAGATGTCAGTGTAAAAACTGAAAAAAACTACACGTTAACAGCCACCGAAAAAATCACTGAAAAAGGTAAAGAAATCACCTTGGAAGGGGACAGTAAAATCACGCTTAAAGTGGGTAGCAGTGAGATTGTGATGACCAGTAGCAAAATAGAAATTTCGAGTGGAACGGTTGAAATTTCGGGCAGCTCTAAAGTGTCTGTTGATGGAGGTAGTTTGAGTCAATCAGGCACTTCAGTATCGATTAAATCCGACGGTTCTTTTAGCGCAAAAGGCGGGACTTCTATGTCTTTACAAGCAGGAACAAGCTTAAGCGCGAAAGGCTCGACAGGCGTCACAATTAAAGGGTTGAACTGTACGATGCAAGGCGATGTTGGTGCGACAGTGAAAGGCAATGCAACGGCAGAAATATCGGCAAGTGGAATGACGACCGTAAAAGGCGGCGTAGTGATGGTGAACTAGTGATGAAGAAAGTTCCTTTTCAAGCGGTTGCGCCCATACTCAAACACTTTGAACTGTCTGATGACGTGGTTGAAACGGTTGATCCAGCCTTGTCGCCTGAGCAGTTGGTTGCACATCTTCTTAAGTTGGAAGCCAATATTGATCTCGCCAATTTCTGGGCACACGCATTACCTATGCGAGAGTCTATTTGGTGGGCGTGTATTGGCGTAAGTAAACGAACAGACGTCTTGAAGCCACTTGAAAAACAAGTGCTCGACGCATCGATTGCGTGGGTGAAAAGTCCTACTGAACCGTTAAGACGGCAGATAGAAGTGTTGATCGAAAAGCTTTCGAATGAAAGCGCCTCTAAGTGGCTTGGAATGGCCGTTTTTTGGAGTGGCGCGGGCAGTATCGCTCCGATTGATAACCCGATTGTTATGCCTGCTGAATTTTTGTATTCAAAAGCGGTAGGTGGAGCGGTCAATACGGCGGCAGCGCTGCCTGAATGGGATGGCTATAAGATGTTTTATAAAGACGTTTTTCGCTCTGCAATGGATTTGGCGAACGGCGGAACGGGAACAGTTGAAGGTTAAGAGGGGAGCAAAATGCCTTGTGCAGCACGTTTAACAGATATGCATACATGCCCAATGCAGACACCTGCGGTACCACCGATTCCACATGTTGGAGGGCCAATAGTCAGCCCGGGAGCGCCGACGGTACTTATATGCAAATTGCCAGCGGCAAAAATGGGAGATATGTGTGTCTGTGTCGGTCCTCCAGACAGCATTATTAAGGGAAGTGCGACGGTATTGGTGAGTAAAATGCCTGCTGCGCGTATGGGAGATACGACTGCACACGGTGGATCCATTGTCATTGGGGCGCCAACCGTTCAGATCGGTGGCTAATAAAGTAGATTAGAGGTAAACAGAGATGCCAATTAAATACACTCGCGGAGAAATAGTCTCGCAAACCACTTTAACTCCACCAACTGATCCTCGTGGGCAAATTGATGAGCTTTTGGAGCAAGCCGCTTTGGCAAATGCGAAGCTGCAAGAGTTTATGCGCAAGTTGAGTAACAGCGTTAAAAATGAACAAGGAAAAGCGATCGCTTATAAGCGCGCACCTTTAAAAACGAAGCAACGAGTAGCGGAAAAATGCGGTATTGATTTAACTAATCCTGCCAATGACAAATCGGGTATGAAGTCGCCATTTGAAGTTAAAGACATTGCCCGAGCTACTATTGTCTTTACAACAGTGGCTCAAATGCTGGCGTTTCGTGATTACATTTACCATTGCGAAGAATACTCGTCGCTCAAGTCAAAGCAGAGTCCTGCTGTTAAAGACTTATGGGCGAAGGGGATAGAAGACGAATATAAAGATATCAAATTCTTCCTTAGGGTCATGATTAAGTATAAAGGTCATGATATCCCTCACATCGTAGAGTTACAGTTGAACGTTAGCCAAATGTCCCGTGGCAAAGCATATGGCCATGCATTTTATAATCTATCTCGACTTGCTGAAAAAGATGGGAAGAATGTTTTCTTACCGAGTGACGTGGCATGCACGATTGTTGTACCACCTAAGATCACAGGTAAAACTGGCAATAAATTAAGAACAGCGATTACCCAATGTCGTAGTTTAGCGCAGGGTGATCAGGAAATTATGCTAGCGACGAACATCCTTTCTAAAATGCTTCAGAAGGAGCTAAAAATGGCTCAGGATGTGAAAGGAGCGGCAGACGATGATAATAGCGGTTCTGCAAATTCAACGAGTCCAGCAGCGGCAGCCGCCCATGGCTCTTCTTCTCCTGCAAACCCTTATGACTATGTGAATAGTGCTAAGCCATTAACAATCAAATGTGGCCCATACAATTCGAAAAAAGCGGAGCAGCAAGACTCGGGACCAGCGCAAGCTTGGGCGATTTCACGATTATCTAGTTTTGTATGGAGCCACTTTACGGCTTGTCAGGCTAAGCCTGGCGTGACCGGAACGGCTGCTAATATTCATGCTAACTAGATGCTCTGTTTCTTCGAGGAACTGTAATGTTTGAAGAGTTAATTAACCCGATATCCGACGATCAACCTAGCGGTGAATATCTTAAAGATAATCGCACTTTGTACCGCGGGTATCGCAATGCGTTCAATATGGCGCAGTCATCATTTCGACAGTTAGTAGAAACCCCAGATGCTCTGGAAGATGCAGAAGCTGTAAACGCAAACACGGATAATTGGGCAAATCTCGCAGAAGAATGCCAGAAATGCCTTAAAGAGACGTCAAAAGACGTAGAGATTTTTTCTTGGTTTACGGTGTCTCAGCTGTTCTCAAACGACCCGTTCAAACGATTGGCGGGCGCTTTGACCGCATTTGAACAAGTCGTTGAGTCTAACTGGGAAACATTGCAACCCACGCTTCCAGAAAAAAAGCGAAAGGGAGAGGGTGAAGACGCGCAAGCAAAAGAAGTAGCAGAGTTTCGTGTTAAACCTCTATTGCAGTTAGTGGGGGATACGGCGGAAAGTGGTCTCTTATACATGCCGTTGCAAATGCTGCCATTGGTCGGAGAAACGGATTACGGCGTGTTCTTCAAAGCTGAAAAGTCTGGCGGACTCTCTGACCTAAAAGAGGCCGCAATCAAGGCATTGTCGGACGAGCGCTCAGACGTTGAAGAACGTATTCTGGCATTAGGCGAAGCAATGGAAGCGCTCATTAAACTTGAAAAGACACTATCAGAAAAGTGCTTCAATGTTGGTGCGCAGTCCATCAGTTTTCGCTTTGTAAAGGACTCTATAGAGCGCCTTCTCAATGCAATTAAATACTTGGTTGGAGATCAATTTACGCGGTGGCCTTTGGATCCTGAGCCGGAAGAAGAACCTGTTCAGGAAAACAACACGATAGAGACCGCCGATGAAACGCCAATGTCAGAGGCTGATCTATCCACTGGTGCAGCGCAACCTGTAGCGCAAAATGGCGTGCCAGTGGGCATTTCTGTCGCCGCATTTTCTAGCGCGGGTGCGGTCGCATCCAGAGAGCAGGCGTTATCGCAATTGCAAAGTATCGCGGATTACTTTTTAGAAACAGAGCCGCACAGCCCAATTTATTTATTGCTTAAGCGCGCGATCAGGTGGGGAGGGATGTCTTTGCCCGAATTGCTTGCCGAATTGGTCGGAGACAACGGATCTGTGCACCAGCGTATTGAACAACTTGCAGGTTTGGAAAGTGCGGAGCACGAATCCAATATCAAACCTACGGCTATGTCGACAGTCGGCGCCGTTTCACATGCAACAGCGGCGGTACCAAGTGCAGTAGCGACAGCATCGAAACCGGCAGAACCTTCTATACCGACAATGCCAGTGGAAGAGAAAAAAGAAGAGAATTCAACATCGACAGACAGTGACTCAAACGACGGTCTGTCAGCAATTGAATGGTAGTTATTTTAACGAGCAAACGTCATTTAACGACATATTAACTAAAGGGGTAATATCATGGCTTCTATCTACATGCGAATTGATGGATTAAACGACATCAAAGGTGCTGCAACAATAGGCGATATCGGTGGCAAAAAAGGCTTTTTTGCTATTGATACAATGCATTGGGGTGCAAACCGTGGTGTACATGTTGATGTAGGTAATGCAAACAATGCTGACAAAGGCATGGTGTCTTTGGATGCAATTGGTGTTTCTCGTCTTTCTGACGGCGCCTCTCCTCACTTGACTACTTTCCTTTTCGCACCAGGTGCAGAAGGTAAGACCGTTGAGATTCTTTTGACTAAACCGTCACGTGATGGTTCGGGTGCAGATCCTTACCTAGTACTAACGCTAGAAAAGGCGCGTATCGCAAGTTACAACATCGCAGGTTCCGATGGCAACCTACCGTCAGAAGATTTCACTTTGACCTACACTACATTAACGAAAGTTTATTACCAAGAAGGCGACGGCGGTAAAATCGAAAAAGGTGATACCGTTAAGTTTGATTGCACTACAGGTAAGCTTGAGTCAAAAGCGAAATAAATTAGACAGCGAGGAGAAGCAACATGGCCTTAAATTCGCAGCATAAGCGTGTCAGTAAAAACCGCGTAAGTATTACTTACGATGTAGAAACAAATGGCGCAGTTGAAAACAAAGAACTGCCATTTGTTATGGGTGTGATAGGGGATTTTTCTGCACACAAAGAAGATCGTGAAGAGTTGGAGGATCGCACCTTCTACCAGATCGATAAAGACAACTTTGATACAGTCCTTAACCGAGTGGGACCAGAATTAAAGTTAAAAGTTGATAACACTTTGTCTGATGATGGCAGCCAATTTGAGGCAGCGTTGTCTTTCTCTTCTATGAAAGATTTCGAACCAGATTCTTTGATCGAACAAGTAGACCCTCTGAAGAAATTAGCAGAGACCCGTCAGCAGTTAAAAACGCTACTTTCTAAAGCAGACCGCTCACGCGATCTTGAGAAGCTTTTAAAAGAAGTGCTACAAAGCGCGGATCAAATCAACGCATTGTCTAGCGAGCTTGGCATCGAGAAAGGAGAATAAACATGAGTGCAGAATTAGAAAATCAAACAGGTGCTGAAGCAGAAGCGGGTTCCGCAAGTCTGTTAGATCGTGCGATTGCTGCGACGACTCAAACTCCTGCTGACACGACTAAAGAGCTGTTTTCAGTATTAGCTGAGCAAGCCCTTGATGGAACAGTTACTTGGGATAAAAACGTAACCAAGACGATCGAAAATGCGATTGCAGAAATCGATAAGCAAATGTCGAAGCAACTTTCAGCGATTATGCAACAAGATGAATTCCAAAGTTTGGAAGGTTCTTGGCGCGGTCTAAACAAGCTGGTTAAAGAAAGCGAAACGGGCAGAACGCTGAAAATCAAATTGGTAGATTTCAGCAAAGATGAGTTGCTTGAGCAATTTGAAGATGCGCCAGCCGTTGATCGTAGTCCGTTATTCGATGCGCTTTACCAAAAAGAGTTTGGTACCGCTGGTGGCGAGCCTTATGGCGCGTTGATCGGTGACTATACCTTCTCTCATAAAGACGAAGATGTTGCTCTATTGCGTTATATGGGTGAAACCGCAGCGGCGAGTCATGCGCCATTTGTCGCGGCAGCAAACCCACAAATGTTTGAGTTTGACTCGTTCGAAACATTTGATGAAGGCAAACCGGTTGCAGCAGGCTTCGATTCTCCTGCTTACGCTTCTTGGAATGCATTCAGAGAGAGCGATGATGCTCGATATGTTGTGCTTACGCTTCCTCAAACGCTTTCACGTCTGCCATATGGTGCGAAAGGGTTGGGAACTGAGGCATTTGATTTTGAAGAGCTTGCGGTGGATGCTGATGGCAATCCAAAACCAAAAGATAACTCTGAATTAGTGTGGTCAAATGCAGCGTTCGACTTAGGGTTGAAGATGAACCAAGCGTTTACGGCATTTGGTTGGTGTACAGCAATTCGTGGTCTTGAGAATGGCGGTAAAGTAGAGAACCTTCCTAATCTGACATACAAGTCTTTAGCGGGTGATCTACAGCAACAATGTCCAGTCGAGATTAACCTGACTGACGAACGTGAGAAAGAGTTGAGTGATCTTGGCTTCATGCCATTGGTGCACTACAAAAACACGAACTATGGCGTGTTCATTGGTAGTCAAACGACCCAGAAGCCAAAAGTATTTGCTGACCCTGACGCGACTGGCAATGCTGCAATTTCTGCTCGTTTACCTTACATCATGGCGAGTAGCCGTATCGCCCATTATTTGAAAGTAATGGGACGTGATATGTTGGGTTCCAACTTAGAAGCGAATGACATCCAGAAAGATCTGCAAACTTGGATTGACCAATATACTAACTCTGGTGCGGTTGGTAATTCGGAGCGCTCTAAAACTCCGTTGTGTGAATCGCAAATTCAAGTGGTAGAGCAACCTGGCCGTCCTGGCGCTTACTCGGCGGTTGCACATCTTCGCCCATGGCTTCAAATGGAAGAGTTGACAACTTCCGTTCGTATGGTCACGAAGATTCCTGGTTAATAGCAGGACGTTTGAAGTTGGG
Source organism: Marinomonas mediterranea MMB-1 (assembly GCF_000192865.1). NCBI lineage: Bacteria > Pseudomonadati > Pseudomonadota > Gammaproteobacteria > Oceanospirillales > Oceanospirillaceae > Marinomonas > Marinomonas mediterranea. Next base: position 834,110 of record NC_015276.1, read on the forward strand.
TGAGAGTATGCTGAGTTTGCAATTACAAACCGATCTGTGTGGTCTAGACACTGATGAGCAAGGCTTTTTAGAAAAAGCCCTGCGTCTTTTAGTGACGTTAGATCCACAGATATTATTGAATCGCGATACGCTATTTGCGGCCGTGTCTAGGCTGATTTCAGAAATAGATACTCGCGTTTCGTCGCAAGTTTCACAGCTGCTTCATCACCCTGACTTTAAACAATTGGAAGCGGCGTGGCGAGGTGTTGAGGTTTTGACATCTTTGCCCGTTAGCAACCAGAAAACGCGCGTTAAAATTCTAAATTTATCGTGGCCTGACCTTTCATATGAACTGAATAATGCGCTTACACTGCGTCGTTCGTATTTGTATAACTTGATAGGAAATAGAGAGTTAAATACGTCTGGAGGTCAGCCGTTTGGCATGATTGTCGTCGACCATGCGCTGTCTACTGATTTAGACAGTGACTTTGACGACTTATATACTGCGGAATTACTAGCCAATTTAGGTGACTTATGTCTTTGCCCTTTTATTCTATCGTCCGCGGATGACTTTTTTGGTGAAGAAGGGGCGGATTGGGCATCCGATACGCGTCGTGTCAAAAAAATTCTAGAAGGGCCTGATTTTGTTGCGTGGCAGCATTTAAGGAAGCAGTCGGTATCTCGTTTTCTCGGCGTTACTTTGCCTAAGGTAAAAATGAGAACGGAGTACGCGCCTCAGCCGTTCTCAGGCGTTGTATTTACCGAAGAAGAGGAAGTCAAACCGGGCTTATGGGGAAACTCCGCATTTTTATTTGCTTCTATTGCGATGCGGGAGTTTAACCGCATCAATTGGTTTGGCTTTATGAAATCCCGCTGGCAAGACAAATACTACGGTGCATTAGTGAACGTGCCACCGAATGGAATCGGGTCGTTTGCAACCTTATCACCTTGTCCAGATATTCGCATTATCACAGACATGGGGAATTTCTATTCGGATCAGGGCTTTATTCCTCTTTGCCATAGTTTGACTACAGATAAGTACTTTTTTCGTGGTAATAACTCTATTTGGGATCATGCAAAAGGCGATGCTGAAGCGGTCATGGGGCAGATTCAAACGACACTGATGATTTGTCGTATTGCGCATTATTTGAAGGTTCAAATTCGCGGCATGATCGGTAACTTTCAAACCGCAGAAGAGTGTGAAAACTTCTTAAATAACTGGTTAGATCGGTACTCCAGTAACCTCTTTAATGCTGATGAAGCGACGTTGGCGAAATACCCGTTGAGTAGAGGTCGAGTGGAGGTAAAAGAAATCGAAGGACAGCAAGGGCGCTATACGTGTGATGTTTTAGTGCAGCCTCAGTACCAGTTTGATAATGTGTGCGGTGAAGTCCTTTTGTCCACCGATTTGGGCTCTGAAGCGTCCGGGTACGGGTATGTCGGAGGTCGGGCATGAGTTTCTGGGGAACCTTCATAGACCAAGGCGCGAGTAATGACTCGCTACTAGAGTCAATTCGTTATCAGCTTACTTCTCTGCTGAATTCAGAAGCGCCAATGCGGGCTTTGCCAGAAGGTTTTGATGAGGTTAAATCCTCTAATTTCAGCTTCGGTCTCGACAGCGCTCATAGTATAAGCAGTCAAATCAACCATGACCAATTTTCTCGCTCACTCGAAAAGTGGATTAAGACGTTTGAGCCGAGGCTTACTGATGTCAGCGTATTCATAGAAGAGAGCAACCCTTCTAAAAATATTATGAGTTTTTCGTTGATGGCAAAAGTAGACACGGGTGATGGCAGCCACGTTTTTTTGTTCGACTCTAATATCAGTCTTTCAAATCAGGTAGCCAGAATGGAGGGACAGGAAGTTGTCTGATCAGCTCCTAAGTTATTTTGAACGTGAGCTTGCCTACGTAAGGCGTGCTCTAGATTCTTTCGGTAGTGAGTTCCCTGATCACGCCGCGTCAATGCGTCTTAACCAAACGGGTCAAGAAGACCCTAATATTAGTCGTTTGATTGACGCCATGGCGTTGCTTACAGCAAAAACAGAAAAACGTATCGATGAGCAACTTCCAGACGTTCTGCAAGATCTGTTTAGTGTCTTGTACCCTGGCTACCTTCAAATTATCCCAAGTTATACGCCTTTAATGGTGGAACTGGGTGATGACCCGATAACTGAACGCGTTGTGTTACCAAAGGGGTCGCAAGCATCGCTTATGGTGAAAGAGGCGGAATGTCTTTTTAGCCTTGCTGAAGATTTGATTATCGAACCTTTCATTATCAAAGACATTCAGGCGGAATCTGCACCCTTTAACTTCCCTACACCTAAAACCGTGCGTCGAGCTGAGTCAGTAGTTCAGATTACGCTTAACTGCAGCGATCCAAGTGTGTTCTTTTCTCAGTTGGACTTTACATCGTCTTCTCTTGGGAAAGATAAAAACGATCATTTTGATTTCTATGTTCGAGGGTTTGAGAACAGTTCTCGTGGGCTCATTGATTTATTGCTTTTGAATACAGAAGCGATTTCATTGTTTGATGAGCAAGGCAATCAGGTTGAGATTGATACAAAGCGTCTAGTATCGCGCGCTGCTGATCCTTCATTTAATTGGCTGCCCAATCATGGGAATCACCAGATTGGTTTTGATCTAGTGCGGGAGTATTTCGCTTACCCTGATAAAGCCGCCTACATTCGGCTGGAAGGTTTGTATAAAGAGTTGTCTCGATTCCAATCAAGCACAGTGACGTTGAACTTTTTTGTACAACAACTACCGGTTGAATATTTACGATTGTTTAATCGTCAGGTGTTTCTATTGAATACGACGCCAGCGATTAACCTTTATCCGCAGCGCGGCGAGCCAATGCGATATGACTTTACTAAATTGTCTATTCCTGTTGTGGCTGATACGCAAGCTAACAACGAATTGACTGTGGTATCGGTTGAAAAAGTCTGCGAAGTGCTGCCAACCGGAGAAGTGGAACTTAGTCCGATTTACGAGGGCGGTTACTGGTTTGACGACAGTGCGCCGAAATGGCAAGTACGTCAGTTTTGGGATGAAAAAGGCCGCAGACTTATGGATCTGTCTGTTAGTTATGGCTCTGAGGTAACAGCCCAAGATGCGGTGGTTTTATCCATGTCACTTAAGGTCTGCAATGGCCGCTTGCCGTGTTTAGTCCCCAGTTACTCACACGCTGAGTCGTATGCAGCGGTGGATATTCCCGGAGAACTCAAGAACGTTCGTACTCCAACGGCGCCTCAATATCCTGCCTTGGATAATCAATTAAGTTGGCGATTTGTTGCCATGTTGAATGCGAATTTTTCCAGCCTTACTCAGGCAGATGACGCGACTAGAGCCTTACAAGATGTGTTGCGTTTGAGCACTCATAGCATTCAGTGCAAAGTGGCGGATTCGATAAAAAATGTGAGCTATAAACACCTCGTTGCTCCAATTACGATTGACCGGCAGAGCATATTTGCCTCCGGTACGCAGGTGACGATTTTGATTGATGATGAACTGTTGGGCGCTGATTTTGCGGTGGTCAGCAATGTGCTCAACGGTTTCTACCAGCAGTATTGTAGTTTTGATCGGTTCATGCAGGTTAATGTGGAGCGCTTCGGGAGTGATGTTCCGGGAATTGAATTCGAAAAATGTCACGGGAGTCAGCTATGTCTGTGACAAAGAGGCTTTTAGAGCGTCCACATACGTTTAACTTTGCTCAAGCGACGCGGATATTAACGTCTCTTAGTGAGAGTAAGGGGATGGAACTCAGCCTGCAATCTGATCCGATGCCACATGGCGCACCGACTGACATCATGTCAATTCAGCAAAACGGTAAAGAGCTTCGTGTGAAGTTAGGGCTTGAAGCATTATCTGGCTGCAAAGGTGTTATTCCTGATTACCTATATGCGGAATTACTGAATAGCCTGCATCAAGATGATGAGGCGCTACAACGCTTTTTAGATGTGTTCAATCAGCGTTATTACGAGCTAGTCGCGTATGTAGAGAGCACTGCGAGTGTTTTGCTTAGAGAAGAGCGCGAGGTGGCAATAGGGCGAGCTCTAAACAGATTAACTCAACAAAGCGCATTGACACATTTGTTTGCCTTACCGCGTCAAAAACAAGAAGGCAGTGATCCAAGTTTGATTCGATATGGTTTGGCCATGGCGAATAAGAGTCGCAGTTTATCTGGCTTAAAGCGTTTGCTATGCGACTATTTTTCGCTCGATATCACCCCACGAGCGATTGCATCAAGGTTGTATCGAATTAGTCCCGCTTTTCAAACGAGAATCGGAACCCGCTTAGGGCAAAATCATAAACTTGGGCATGGCGTGCTATTGGGGAACAAAGGGGCGCAAGCCTACAAAACATTGGAGGTGTGCATAACGCCTCGTTCCAAAAAAGAATATTTAGGTCTTTTAAATAATCGCCACTTTTCCAATGCTTTACAGACATTAGCGCTTTCCTACTTGAGAGAGAGTGTCACAACCAAAATCTATCTATATGTAAAACGAGAATACATCGATGCGCCTGTCTTATCGTCTGGCGCTTTGTCGTCAGGCCATCATGCGTTTCGTTTGGGAGAGACCAACTGTCTCGCACCAGAGCGTCGTGCCACTGAATATCGCAAAATACTATTACAATCGGAGAAAGGCTAATGTCACAGGTAAAGTTAGGCAATCTTGTCGGAAAATTAGAGCCTGAGCTAAAGAATGCGCTTGAAGAAGCCGCTGGGTCAGCAATGAAGCAAACAGTACCTGCTATTGAGGTTGAGCACTGGTTTATTCAGCTCATCGTCAATAAAGAGGTAAATCTAAATTCTTTTTTCCAACGTCAAAAAATTGATTTAAACGGATTGCTGACGGAGCTGACTGCCCGAGTTGAGCGTCTTGTAAAAGGGGCAACCGGACAGCCGACTATCAGTGCAACAGTCAGTGAAGCGATGGAGGAAGCATGGTTAATTGCATCCGTTAATTATGGTCATGGTCAAATTACAAGCTTGCATCTGTTGCAGGCACTTGTTCAGTCAGACAGCTTTGGTATGAAGAAACTGTCTTTGGAGTCGCTTCAGAATGTTTCAACGGAAGCCTTGTCCGCACACATTGCCCAACTTAAAGTCGCAGGCGTTTCCAGTTCTTCATCAGCGTCGCCTAGTGCAGCAGAAGGCGCAACAGCCGCCCCTGTTGCGGGTGGTGCGTTGGACAAATACACTGTCAACCTGACTCAACAAGCGCGCGATGGAAAAATTGACCCAATCTCAGGTCGAAACAGTGAAGTTCGCTTAGCGATTGATATTCTGTGCCGTAAGAGACAAAACAATCCAATATTGGTGGGCGAGCCTGGAGTTGGTAAAACGGCCGTCGTTGAAGGCTTGGCGCTTCGAATTGTCGAAGGTGAAGTGCCTCCTGTTATTCAAGGTGTCGAAATCCATTCACTTGACCTCGGTCTTCTCCAAGCAGGCGCAAGCATTAAAGGGGAGTTTGAGAACCGTCTTAAAGACGTTATCAATGAAGTGAAGAGCTCAGAAACACCAATCATCGTCTTTATAGACGAGGCGCATACCTTGATTGGTGCTGGTGGCGCAGCGGGACAAAATGACGCCGCAAACTTATTGAAACCCGCGTTAGCGCGTGGAGAATTCCGCTCGATTGCAGCAACAACATGGGCTGAATACAAAAAGTATTTCGAGAAAGACCCTGCATTAACTCGTCGTTTTCAGGTAGTTAAAGTTGAAGAGCCTGACGCTGAAGATGCATTGCAAATGTTACGTGGTGTAGCGGCGTCATTACGAAAACACCACGGTGTCTTTATACGTGAAGATGCGCTCGAAGCAGCGGTACACTTATCCATTCGTTATCTTCCTGCTCGTCAATTGCCAGATAAAGCGATTAGCCTTTTGGATACCTCATGTGCCCGTATTGCGTTAACTCAAGGCGCGAAACCTGAAAAAGTAGAGCAGCTTGAACAACAAATTCGCTACTTAAACAGCGAGCTGTCGGCATTTGAAGTGGAAGATGCCGTTCTCACTGATCAGGCAGAGGATCGCGACGCTTTGCGTGACAGCATTGCTGAAAAAGAGGCTGAGCTTGAGTTATTGATGGCACGTTGGGAGCAAGAAAAGTCGCTTGTTGATGAGATCACCGTTTTAAGTGAGGACATTGAGGCTAATCTTAAAGAAGGTGCGGACGCGACTAAACAGGCAGCACTTCAAACGAAAATGGATGATTTGTCTAAGTTGCAAGGCGATGATCCCCTCGTGTTTGCACTGGTTGATAGCCAAGTCATTGCATCAGTCATTGAGAGTTGGACGGGAATTCCTGCTGGCAACATGGTGAAAGGTGAAGTTGCTGAGCTTTTATCTCTTGAAGATGCATTACATAAGCGCGTTATCGGACAACAAGCGGGGATTAGTGAGCTTGCTAAGAGCATTCGTATTTCTCGTGCCGGCTTAACGGATAGCCGAAAACCGGTTGGTGTTTTCTTGATGTGCGGTCCAAGTGGTGTGGGTAAAACCGAAACTGCCATGGCACTTGCCGATGAAGTGTTTGGCGGTGGGGATAACTTGACGGTTATCAACATGACTGAGTTTAAAGAAGAGCATAAAATCTCTATGTTATTGGGCTCGCCTGCTGGGTATGTCGGGTTCGGTGAAGGTGGTGTATTAACCGAAGCCATTCGCCGTAATCCATACTCCGTTTTATTATTGGATGAAATGGAAAAAGCGCATCCAGGCGTACATGATTTGTTTTATCAGATTTTCGACAAAGGCCACATAAAAGACAGTGAAGGCCGTACGATCGACTTTAAGAATACGATTATTGTGATGACGTCAAATGCGGCTGATCAAGCTATCTGCGATATCTGTAATGCGGCTGAAGATCGCCCTGTTAATGAAGAGCTTGTCGAAGAGATTCGCCCTGCACTTCAGCAATACTTCAAGCCTGCCTTTCTTGGGCGCGCGACCATCGTGCCTTACTACCCATTAAATGCAGAAGAGCTTGGTAAGATCACTGAAATCAGTTTGAATCGAATTGCCAAAAAATTAAATGAAAAATACAAAGCGGAATTTAGCTGGGACGACTCTTTTATCGAGTTTGTTGTCTCGCGCAATACGGATCCGACTACTGGTGGACGCGCTATTGAGCAAATTATCAATCGTTCACTTATGCCGCGATTGGCAGAGCAATGTATTCAACGATTAAGTGAAGGATTACCCATTGAACGAGTGTCAGTGACCATTGAGCCAATGACAGCCGATTTGTCGCTTCATATAGAATAATGAGGTACCCGTGTTAGTTTGCATATATTCAGTTAGCGTTAAGTTAGAGCGAGCCGCGTTTGCGGCTCTGCTTCTCCTTGTTTGCGGTTTTGCTATGGCTGAAGACAGAGTGAAGCTTGCCACACAAATCTGGACGCCGTATCAGACCGTTGATCAAAATGGCACGATAGGCGGCGTGGCCGTTGATCGGGTTAAGTGTACGATGCAGAGAATGGGGCAGCCTTATGAAATCCATGTGATGCGTTGGGATAAAGCGCAACTCATGGTTGAAACGGGGCATATGGACGGCTTCTTTTCTGGTTCGGCAAACAGTCAGCGAGCAACCTATGCGAAGCCGTCGTCACCTGTGGTTTCCGAATATTTGGCTTGGTTTATTGCTCCAAGTGTGACTCAAGACCTAGATGATGAGACGTCCAAGTACAACTTACGTTATGGTGCAAAATTCAATACGAGTAAATGGTTGTTTTTAAAGAGACAAGGGTACAATGTTATCAAGAAGCCCCGTGACGCTGATGCGCTGTTACAAATGCTGTGGCAAGGGGACTTAGATGTGGCTTATGAGTACGAATTAGTGTTTGAAGATTCGTTAAAAAAAGCGGGTATTCCTTTAGATTACTTCAAAAAAGTAAGACTGAAGAAGCAAGACCTTATGATGCATTTTTCAAAGAGTTTCTTAGCAGAAACGCCTAATTTCTTAGACAGATTTAATGCGTCTTTAGAGAAGTGTTTATAAGCTTTTGAACTAAGTACTTTCTTAGGCCCCTTTGTTATGGGGCTGTAAATAAAGGACAAGAGAAACTTTATGACCGTTAGCTTTCAGCTGATTGAATTACCAGATAACGAGCAGGTTGCTAGTCGACAGGTGTCCTTGCCTGATTCAGGTGGCACGATTGGGCGATCGTTCGAATGTACGATACAGCTTCCTGATTTTGGACGAACACTTTCTAGAGTGCATGCCGAAGTGCTTCCGCACCCAAAAGGTGGGTACCAAATAGTCGACAGAAGTACGAATGGGGTATTTGTTAATGACATTCTTCTTGGCAAAGGTGAAGCGCAACGTTTAAGTGACGGCGATAACGTTCGGATAGGGGCATACACTCTCTTATTTAGTGATATGGAATCATTGTTTGCATTAGAGAATGATGAGGTAACAGCGCCTAAGCCAGTGAAAGACGAGCGGTTAAGCGATCAGGCATCGCCCTTTAGTTTAGATGAAGTGTTGAATGATAAAAATGATGCCACATTGGGGATAGAAAGCACGCTCTCGGGCGATAGTGGGGCAAAAGAAGGGCTGTCAAAGAAAGAGGATTCAGCGTTTTCAGCGGACAATGTGCTGGGCGAAGATTCATATGGCTACGACCCTTTTGAGGATGACGAGCGTTGGGCAATGGAGCAGCCGCAAGAGCAAGATGATAGCGTAGAAGAGATTGTGATGATTGAAGAAGCGGAACCCGAAATGGGTGAGGCGACGTCAACACTACCCAATCGATCTCTCGCAGTGACGGAAAGTGCGCAGGTTGCAGCGTTGGAAAACAGCATCAGTCGCTTGAATAGTATCATCGAGCAACAACAACGCACCTTGTCGACTTCTGTCGATCGCGAAAGTCTTGTGGCATGCATAGAGTCTACACTAGATAAGTTTTTAGATGATTTGAACCCAGAGCAATTAGAAGACGAGTTTAATGACTATATCTCTGGTTGGGGTAAGAAAGATAAAAAGTATTGGTCACTATACAAAAAACAATTTAATCGTAAAAAGGAACGACGTGAATTTTATCGTCAGTTCTCAGCGTTGTTGTTTGAAGAGTTGAGAGACAAACGATGAGAGTGCTATCAATGATTCGGTTGATCACATTAGGCAGCCTTTTAGGCTTAGTTTTGGTCGGCTGTAGTTCAACGAGCAATAGCGCGTTTCAACCAGCGCTAAATATTGAGCTAAATATTGAAGCGACTGGAGACATTAATGTATTTGAGGATGGTGAAGCAAGGCCTGTTATCTTGCGTATATACCAACTCAACGATGTAGGTAACTTTGATAAAGCGAGCTTTACCCGTTTATACAGTGATGACCAGAGTGCGCTGGCGGGTTCATTAATTGACACTAAGCAATTGTCAGCCGTGCTTCCGGGGGAAAAAAGAACGCTCGTGTTAGATGTGCAGCAGCAAGCAAAATTTCTAGCTGTATTTGCAGAATTTTCGAATTATGAAACCGCCACCTCAAAGTCCTCAGTTGCCTTGGTGGAAGAACCAGAAAGTTACCCCGTTTTTATTGCCATCACGCATGACAAAGTTGAGATTACGCAACCGGTCAAAGAAGCGTGGTGGAAGTTTTAAGGATTTAAGGAGCGCCATTTGAAACATCACAGTAAAGTTGTTTGGAAGGAGGGGATGTTTATTGCCCCTCAACACTTTCAGCAACAAGAGCGCCATATTACGCAATATATTCAAAAGTACATTTCTTTGACTTCTGAAGGTCGGAGTTTTGGTGTCTCTCTTCTTGAAATTGAGCATAACTATTTAAAACTAGGCAAGTTTAGTGTGACTCATTGCAGTGGCGTATTCCCTGATGGGACGTTATTTGACTGCTCAAAAGAGCTGTTGCTTGAGATTCCTGAAGGAACCATAAATAAACGAATTTTCCTTGGACTTCCCCTCGCGGTAGAGGGTGAAAATGAATATGGCGAAGCAGCGGAGCAACGCCGCTTCGCATTGGGCAACATTAGTTTGTTTGATTCTAGCGATGAGAGTCAAAGCGCGATTGAAGCTCAGGTCGCTGATCCTAATATTCGCTTAGTGATAGAAGGGGAAGATATAACGGGCTTAGCACTTTTACCAATCGCGCGTATTTTAGAGCGTCGCGAAGATGTTAATGTTGTGCTGGATAAAAGTTTTATTCCTACCTGCTTGCAATACGGCGCGTCACAACTTCTTAAAGAGCGAATAAAAGAGCTCTATATCCTAACAGAGGCGCGAGCGCAAAGCGTTGTCCAGAGAATTGGGATTGGCCAACAAACGAAAAGCGACCTCAGTTTGATGCGAGAGTTTCTCTGGTTGCAAACATTGAACCGCTGGATTCCATGGTTGCACCTGACTTTGGAGCAACCTGAGACTCGTATAGAAGCTCTATATGAGGGGTTACTTGCCTTTTCTGGCGAATTAGAGAGTTTCAAACCTGCTGTTGTCCAAGCTCCGAAACCGCTTAATCGAGATGACCTTAAAAGCGTTTTTGGCCATTTATTCTCAGAGCTTCGAGAGAAACTGTCGATGGTGCAAAGTGACAGTGTGACCGAATTTTCTTGGGACGAAAACTTATTTGAACGCCGTCGTTTGTTGCGCTTATCCATTCCTAACCTCAATCAAATGGAGGGTCGCCGTTTTGTTATTTCCGTCCAGTCGTCAATGGGAACGCCAGCGCTAAGTCAGGTCTTCCCAAGTGCGTGTACGTTGAGCGGCCTGTCAAAAATTGCAGACTTAGTTCGTAACAGTCAATCTGGTGTTGGTATTCACCTGCTGCCCGTTGCACCGAGTGAATTAAAAGCGCAAGCAGATGTGGCCTATTTCGAGATCGATTCAGCGCACGAGTATTGGACGCAACTAAAAGCAAAACGTGAACCCATTGCGTTGCATGTAGATAGCCGAGTTCCAGACTTATCGATCAAGCTATATGCGCTAGGTTAAAGGCAAATTACGACTATGAAAGAACTGTTAGACGAAGAAACCCTTGCGATTGTTAGCGATAGCCAAGGAGTCAATGCGGATTTAGGTAGTGTGTCGGCACGTTTAAATAACGTGAATGCGCTAAAAAATCATGCTCGCTACAGTATTGCCCAACAGAATGGACAACTGTTTGAAAACAGCATATTGAAAGCAGGCTCTGAGCTTCTGTCATTGACTATTTCTGTGAAAAGAATGCAGTGTCCGACGGACATGTTCGCCTTTCGTTCTGGCATTAAAAATGCGCTAACAGATCTTAAATACAAGGTTGCGAAACTGGATTATCCGCCATCTGTTGCGGATAAGGCCTGTTTTCTTTTCGCCGTGATGTTGGATGAGCAAATTTTGCATTCGTCTTGGGGAGAGTCTTCAGGCTGGGAAAATCAGACCATTGTGAGTGAGTTATTTGGTATAAAAAACGGCGGTGAGCAATTTTATGTTGTCGCTGAAAGAGCCTTATTGCAGCCAGTTTTATTAGTCGATTTACTTGAGCTGATTTATATCATGCTCAAAATGGGATTTCGTGGCCGTTATCGAGCAAATGGTAAGGACCAATTAGACGCATTAATGAAGCGGATTGAAGAGTCGGTTTTTGCCCAAGGCCGCTCTTTTTCTGAATCTGAGCGACTTCCACTTCTGGTCTCTGATATTGCGGAATATCCAAAAGTCATCAAACCTAAAAAGCCAGTTAGATTGTGGCGTTCGTTTGCTTCTTTTCTTTTTTTAGTGGGAGCGACTTGGTTGGGAGCGTATTACTGGTATGACATCACATTGCCTCAAAAAGCTCAGCCGTTTATTCAATTAGCAGACTATACCGAACCCTATTATGGGCAAGCGAGCGATCAGGATACGGAATATGTGTATTACAGCACTGCTGAAGAAATGCAAACAGCACAAATCTCATTTAGTAATCAAACCAACGCTCACGTGACTGGGGTGAGCTCTCCTCAAACAGTGTGGATTGTTCAGCTTGCGACCTTCAACACGATCGGTGATGCGCAAAGATTTGTGAGTCAGTATAAACGAGATTTGCCGAATGCTTCGATTGATGCCTGGAAGGGGAAGTTTCGAGTAATAAGTGAGAGTGGCACCAAAATATTAGCAGCGCGAAGATTGAACGCTGCACGTGCCGCCGGTATTTCAGATGCATTTATGTTAAATGGGAAGCAGTAGGCCTTAAGCATGACAGGAAAGAAAAAAAACATAGCAATGGCTTCGAGTTTAGGCCTCGTTTTCAGTCTGATAATCGCGGCTATAGTTTGGCTATTTGGGGTGATTTTTCTCACACCTCTTTGGGTGGTCGCGGTTGAAATTGCCACGTTTATTGTGGTTACTGTTCTCTTAAGCTGGCTTGTCTACCTTTATTTACGTCGTCCGAAAGTGGATGAAGGAGAAAAGCAAAAAAAAGATTGGCGAGATAGAATTGTAAGTACTCGACTGGCTCAAGTTCAAAAGAAACACAGTCGCTTGTCGACCAACCCTTATTTCGTTCCCTGGTATGTACACCTTTCTCCGAGCATTCCTGAAGAACAATTATGGCTTCAGCAAATGGGCTTTGAAAGTATTGAATCGTCTGAGCCTGTTCCAGACGATCTATTAGCATTGCGCTTCTGGGTTTCTGATGACGCTGTATTGATATCGCTTGATCTAAGTTATGAACAGGAAGTGGTTGTCGCCAGCTTAGAAGCGTTGTACAAGCACGTTCTTAAAAAACGTCCGCGCCAAGCGTTCAACGGCGTTATCTGTTCTGTCAGCTTGAACAGTTTAATTAATCAAAGTGAAATTGGTGTTAGTGACTTAAGTCAGCGCTATCGAACGATATTGGCAGACCTTAATACCCGCACCGGATTGGCTTTGCCTGCTTATTGCCTCTTTACTCAAATGTCGAGCGTTCGAGACTTTTGTGAGCTGTTCTCAACGCTGGATGAAAGTGAACGAGAAAAAGCGTTTGGCTCATTGCACGCCTTGTCGGATGGTAGCGGTTATGAAAAAACGTGGTTTGATAGTTCGTTTGACGACTTACTGGCTCGCTTATCCGTTACGCTAAGCGAATCGCTAAAGCGCCAATTAAATGCCGACTATCGAGAGTCTTCAGTATCAGGCGTATTTCAGTTATCGGCATTGCGGTATGACATAGAAGATTTTTTATCACTGACATTTAGCCAACACCAGTTTGATGATATTGAACTAAAGTTTCGCGGGTATTTTTTCATTAATGCAGGCGGTGAAACGACATCGACCGACATCCTTACTTTTATGCACGCTTCTGATCTGGGGTTTGAATCTCTAGAAGGAGCACATGGAAAGACGACAAGCTTAAGTCTATTCAGCAAAAGTGTGTTTAAGCATTATATTGTCAAAGAAGCCTCTTTGGTCGGCGTGCATAAGAAAAAAGAGTGGCGTTATCGCACCGCAAAACTTTGCGTTAGCGTTGGGTTACTTTCTTTATTTGCTGGTTTCGTCTGGCTTCTAAAAGCCAATTATGATTATCAATCGACCATTGATAATAAAGCATTGGTCATGCTAGAACGCTACAAAGACAATCTAAAGCACGATGTGATTGTTAGGGATGACCTTTCTTCTCCGATCTTTAGTTTGTCGGAGCTGAGGGAGATCAATGAACTGTATAAAACGGAACAGCAGCCTTGGTATGTGTCGAAATGGTTACCTGATTCGGGGATCGAGAAATACGTTAGTAAGTCCTATCACTTTGAGTTGAATGACGTGCTCTTAACACTGATGAGAGACTACATACTGAAAGATATGTTCGTTTATAACTCGCTTGATGACAAAGTAAAAACGCTAGAGCTTTTAAATTTACATCAGATTTTATACAACCCCAATCGCGCAGATGTTACGGCGTTAACCCATTACTATATCTCTGAATTGGAGGAAGAAGGAGAGGGTGATGCTGACCTGGTAGATCGCTTTAAATTGCTTGCGCAGGATGTTTTAAACTCTGGTGCAGTGCCGCCAGCAGCGGATTCTGAATTGTTAACCTTGGTGCGCTCTTCGTTATCTTCACAAGACCTTAGTGAGTTGCTGTATCAACATATTTTACAGCACCCAGAGTTTGCTCGCCGAATCGACGTTAGAGAGCAATTGAATCCATCGTTCACTGAGGTGTTTACATTCAAACCTGGTTTTACAGGTTATCTCGTCCCGTATCTGTTCACTCGACGTGGCTTTGAAGACTTGTATGCAGAAACAGGCTTTGAGTTAGCAACGGAAGCGATCCAAGCGTACGAAGGTGTGATGGGACGAATCAGTGGTGACGCTGAGCTAAATCGAATTAATCGTCAGCTTCGCGAACGTTATATCACGGACTATATACACTACTGGAAAGACATTACGTCCAACGTAACATGGACCAGTGTCTCATCTTGGGGAGACAGCCAAATACAGCTCGAGTTGGTCACTGATGCGGTGTTTTCACCGATTACTCAATTTTATAGCTTAGTTAACACGCATACTAATTTGGCATCAAAAGGTCCAGAAGAAACAGATAAAGAGGAAACTCAAAAATCAACGGATGAGTCCGACGAAAATGCTAATGACGCTTCCTTAAACAGTACGATTGCGCGAACGGCTGCTTCAATCAGCGCGCCATTTCTCACGCTACATAAACTAGTAGAACCCAATAAAGAGGGGCAAACTCGTCTTGATATTGCGCTTAACAAATTAGGACAAACTCAGGATTGGGTAGCTAAGTCAAAAGAAATTACAAGTCGTGGTCGGTATTTCTTAGAGCAGTTAACCAATGCTGATTCGAGTAATGTATTGGCTCAGTTAGAAGGGGTGTCCGATGATTACAGCGACCCCATTTTACCTTTCTTACTCAAAGGACAAGCTCGTACTATTAACCGCTTGGCGTTAAATGAAATGCGCTCGGTGATTAATGATGATTGGACGGTTCTTTCGAACTACTATCAGCAGCGTTTTTCCGGTCGCTACCCTTTTGATCGTTCATCCATATATGATACATCATTAGCTGACTTTGAAGATTACTTTAAACAAGGTGGCATGTTAGATCTGTTTCATAACAAATACAGCGTTTATTTTGAGCAGGTCGGTTCGAATAGCACCTTGTTAAAGGGCTTTATTCCCCATCAATACGCATCATTATCATCGCGATATTCGCCGTTTTTAGAGACCGCTAAACGTTTTCAGAGTGGTTTGTTTATCAAGGATAAGGTGGGTTTTGAGTTCTTTATTAGAGCGGAGCAGATGTCGCCGAATTTAACGCGTTTTGGTTTGGAATCCGGAGCGCGTTTATTCGAATATCAAAATGGTCCGCTTTTTTGGCAAGAACAAAGTTGGCCAATACCCAGCAACCAAACGCAAGATATTTTTATTGTCACGACTGATAAAAAAGGCTCAGGTACTCGAGAAAAGGCCGTAGGAGAATGGAGTTGGTTTCGCATTGCTAGCCTTATGAAAGGGGCGACAATGGTCGGAACGGATGATGTTTCTTGGCGTTACGTTTTTGGTGATAGCTATACCAATCTTAGGATCAAATCGAAGAGTGGTAGTCAGCCGTTTTCACCTCGATTTTTTGAGGGAGCGACGCCTCCAACTGTCTTATGAGCCCATTCTTTGATGAAATAAACACCTTGTTTCCGAACGGGGTAATAGAGTCAATTGGACCGCGTTGTTTCTTAGTTAGGTTTAAGGGGAACGGCGATCAAGATGACAAAGAGATTCGAGTTAAGCTCGCGACGTCTCCTCTAGAGGTGCAGTGCCTCCAGCGTGAAGCGTTGTGGCTTCATCGACTTCGACGTACTCACTTGAGTGTTCAGCGTAATGCTTCGTTAGAACGCCGTGGATCGTTTTTGTTACTAACAAGTAGTTATGTTCAAGGTAGCAGCGTAGATCAACTCTTACGCAATTCTGCTGTTACTTTAGAGCAACGTAAAAGCATGATCACGCAGTTACTTGCGTTGCTTGATGACCTGTATTCTGAGGGAATCGTGCATGGCGATATCAAGCTTAGTAACCTGATCATGGGGAAAAGTGACACATTGTCATTGATTGATTTTGCAAATATGCGCCGTATTGGGGAGCCCCTCGCTGACAGAGGTGTGATTCAGGTTACACCTTGTTATCAGTATCCCAAACAGGTTTCTATTGCACATCCCTATATGGATGTCTACGCTGCGCTTCTATGTATTGGTATGCTTGCCAGTGGGAATGCAAAATATCAGGTAGCAGATGTTCGCTCTGAGACTTACTTAGAGAATTTTTTTCACCCAAGTGACACATTTAAATGGCTTGGTTTGGAACGAGAAGTGGAAAGACAAGCAAGGCAGCATTATGGCTTAATCAAGGCTGATCTTAATGTAGCCCATTCCCAAATAGAAACCAAAGAGAGCGCAACGGCGTTGCCGAGAGCCGAACAAAATCTGATGCTCTTTAACGGAGGGATGTCATGAAGTTCTGGGATTCTTTTACGGTTTTCCAAAAACTCATGGTCATACTGTTGAGTTCTACCTTGGTGCTTGTTAGCGCAATGTTAGTGCTCGCGCGCTGGAGTTACGAGCAAGGTTTTTTTGATTATACAAATGCTTTGGAGCAGACTCGTCTTCAGCGATTAGAGCCTAAGTTGATATCCTTGTACGAAGAGCATGGTTCCGATGTTTACGCTATGCCTAAAGATAAAGTCGCAAACATTATCTCTCGTTTTCCTGGGCGCCCTGCAAATGCCAAAGGCCCTTTGCCTCCTGATCGGGCTCGAATTTTACCAGGGCAACGAGCGAAACCGCCGACGGCGCTCTTTGATTTGAATGGCGACTTTCTGGCAGGTTCTGAGCAATTGATCAACCCAGAGCGACAATTTGTGACGGTAGACGTTAAGTATCATGGAGAGGTGATTGCGAGACTGTCCAGTATTCCTTCGCGCCACTTTAATTCTCCGTTGGAAACTCAGGTATCTAAGCAGCAATGGGAGCGAAGCCTGTTGTTTGGCATCTTGAGTATTGCTGCCGCCGCTTTACTGTCTTTTTTCGCTTCTCTTGTTATTTTAAAACCTATACGTCGAGTAATGAGCACAATCGGAAGCATATCAAAGGGTGACTACAATGTGCGTCTAAATGAAACATCAAAAGACGAGCTGGGTGAATTGATGCGCGATGTAGATTACCTCGCTTACACGTTGCACAGTACGCAATGGTCGCGTAAACAATGGTTAGCGAACATCTCCCATGATATGAGAACACCGCTGACGGTTCTGACGGGAGAAATTCAATCTATCAAAGACGGCATACGCTCATTTGATTTGGAAAGGCTCTGCTCAATTGAGCAGGAGGTAAATCATCTTCGAAAATTTACTGAAGACATTTATGAGCTTTCGTTGTCGGATATTGGTGGGTTGCGATATGAGTTTAAGCCGCTTGATCTACTTGAAATTGTTTCTGAAGCTGTTGATGCGTTGCGACTTAAAGCTGAGAAAAGTGGGCTGACGTTATCACTCGTTGGCAAACCTGTGATAATCTCTGGTGACCGTTCTCGTTTGTTGCAGTTGTGTAAAAATATATTAACTAACTCCGTCGATTACACTCAATCACCTGGATTGGTTGAGGTCTCTGTATACTGGAATCAGGATAAGGCGGTTCTTAGCATCAGTGACTCGGCACCGAGTGTCCCTAAAGGTAACTGTCGGCATCTATTTGACCCCTTGTACCGGGAGGACAGTTCGCGTAATCGAGTGAAAAAAGGAGGCGGCTTAGGCTTGGCTATTTGCAAGAATATTGTGGATGCACATAAGGGGACTATCGTAGCAAAACCCTCGCAATACGATGGACTTGAAATAATAGTGGAGCTACCGAAAAGCTAGTTAATAGGTTCAATTCAGATGTCGCTTGTTTACATCATTGAAGATGAAATAAAAATAGCCGAAATTCTATCGGACTATCTAATAAAATACGGTTATGACGTTCAACTGTTTCATTCAGGAGAGAATGCCGTAACCGAAATCGTAAAAGGCAATCCTGATCTAGTCATTCTTGATGTAATGTTGCCCGCAGTTGGAGGGTTTGAGATATGCCATCAACTGAGAGCAATGGACAATGAAGTCCCAATTATCATGCTGACAGCGCGTGTTGACGAGTCAGATCGTTTAGAGGGACTAAACATTGGTGCAGACGACTATGTTTGTAAGCCTTTTTTACCGAATGAAGTGGTTGCTCGCGTTAATGCTATCTTAAGGCGAATTAAAAAAAGCCAAGCCAGTGCCTCAAATGAACCAACAACGCTGATCAGTTATCGTAATATCACAATAGATATTGAAAAGTATCTGTGTTTTGTCAGTGGTGTCGAGATCGAGCTAACCTCTGTTGAATTGAAACTATTACACACAATGATGACTCGACCTAAGCGCATCTTTTCGCGCGAAGTATTGATGGACATGTGCTACGACGACGATCGTGTCGTCAATGATAG
The DNA here is from genome assembly GCF_000192865.1 of Marinomonas mediterranea MMB-1. Taxonomy (NCBI): domain Bacteria; kingdom Pseudomonadati; phylum Pseudomonadota; class Gammaproteobacteria; order Oceanospirillales; family Oceanospirillaceae; genus Marinomonas; species Marinomonas mediterranea. The sequence continues at coordinate 852,511 of NC_015276.1, forward strand.
AACCATCGATAGTCATATGCGTAACTTACGTAAAAAACTAGGTGGATCAGACAGCGTGATTCAAACCGTGTATGGCGTCGGCTATAAGTGTGAGTAGCTGATAGTATCCTTGATACAGGCAGTTCTGTTCGCTGTGTTTGTACGTGCGCTGAGTTCCTTTTTGTTTCTGTGTTTATAGCGTTTTAGGCCTACTGCATTTTTGTCCGCTTCAAGGGGATTGAGTGAAAAAACATTCCGTTCTAAAGAGCGTATTTCAGAAGTGGCGTCAGAATAGATTAAATAAGACTGGGCTTGCTGTGGTGCTTGGTGCCGTTTGCTTTATTTTATCGCTCGTCCCTGATTTGTTTTTCTTCGTCTATTTATCTGCTTTTTTATATTGGCTTGTTCTTCTTTCCTCTCTGAAAAGACTAAATTCGCGTAATCGAATACAAGTGATCCTTTTACTTAGCGTGGGTGTTATTTGTAGTGGCGTTGCTTTTGTTGTTAAAGACGTTGCCTTTGGTGATTTAGCAAGGGTGCTTAAGGCGAACCTAGGCATAACGAGTATGCTGGTGGGGGTTTCTTTTTTGAGTTTGCTACCAAATTCAAAACAGAGCAAAGGCGACGTTAGAAAGCTCAAAGGTGCCTTAAGTACGTGGGTAAGCGTTCACCTGTTAGGTGCGGTGATTAACTTGTCTTCCGTATTCTTAGTAGGCGATAGGCTTCAGCGAACTCAGCCTATGACCGACGGGCAGTTAAGCGTTATTGTTAGAGCACTGACCACAGCCGGTTTTTGGTCCCCATTTTTTGCTTCGATGGCGGTGGCTTTTTCCGTTGCTCCGTCTGCGGTGTATCTTGAGCTGCTTCTGGTTGGCATCCCCGTGGCGATGGTGGCTTTGCTTTTTAGTATGTGGGAACTTCGGCGGATGAATCAGCTCGAAACCTTTATAGGCTTTCCTGTCTCGTTTACGAGTCTCGTGTTTCCAGTCTTTCTAGCCGCTGTTGTCTTGTTCTTTCATTATTTTGTCTTTGAAGCCTTGCCTATTTTATCCATTGTGACGTTTGTATGTCCGCTGAGTATACTGTGTCTTCTATTGGTTCGATGTGGTCAAAACAAAACAGTGCGCAGGATTGAGGAGCATGTTTCACTCCGCTTACCGAATATGATCAACGAGATTTCTTTATTCATTTCTGCCGGCTTTATGTCTGCAAGTGTGTCTTTATTGATTAATTTGATTCTAGGCGGTAATTGGACTTTGTTTGACACGTTCGGGTTTTGGGCTGCGTATGCTTGCTATATCGCAATATGCTTGGTTGCACTTGCTGGTTTGCATCCAATCGTTGGGATTTCTTTAATGAGTGCTCTTGTGCCTTTTGATGGCGTGAACAATACCTTGCTCGCCTTCGTTTGTTTGAGTGCTTGGGGCGTGGGTACTGCAATCGGCCCTCTCTCTGGGATTAACCTATCGGTTGCAGGAAAGTATCAGCTTGATAACATCAGGTTGTCACGTCTTAACGTACGTTATGGTCTTTTTATGTCGGCTATTGTGGCTATTGCGATGGCTGTTTTAGTTCAGTGGTTAAACATTTAAGCAACGGTAGAAGGTAAGTTTTGAAAATAGTTTTAAGTGGGTACATTGTGATTCCAGAAGCGGAGCTGGCGCTTGTTGAGGACGCGCTGGTTGAACATATTGCGCTAACAAAAGCAGAAGAAGGGTGTTTAGTGTTTAACGTCTCGAAAGACCCTGTAAACTCATGTCGTTATGATGTTTATGAAGAGTTTAGCTCTCAGGCGGCGTTTGATTTTCATCAGGCGCGTGTGAAATCGTCGCCTTGGGGGCAAGCTACGATAAATGTAGAGCGCCATTACCTCATCAAAGAAAGTACGCAATAACACTTCTACCCATTCTCGCCTTAATAGGCTGTTTCTCTTATAAGGTTTAAGCTCATAAGATGTGTTCGTACCTCCCCTAGATAGGCAAAGGGATATCACTTGTGTGTTTTATCTTATTTAAGACAATCGTAGAGCTTACGTTTTTGATGCCGGGCATGCTACCTAGGTTTTCGGTCAGAAAATCTGATAACTCCGGAAGGTTTTTAGCAATGACTTTGAGCCAATAATCGTCATCACCAGTCACTGAGTAGCATTCGAGTACGGTTTCGAGTGACTTTATGTTTTTCTGAAAAAGTTGAATAGCGTCAGATGTGCTTTTGTCCAAGGTCACCGTGACAAAGGCGGTTACCTCATAACCCAGCTCGACGGAATTGAGTTGCGTTTGATAAGCTTCAATGATGTTATTTTGTTCTAATCGTTGCAACCTTCTAGAGCACTGAGAAGGTGATAAATCAACGATTTCAGATAGAGCTACATTTGAAAGGCGCGCATTCCCCTGTAATGCTTTTAATAAACGCCAATCTGAGCAGTCTAATTCTAACGCACTCATGTAAATTTCCTTGTCTGTCTATACGGTCAAAGAGCACAATAGTCTTTAGGATATCGTGTTTTTCAGCAAGAACAAGCACAATTCTTCCTTTTTAAGTGCATGCTTTAATTTTGGAGGAAGACGGCATTTTATAAATGATAAATATAGGCAGGGATCGATTTTCATAAAAAAAGGGCCGATAAATCGACCCTTTTTAGGAGAGCAGGCTAAGAAAGCTTAGTTTGAAAGGTTACTTTCTAGCCAACTTAAAGCTTCATCATAGGGAGCAGGCATATTGCTTAAGTCATTTAATATCGCTTTTAATTGTCCGATATCGCCTGAGCAAGCATTTAGATGACCCACTTTACGACCGCGTCGAACTTCTTTTTTATACCAATATAGCTCTAGACCTTTGCTCGCTAACCAATTGTAGTCAACATCAACGCCAATTAAATTAACCATCATGCTCTGGTTTTTAATTTCAGCTGGAGCAAGAGGCAAGCCTGCGACTGCACGAATATGATTTTCAAACTGATTGACGCTTGCGCCTGCTTGCGTCCAATGACCACTGTTGTGAACGCGAGGAGCAAGCTCATTGATAAGCAAGTCATCGCCAATTCGGAAACATTCCATCGCCATGACGCCCACATAGTCGAGAGCGTCCATCAATTTTCCAAGCATCGCTTCTGCTTTAGCTTGTAGAGGCTTGAGCCTGTCCAGTGGCGAAACTGAAGCGTACAGTATGCCATTGATATGCAGGTTTAATGTTAACGGATAGAAGTACTTTTCTCCGTTTTTACCGCGAACACCGACAACCGACACTTCTTCATCAAAGTTGATGGCTTGCTCTGCGATCGCTAGACCTTTCCAATCTTCTGGAATTTCTGTGCCTTCAGCTTGCTTAAGCCAGTATTGACCTTTGCCATCGTAACCGCCTCGGCGGCGTTTCATCAGTACACGCTCACCAAGTTGGTCGTAGGCTTTTTGTGCTGTACTGTCGTCTTCAACAGCAAACCAAGGTGCCGTTGCAAGATCCAGTTTATCAATCCACTGCTTTTGTGTTAGACGATCTGCAAGCTGTGGGAATGTTGAAAGGTTAACGAAGTTTTTATGAGACGCTAATTGCTTAGTCGCTTCTGTTTCAGGCCAATCTTCACGTTCAGCAGTGACAATGTCATCTTCGTGTAACGGCAATACTTCTTTTGTTTCGATATCAACAGGGCGAACATCCAAGCCTAGAGGAGTAGCAGCTTGTTTAAGCATTGCTCCAAGCTGACCTGCGCCAAGTACCCAAATACGTGACATTTTATGCCTCCCTAGGGTCTGGGTTGCTTAGAACAGTTTCAGTCTGCTCTTGGCGGAAGGCTTCGATACGTTTCGCAAGTTCTGCATCGTTATTTGCCAAGATCTGGCTCGCCAAAAGACCGGCATTAAATGCCCCTGCTGTACCAATCGCAAGCGTGCCTACCGCTACGCCTTTTGGCATTTGTGCAATAGAAAGCAAACTGTCCATGCCGTTCAGTGCTTTACTTTGAACTGGCACACCCAGAACAGGTAAGCGAGTGTGTGCAGCTACCATGCCCGGCAAATGCGCTGCGCCGCCTGCGCCGCCAATTATCACTTCGAAACCACGCTCTACAGCGGATTCTGCGAATTCAGCCAATTTAACGGGGGTGCGATGAGCGGAAACCACTTCGACGTGGTAGCTTACACCGAGTTTATCCATAATTTCAGTGGCACCTTCCATCGTGGCCCAATCGCTTTTAGATCCCATGATAAGGGCAACTTTTGCTTGCAAGACAGTTCTCCTGTTTGATTGCTCCAATGCGTATTAGAACTGCACAAAACGGTATTTTGTACGGTTTCTAATTAAATGAGAGGGGGATGGAGCACTATTGATTCAATTTGGGCGTTAATATAGCGAATTTTCGCCAAAACTGCGACCTTTGAAAGCGTAAGTTTGTATCTGAATAGGTGAGATGTGGCGTCTGTGTAAGTTGCGCAGACGCCACATGTTTTAGCTCTCTTGTTGTCTGATGGACAAAGAGGTCTAAAGGTTATGTATTGAAGAGGATTTTATGCCGTTACGCAGTTCAAAGCCTGAGTAATATCAGCGATGATGTCATCAATATTTTCGATACCAACAGAGATACGTACCAAGTCTCTGCTAACACCAGCATTTGCCAATTCTTCGTCGTTTAATTGACGGTGCGTGGTCGATGCCGGATGACACGCTAATGATTTCGCGTCACCGATATTAACAAGTCGCAACACCATCTTCAGAGCGTCGATGAACTGTGTACCAGACTCAAGACCGCCTTTGATGCCAAAGCTCAAAATGCCTGATGCTTTGCTGCTGGTAATGCGTTTGCTTATTTCATGGTATTGGCTATCTGGCAAGCCCGCGTAGTTAACCCAGCTTACTTTTTCGTGATCGTTTAGGAACTTCGCCAGTTTTTCAGCGTTTTCACAATGACGTTCCATACGTAATCCGAGTGTTTCAAGCCCTTGAAGGATCATGAACGCACTATGAGGCGAAATGGCCGCCCCGGTATTGCGAAGAGGCACAACTCGGCAGCGGCCAATATAAGCCGCGGCGCCAAGCGCTTCTGTATAAACAACATCATGGTAGGACGGATCGGGTTCGTTAAGCATAGGGAAGCGCTTTTTGTTCGCGACCCAATCAAATTTGCCTGAGTCGACAATAATACCGCCAATCGTTGTCCCGTGGCCGCCTATGTATTTAGTAAGAGAGTGGATTACTATGTGTGCACCAAGTTCGATAGGGCGACATAGGTAAGGGGTGGCCACTGTATTGTCTACAATCAGCGGAATACCGTGTTTGTTGGCAATGGCAGCAAGCGCTTCAATATCGACAATGTTGCCTGCTGGATTACCAATGGACTCACAAAAAATAGCGCGAGTATTTTCGTCGATTGCGGCTTCAAATCCGTCGAAGTCATCCGCAGATACCATTCTCGTCTCGATGCCTTGTCTTGGAAAACTGTGCGCGAACAGGTTGTAAGTACCGCCGTAAAGCTGGCTGGTGCTGACGATGTTTGAGCCAACATCGCAAATACATTCGATCGCATAGGTGATAGCGGCCATACCTGATGCTACAGCCAGCGCAGCAATACCGCCTTCCATCGCAGCAACACGTTGCTCTAGCACATCCGTGGTTGGGTTCATGATGCGCGTGTAAATATTGCCGGGCACTTTTAAATCAAAAAGGTCAGCACCATGTTGAGTATTATCAAAGGTATAAGAAGTCGTTTGGTAAATGGGGACAGCGGCTGCTTTAGTTGTTTCTTCTGAGGTGTAGCCGTGGTGCAGCGCGAGGGATTCGAGTTTCATAATTCGTGCCTTTTATAGTTATTGATCCATTGAACGAGCGTTTATCTCACTTGAGGTTTTAGCATGCTGGTTTTAAGAAAACGAGTAAATTTCCGATTATGGTCTAAGGAAACTGTGCAAACATTAGAAAGAAATGGGAAGAAAATCAAATAAAGTGAAGGCTAGGGAAGGCGTGAACAAGTCTACTGGCTTCAGCGTTCCACTTATTGTTTAGATCCAAGTTCGTATTTCTTTGTAGCAAGAAAGTTAGCAAGGAATAAAGAGAGCGAGAATGTAACTCGAAGTTCGGCACGCCCTCTGATAAGACTGAAGCTCATAAGACTTATTCGTACTTTCCTTAGGCAGAAAGCCCCCATTCCACAAATAATACGGCAGCAATAAACAGAAATAGCGTCTCAATAACAATGAGCCCCATTTGTCTTTTACCAAGTGAAAACGTGGACTTAAGAGAGGTTTTGACGCCTAACCCTGCAATGGCAATTACGAGCAGCCAGCGTGAGGCTTCGTTAGCAATATGAATTAACGCCTCTGAAAGTAATGCAAATGAATTTAGAGTGGCGAGCAACAGAAAGAAAATAAGAAAAGTTGGAATCGTAATGGCAGAGCTTGAAATCTTTGAGTCATTACTTTTTGTCTTCATAATAATCAGTACGATGAACAAAACGATGGGTAAACAACTGACCCGTATTAGTTTGACAATAGTGGCTGTTTCTCCAATAGAATCTGAAATGGAATAGCCTGCTCCGACCACTTGAGCGACATCGTGTATCGTGGCTCCCAAAACAAAGCCCGTTTGCAGTTCATTGAGATTCAGGTTCTGCGCAATCATTGGATAGGAAATCATGGCGAGCGTAGACAGTGTTGTCACTGCAATTACGGTGAATAATGTCTCTTTTCCTGATTGCTTATTACTTGGCAAAATGGCGGCTAATGCAAGTGCAGCGGAGGCGCCACAGATCGCCACCGCACCGCCGGTTAGTAAACCAAATTGCCATCGCTCACCCAGTGCTTTTGCGCAGAGAACCCCAAATAGAATGGTCGCGATGAGCAAGCCGACAGTCGCGCTTAAGTTTATCCAACCTAGAGATGAAAAATCTTCTAAGCTAATGCGAACACCCAATAAAGCAACGCCTATACGCAGTATCGTTGATGTACTGACTTGCACGCCGCGCTCACAGGAAGGTTCATGCGCGAGGAAGTTAAAGGCCATGCCAATTAGTAGTGCAAACAGCATAACGGGAGCACCGTAGTGCTCGCCTAAAAATTGGGCTGCAACGGCGATTGTTGTGGTCAGTAGTAAACCGGGCGCGTAGCTATTCCAAAGTGATTGAACGTTTTTTGAAGACAATGAATGGAGGTTAGATAGCATGGTTTACAACCTTATAAACATAAGAAGTACTTTATTCGAAATGAGAATAAGGGAATTTTTATATTTAATAAAATTATATTTGCATCTATAAATAATAGGTTTTAATTATTTAATGGCGTTTTCACCTTGGCGATTAGAACCCCATCATCTCTTCATGCTTCATCTTATCAATTAGGTAATCAAGAAAGACTTTAACAACAGCAGGCAAGGTTCGACCGGAAAGGGTTTGTATTTCAGTGTTTCTGACGTCCATTCCACGGTCACGAATTGGCACGGCGATTAACTCTTGTGTGGCAATTTGGTGACGCATTGAAATTTCTCCTGAAAGGTGCATCCCACCACCGAAGCTTGTAAAACGGCTTAGAGTCGCCATGTGGTTAGATTCTAAAATGGGTTCGAATAGAAGATTGAGACGACTGCAACAGATATCAAAGAGTTGTCTAACCGTCGTGTTTTCTTCAGGCAAGGCAATGGGATACGGCTGTAATTGGGCAAGGGAAACGGACTTTTTGTGAGCAAGTGGGTGTGTCGGGTGAAACACCGCCATGATAGGAGAAGGTTGGCGGTACTCGACGGTGATGTCTTTCGTTGGGGACAAACTCAAAGTAATGCCGATGTCGGACTCTCCATGACTGACCAGTTTAGCAACGTCGCCCGGCGCACAGACTTTGAGATGAAAGTGGATACCATTGTGCTGTTGACGAAAGTTAGAAATGGTCCGTGGAATAAAATCCATTGCAAACCCTTCTGAGCATGCGATATTAACGTGGCCTTTTTCAAGTCCATTTAACGCGCCTATTTCGGCAACAACCCGAGCGGATTCTAGTGCGTTTTTACGCGCGTACGCCGCCAGCATCTCGCCCGCCGCACTTAATTTCATGCCTCTAGGTTGGCGTTCAAATAAGTGTGCACCAAGAGTGTCCTCCAAACTGCTAATTTGCCTACTTATTGCGCTTGTTGCGACGTTTAGTCGAACCGATGCCTCACTAATTGACCCTAATTGAGCTACTTCTAGAAAATATCGAATGGCGGTGTCTTGAAGTCTTATGGATGCTTTCATTGGAAACCTGCTGAAAAGTCCGGTTAATGTCGTTTTTGGAACCGTTTTTTGATCATTAGCTATGTGATGTGTTGCCTATTTCCATCAAGCAATAGGTTTGCCAAATAGGCAACGCTTGATTGCAAATTTGTTAATTGTGGCAATGTAATATTTTCCATTAATGTGAATGTAAGTTGCATTGCTACAGAAATCACAATTGGAATGACAGGAAGCTGAACGATGAAAAAACGTTGTAATCACACTTTGACTCTCCGAAAAACGCTTTTGCACTCTGTTATATCGTGCGCAATGGCTGTCTCTGCGTCTGCTTGGGCAGATAAAAGTAGCGATACGCTGATTTATGCGTCTGACAGCGAGCCGGAAAACGTCAGCCCTTATCACAATAATTTACGTGAAGGGGTGATTCTGTCTCATATGGCTTGGGACACTTTAATCTTTCGTGACCCACAAACGTCTGAGTACTTGCCTTTACTGGCAACCAGCTGGGAGTGGCAAGACAGCACCAATTTAGTTTTTAAATTGCGTCAAGGTGTGACATTCCATAATGGCGATAGCTTCTCTGCTGATGACGTTGTTTTTACGTTTAACTATGTGGTGTCGCCCGAATCTAAAATTGTGACCCGTAAAAATGTGGACTGGATAGATCACGCCGAAAAACTGGATGATTACACTGTACGTCTTGTGCTTAAAAAGCCTTTCCCTGCTGCGCTTGAATACTTATCTGGACCTACGCCTATTTACCCAAGTGAATATTTTCAAAAGGTTGGTATCGAAGGTTATTCCAAAGCACCGATTGGTACAGGGCCTTATAAAATCACCAAGGTGTTAAGCGGCGAGGGTGTGAACTTAGAGCGTTACGATGACTATTTTGAAGCGAGTCCGATTCCAAAACCAGCCATCAGTAAACTTCAATTTCGTGTCATTCCCGATCCTGATGCTCGACTTGCTCAGCTGATGACGGGCGATATCGACTGGATTTGGCGCGTCCCTTCTGATCAGGCGGATCAGATGAAAATGATGCCAGGTCTAGACATTAAGAGTGCGGAAACCATGCGTATTGGTTACCTGCGTATGGAGACAACGAGTGAGACGCTTAAAGATTCCCCCTTCAATAATCAACTGGTTCGGGAAGCGGTGAATTACGCCATCGACCGTGATGCCTTCTCTCAAGACTTAGTTCGAGGTGGCAGTCGTTCAGTGTATACCCCGTGTTTTCCTAGCCAGTTTGGTTGCGATGTCAGCGCCGCTAAAAAGTACGAATACAATGTTGAAAAAGCCAAAGCATTGCTTGCCGAAGCTGGCTATCCAGACGGTTTTGAAACGGAGTTCTATGCCTACCGTGAGCGTGATTTAGCGGAGGCGATGATGGGGTATTTGAGCGAGGTCGGAATCAAAGCCAACTTACATTTTATGAAGTACGCAGCACTTCGAACTGACCAGCGTGCAGGGAAAGTACCTTTGTCTTTCCAAACCTGGGGATCTTATTCAGTGAATGACGCTTCAGCCATTACCAGTGTGTTCTTTAAAGGTGGGGTTGATGATTCTGCCAAAGACGAAACGGTGATCAAATTATTGGATACGGCGGACAGTTCGGTCGACCCTGACACTCGTAAAAAAGCCTATTCAGCCGCTATTAAGCGTATTTCAGAAGAAGCTTTTTGGGCGCCTATGTTCTCTTATTCAAGTAACTACGCCTTTAGTGATACATTGAATTTCACACCGTATCCAGATGAATTGCCACGTTTCTACGAGTCTAGCTGGAAGTAATTGAGTACTCGAAAGTGGCGAGTAATGCCGCCACTTTCGTCGTCGTTTTATAGCATTCTCGAGGGAGACTCTATGCTGGTGTTTATATTTCGTCGCTTATTGGTTGCGATCAGTGTGGCGATAACGGTTTCGATCATTAGCTTTATGTTGCTGCATTTGTCTGGAGACTTAGCGACTGCGATAGCGGGGCCAGAGTCGACCGCAGATCAGGTAGAAGAGATTCGTGTCGCCTTTGGATTAGATAAACCCATTGTCCAGCAATACTTTTCTTGGTTGATTTCGGCCGTTCAACTGGACTTCGGTCGTTCCTATTACTTTCAAGATACGGTGATGTCGCTGATCAGTGAGCGATTGCCGGTTACTTTGACACTCGGAGCACTAGCATTGTGTGTGGCCACGTTTGTGGCGATTCCGTTAGGTGTGCTGGCGGCCATCAAACAAGACACTTGGATTGACCGTTTGGCTTTGATGATTGCGGTTGTCGGTCAGGCCATGCCAAGTTTTTGGTTTGCGCTGACCTTGATCGTCGTGTTCGCAGTGAACCTTCACTGGCTTCCGGCAGGTGGCAATGCCACTTGGCAACATTACATATTGCCAGCGATTGCACTTGGGTATTACGCAATGCCCGCCATGATGCGGTTAACTCGCACCGGCATGTTAGAAGTGTTGGGGTCTGACTACATTCGAACAGCGCGAGCGAAGGGTCTCAGTGAAACCTCGGTCGTCTTTAAACACGCGTTACGCAATGCTGTGATTCCTGTGGTGGCGTTGGCGGCGGTTGAGCTGGGCTTTATGTTGGGCGGCTCCATTGTGATTGAGTCGGTCTTTTCTTTGAAGGGACTTGGGCAGTTGGCGTGGGATGCAATATCGCGCAATGACTATCCTGTGGTGCAGGCTGTTGTGCTGATTATCGCTGTGTTCTACATCGCATTAACGTTTGTTGCAGACGTGATCAACGCCATGTTAGATCCTCGTTTACGAGTGAGATAAGGAAGAAAATTATGTCCCAGACTACCTCTAACCCCACCTCTCACTTAAGCGTCGCAGAGTCCGCTTTGCCTGAGTCATCTGGTTTGCCTGTTGTGCCAGAGTGGCGACGCACGCTCAATCGATTTTTAGGTCACCGAGGTCTCTTGATTGGCTCCGTTATTTTGGGGGCGATTGTGCTTGCTGCACTTTTTGCGCCTTGGTTAGCGCCTCACGACCCTTACGCACAAAATATTTCGCAGCGAATGATCCCGCCCATTTGGCACGAAAAAGGCTCATGGGAGCACATTTTAGGAACCGATAAGTTAGGGCGAGATTACCTGAGCCGCTTACTTTACGGTGCGCGTATTTCTTTAACAATTGGTTTAACCGCCGCGCTGATTTCTGGTGTTATCGGTACCACGCTTGGTGTCTTGGCTGGCTATTTTGGCGGTCGTACTGATGCGGTAATCAGTTATATCATTACCACACGCTTAGCCTTGCCTGTGTTGCTGGTGGCGTTGGCGATGGCAGCCTTGGTCGGAGGCTCGCTTGAAATGGTGATCATACTGCTTGGTTTATTGCTGTGGGATCGATTTGCTGTGGTGGCTCGGTCTACGACCCAGCAATTACGAGACGCTGAGTTCATTGCATCAGCAAAAGTATTGGGCGCATCGACGCCTTATATTTTGATTCGAGAACTGCTTCCTAACATCCTAAGCGCGCTGATTGTGGTCATTACGTTGGAAATGGCACATGCCATTTTGCTGGAAGCGACTCTGTCGTTCTTAGGCTTAGGAGTACAACCGCCTTTACCTTCTTGGGGATTGATGGTGTCGGAAGGGAAAGCCTATATGTTTTTTCAGCCTTGGGTCATTGCCATTCCGGGTATCACCTTGATGGTGCTGGTGTTGGCCATCAATCTTGTCGGTGATGGTTTGCGAGACATGAATGCGCCTGAAGGCCGAAACTAAACAGGAGTGGTGCTTTATGAGTCGAATTTTAGAGGTTAATAATCTTCAGGTTGATTTACCCACGGCGAATGGCACATTGCGCGCTGTGCGTGGTATCGATTTGTCGGTGAATAAAGGTGAAATGCTGTGCATTGTTGGTGAATCTGGTTGTGGCAAGTCAATGACGTCAATGGCATTGATGGGATTATTGCCAAAGAAAGCCAAGGTATCAGCAGACAAGATGGATTTTGACGGTTTGGACCTTATGTCATTGACAACAAAGAAGCGGAATCGTGTTCGTGGGCTGCGCATGTCGATGATCTTTCAAGAGCCTATGACGTCCCTTAACCCTTCTTACACTCTCGGTAATCAGTTGTGTGAGGGCATTATGCGACACAAGGGCGTGAGCAAGACAGAGGCTCAAAAACGAGCGATTTATTTGCTAGAAAGAGCGGGTGTGCCATATCCGGAAAAACGCCTTAGTCAGTATCCTCATCAATTATCTGGTGGCTTGCGTCAGCGGGTGATGATCGCTATGGCCTTGATGTGTGAGCCTGATCTGATTATTGCGGATGAGCCAACGACAGCGTTAGATGTGACGATTCAGGCACAAATATTACGGCTGATTAGAGAGCTTCAGCAAGAGTTTGGAACGGCGGTTATTTTCATCACTCATGACCTTGGGGTTGTGGCGCGTATCGCAGATCGCGTGGCGGTGATGTATGCGGGGCAAGTGGTTGAAACAGGGTCAACAAACGATATTTTCACTCATCCAAGTCACCCTTATACGCAAGGTTTATTAAGTTGTATTCCGATTCCCGGTAAAACGCCACCGGGCAGTCATCTTGAATCGATTCCGGGCGTGGTCCCGAGTTTGGTTGGGAATTTAACGGGCTGTGCGTTTAGAAACCGTTGTCAGCATTCGTCTAAGGAATGTGCTTCGAACGTACCCGAATTGATTGCCGTCAGTGAGCAGACAAGTCATCAGGCCCGTTGCCCTGTATTAGCCGAAACGTATCAGGAGGCTGTGTAATGCCGCAATTTGCATTGGAACTGTGTGATCTATCCCGCCACTTCATGCTTAAGAATGGGGCTTTTAAAGCCCCGACACTATTGAAAGCGGTGGACGGTGTTTCGCTGCGTATTGCGCCGGGTGAAACACTGGGTTTAGTGGGAGAATCAGGTTGTGGTAAAAGTACCTTAGTCAAAATGATATTAGGTTTACTGCCGCCCACCGAGGGCAATGTATTGGTCAATGATAAAGCCATCAATCATGGTGATCGTTTGACTTTAGCGAAACAGCTGCAGCCTATTTTCCAAGACCCGTATTCTTCTTTGAACCCTCGTAAAACCATTCGTCAGATCATTTGCTTGCCGCTTCAGCTGCATAAAGTAGGGGATAAAAAAAGCCAGCAAGCGGCGGTCAAACAGATGAGTGACTTGGTTGGCTTACCGGAGCGTTTATTGGACCAGTATCCGGGACAATTGTCTGGTGGTCAGCGACAGCGTGTGGCGATTGCACGGGCATTGATTTTGAAGCCCAGTATTTTAGTGTGCGATGAACCCACGTCGGCCTTAGATGTGTCGGTTCAGGCGCAGATTCTTAATTTATTGATGGATCTCAAACAAGAGTTGGGTCTGACCTATTTGTTTATCAGTCACAACTTAGGTGTGGTTGAGCATCTGGTGGATCGAGTGGCGGTCATGTATCGCGGTCAGTTGGTTGAGCAGGGAAGTCGAGAAGACATTTTTCAGAATGCTCAACACCCCTACACTCAGGCTTTGCTGTCTTCTGTTCTGACGCCAGAACCCGCTTTGGGCTTACCTGAATTAATTGATGACAGTGCGTGGGCCAGTGCCTCATAACGTCCTCGCGCATTGAATTATCGTCATTTACGTTTATTAAGGAGACGACATGAGTCGCCAAAATACTATTGCACTGTCTGAGTCGTATTTCGATTCTGGTGAATTTTTCGATGTGTTAAGTCAACGTGTCGCGATAAAAAGTGAGAGTCAGAACCGTGATGATTTTCAGCCCCTGCATGCTTATTTAATGGATATCATGATACCGGAACTAGAAGCGATGGGCTTTACCACACGGATAATGCCGAACCCAGTCACGGACGAAGAATCTCCTGGATCATGGCCCTTTTTGGTGGCCGAGCGGATTGAAGACGTCGCTTATACAACGCTGCTTACATATGGTCATGGGGACGTGGTTTTAGGCTATGACGAACAATGGTATGAAGGGTTATCGCCTTGGAAATTAACCAAATCAGGTGAGCGTTGGTACGGCCGCGGCGCAGCGGATAACAAGGCACAGCATACGATCAATTTAGCGGCACTGAATTCTGTGTTGAAGACCAAAGATGGCAAACTCGGATATAACGTTAAGGTGCTGATTGAGACAGGTGAAGAAGTGGGTTCACCTGGGTTGGCTGAGTTTTGTGAGTTGCATAAAGACATCTTGAAGTCAGACTTGTTTATTGCTTCTGATGGACCTCGACTGGATTCAACGTCACCAACGGTGTTTCTTGGTTCCCGTGGGGGCTATAACTTTGATCTGACCGTTAAATTACGCGAAGGCGCTCATCACTCAGGTAACTGGGGCGGTTTGCTCAGCAACGCGGGCACCAGACTGGCTCATGCTTGGGCTTCTATGGTGGATGCCAAAGGCCGGATACTCGTGCCAAGCTTGTTGCCGGAGGGTTTGCCAGACACGGTGCGTGAGGCGCTCAAAGGCATTCAAGTCGGTCAAGATGCGAATAATCCTGATATTGATCTTGCGTGGGGAGAGCCAGAATTAACTCCCGCCGAGCAGGTGTTTGGTTGGAACACGCTTGAGATGCTGACGTGTAAAACCGGCAATCCTGATAACCCAGTTAATGCGATTCCAGGTTTTGCAAAAGCGCATTGTCAGATACGCTTTGTAGTCGGAACCGATAGTGAGCACTTCCTCACTAATATTCGTAAACACTTGGATCAGCATGGCTTTGATGACGTTATCGTCGAACAAAATGGTGAGCCAATGCAGGCAACTCGCTTGAACCCTAACGACCCTTGGGTAGGGTGGGCGTTGGCGTCGCTGGAAAAAACCACACATAAAAAGCCGACCTTGTTACCAAACTTGGGTGGTTCTATTCCCAATCATGTGTTTTCCGATATTTTAGGTTTGCCCACCGTCTGGGTGCCTCATTCTTATCCGGCGTGCAGTCAGCATGCTCCTAATGAACATGTATTGGCGCCCGTATGTCGGGAAGCGCTGCAAATCATGACGGGCTTGTTTTGGGATCTTGCAGAGCAAGGGGAACACATCAAGCAAAGTCGTAACGCGGCCTAATACTGAAGGAATAACAAGATGGAAAAGGCGCTTATTAACTCAGTCGAAGATCGGAAAGTATCGTTCGCATCAGATTTAGAACACTACGCAGATTTATTGTGCGATTGGATTGCTAAACAAGAAGACGCGATGATCGATTGTCTGGAAGCCTTGGTCAATGTTGACTCAAATAGCTATGACAAAGCGGGAGTCGATGCCGCAGGAAAGTTGATGGAATCATGGTTAGTCGAAGATGGCATCACGTGCTCTTGGCATTCGTTAGAAAACTCTGGTGACGTATTGGAAGCAAGAGTCGGTTTCGATGAATCAAATGCCAACGCCCCTGCGATTTTCGTAATGGGCCATCGTGATACGGTTTTCCCTAAAGGCACATTAGAAACTCGATGCTTTAGTCGAGATGGGATGAAAGCCTTTGGCCCCGGTGTGGCCGATATGAAATCTGGCTTGGTGCTAAATTGCTTTGTCTTGAAAGGTTTGCAGCACTTGTTAAAAACAAGTGACATTCAACAGTTACCGTTTCCTGTCATTGGGCTGTTCACAGGTGATGAGGAGATTGGCTCGCCAGAAGGTCGCTATGTTATTCGTGATCGAGTAGCGGGCGCGCGTGCCGTTTTTAATGCTGAACCCGGTCGCATCAGTGGGAATGTGGTGTCGGCGCGTAAAGGCGGTGCAAGCTTTGAAATTCAGGTGACTGGCAAGGCGGCTCATTCGGGTGTAAATCATGCGGATGGTATCAGTGCAATTGGCGCCCTAGCGCAACTTGTGACATCGCTGCATGCGCTAACCGACTACGACAAAGGCATTACCACGAATGTTGGTCTTATCAGTGGTGGGATGTCGTCGAATACTGTGGCTCCGACGGCAACGGCTCGTCTCGATCTTCGCTTCATTACGTTAGAACAAGGCGAAGAAGTCAAAGCCAAAATTAACGCCATTATTGAAACGCCAGTGATCGAAGGCGCCATCGCGACGATAAAAATCTTGTCAGAATTTCAGCCCTTTGAAGCGTCAATGAGTGACGTTGTGTTGGCGCATTATCAACGTCAGGCAAACTCAGTTGGTTTTTCTGTCGAGGGGGAATTTACAGGCGGTTGTTCTGATGCGGGTTTTACCTCGTCTATGGGCGTGCCCACCTTATGCGGAACAGGGCCGGTTGGCGCAAAAATGCACACTGACGATGAGTATTGTTTGTTGGATACCTTTGTACCAAGGACACAGGCGGTCGCGAAAAGTATTTTATTGCTTTGATTACTCTCGTATTAAGGCCTATTAACCTGTCTTTATAGGAAGTATTTCATCAACAGAGTTTTTGGGAATAGGATTTAGGTAATCTTGCAACGCCAAGCCATCTATTTTATTGGATGGCTTGGCGTTTGACGTTACTCTACAGCATGATATCGAATGGATATATAGCGTCCGGTCGTGCCATCAGTGGTGTTGTAGTAGCTAGTTATTTGCATCAAGTACGTTGCGCCGTTCGCGACTTTTACTGCATATACACGATAATTTGGCCAAATTTTGTGTTGGCCTGTTAAGTTATACTCATACCATTGTGTTGCGTCATCGGTGTAGACGTTGCTCATTGCGTCGGTAACAAAAGAGCGACTATTAATGTCGCTGCCTGATGCAATCGCATTCACGCCGTCAGAATCGTAGGATGTTGAAGCGCCAGCAGAGCCACTTCCACTTACTCCACTGTTAAGCAGTAAATTAAACTTATAGCTGTTGTAGTCTATGTCCGCTTTGATGTCCCAGCCGTCTGTTGAGCAATCTACTTCAGCTGTTGAATCAATGTCATAACATTTTATAAAGGCGCCTGAGTCGCTTGTAGAAGATGGCGTCCAAGTGGTTACAGCCGTTGAAAACCCACTGTCTGTCGCGCTTTGAATATAAAGGTTTAAGGAGATGCTGACACCACTTACCTGATGCGTCGTACTGTTATAATCGGTGTAGGAAATACTCGTAGCATTTAACTTTGCAAATGCATCTGCGGCGCTGTTTCGGATCACCCACCACGCATCGGAATTCGCGTCATAAGCGCGTGTCGTACTGTTGTAATTTGCCCATTTAGTCGTGCCAGAGTTAATGGCAGTCGTAAGTGTGTCAGTGGCAAAGGTATAACTGCTGTCCGTTAAATCATAGGCTGCCGTTAGGTGCTCTAACTCGGAAGAGGCTGTGGCGTTGGTGAACACGCTACTGTTAGCGCTGCCGTCGCTGTAGAAGTCAGATTGAGAGGCAACGATCGCATTGGTAACGGTATCTGTATTAGTCATGGTGGATGTTGCGCTAAATGCAATGTGCCATGTGTCTGTCGACTGAACGGTGCTTTTGGATGCTAAATTGACATAGGCCCAGCCATTCGTTGCATCAATATTTTCTATCGTCGTCACTGCGTCGTCCTGACTGGATGAGGCTTCGTCAGAGGTTGTCGTACTATTGTTATCAGAGTCGCTGCTTGAGTCGCAGGCTGCTAAACATGCCAAAAAGGGCAGAAGCAGAAGAAATTTAAATAGAGTCATTCTAGGTACCTCACGGTTTTTTAATAGGGGGTGTATGAAAGCGTTAACATCCACTGTCTACCGATCATCGGACGCAAGTCATAATCAATACCTGACTCGTTTTTTACGTCACTTAAGTTCTTTCCTGAGAAGCTTACTGACCATTGGTCGTTGAAGTGCATTGAAAGATTGGCATTGAGAAGAAGGTATCCTTGGGATTTCTCATTCTTCTTTGCATCATAAAATTGCTCGCCGGTATATCGAGCCGAAAGGCTGACATTACTGCTTTTGATGTGCGGCAAGCTAACGGGGCGCTTTAGCTTTAGACTGGCAATATGTGTTGGGCGGTGATCAAGTTGTAATCCGGTGTCCTGATCTTTTGTTTTCGTCCATTGATAGTTCGCGCTCAGCTGAACCTTGTTAATTTTATGGCTTATGCCAATCGACGCTCCGTAAATCAATGCAGAATTTATATTGCTGTAGAGATAGGTATCGAGGCCGTTCTCGATACTTTCGTCAAGACTGGTATCAATAAGATTCGTGATGTCTTTATAGAAAGTTTGAACCGTTAAATCTTTATAGCTCAACTCAACGTTAAGGGATTTTGCGACCTCTGGTTCTAAATCTGGGTTACCAATTACTTCATAGCCGCTGCTGCTGTGATCAAAGCGGTAGTAACGTTCTTTTATATTTGGAACTCGGTAACCGAGACCTGCGCTGCTTCTAATGAATAAATCAGGTGAAACATCCCAACGAACTGCTATGTTTGGCACGGTTTGTTGGCCAAAACCACTGTCCCATTGTGTTCTTATGCCACTGACTAACTCCAATTCGTCCGTGACATACCAATCGTCTTGTATGAAAAACTCCGTCCCCTTGATGGTATCGTTTACTTCGGTTTTTGCAGTGGTGGCAGACAGCTGTGTTTCCGTTAAGGTCTGTTCGATGTCTATTTGGCTAAAGGAGACACCTGACGTGATATCGTGATTCTCCGTTGAAAATGTTTTATTTGCTTGGAGCAAGACGTTGTCAGAATTGGTTTGACGACGTTCATCTAAATAATTACTGGTTTTTAGGTTGTCCGTATCGCTGGTTAGTTTGGCTGCATTGCTCTTTAACGATAGATCCCAACTGTGGCCTTTGTAGCGATACCCCAACTCTTGTGAACGGTAGTTACGCTGTTGCGTTTCTCGTAAAACGGAGCCTGGAGTTTGTTCGTCATATTCGCGGTCAGTGTCTTCACGAACTAAAGAAAACCAGAGATCCGAGTACGTTTTTTTCGTGTGTCGATAGGTCAGTTTTTCATTTACATCGGCAGCGATCAGTTGGGCGATGTCTTCAGAATTGTCAGTTGGCGGTGTATCGTACGGTTGACGATTTCGGAATTGCCACTGACTTGCCAAAGTCCAGTTATCAAGTTTTAAACCGTTGTCGACTTGAAAAACGGATTCAGACGGCGTGTATTTGTCGTCTTGATTTTGTTTTATCGTCGTTGTTAGTGACAGCCATTCCTCTTTTGGAGTGTTGGTAATGATGTTCACGACCCCACCCATTGCAGAGCTGCCGTAAAGTACGGACGCGTTCCCCGGAACGATTTCAATACGCTGAACATCGTTAATATTGATTCTGCTTAAGTTGGAACCGGATATACCAAAATTATGGATGGGCGCTCCGTCTTTCAGCACAAGAATATGGTTGCCTGTCATCCCTTGCATGACCAGTTCATCTCCGCCTTGCCCATGAATTTCTTTTAGCCTCAAGCCGGGGAGCGCTTCTATGGCTTCTGCTACAGACGTAGCGTTAGATGCCAAAATATCTTTTTTTGTAACGACGTTCACTGCGACGGGAGAATCTGCGACGGTTTTTTCTGTCTTTGTTCCCGTCACGACAAGCGTATCAAGCAGCACCGATTTGTCGTCTGCAAGCAAAATGTCTGAGTATAAAAGTAAGGCAATGCGGAGTATTTTTTTCATTCGAATATAAAAACTATTGTAAACAAAAGTAAGAATCGTTTACATTTAACTATTAATTTTTTGAAAGATCAATAGAAACTAAAGTGGAGAAATCTATGTTCGGTCTTGATGGTGGCGATCAACTAACAAGCAATTCATATGATCAACTAAAAGAACGATGGGAAAATTTGCTTACGGATGAGCCTAAATTGAGAATAAGAGACGCTGCCGAAAAATTGGACGTTTCCGAGCTGGAGCTATTACAAACCATGCAGGGAAAGGGCGTTCTGTTATTGGATATCTCTCCCAAGCAACTCGCGTCCAAATTGAATGGATTAGGTAGCGTTATGAGCTTGGTTCGAAATGATGCCTGCGTTCATGAAGTGACAGGGTGCTATCGTTCGTATGAAGAATCGCCGTCACCTGTTGGGTTGTTTTTGGGTGAGCAAGACATACGCGCTTTTTTTAATAAATGGAAATTTATTTACTCAGTGACCGATAACGACAGAAGAAGTTTACAAGTCTTTGATGAGTTTGGTGTCGCTATTATTAAAGTGTATGCGGTTGAAAAAACGAACCTTATCGATTGGCATCGTCTTGTTGAAGAATACACTGGATCCGATCAAAGTCTCTTAGCTGATTTAACACCGCTTAGTCAGCGTGAGTTACCTGTAATTAATCCTGATCCAGACTCGAAAAAGCTCAAAGAAAGTTGGGATAATTTAAAAGACGTTCATCAGTTCAATGGTATTTTGCGTGCTTTGAAAATCCCGCGAAATCAAGCCTTTAGCTTAGTCGATGATGAATATGCAACTCAGCTCGATAATGAGTGTATTGAATATGTTTTATCTCAGGCGAGTCAGGCAAATATTCCGACGATCGAATTTGTCCAAAACGCGGGCGTTGTTCAAATTCATACCGCAATCAATACTAAGTTAGTTCGGATGGGGAAGTGGTATAACGTCTTGGATCCGAATTTCAATCTTCATCTCAATACTGATTTGATCGCGCAAACGTGGGCTGTTAAGCGTCCTGGAGATACTGGAATAGTGTCTTCAATAGAAGCCTTTGATCAATCAGGTCAGCTTATTATTCAAATCTTTGGAAAGCGTGTGGAAGGGCAGGCAGAAAGAGAGGACTGGAGCCTTCTAGTAAATGAATGCATGGCACGCCGAAAGTTCTCTGAAACGGTGGAGCGAGTGTAATGAAGGCGCTACGTTTTATTGTTGCGATCTGTTTAGGGTCTTTATGCGTACCGCAAGTGATCGCTCAAGGTTCCTCAGTGGACGGCCAGCGAATTATTACCGTCGATGGCGGCGTGACCGAAATTGCCGTTGAGCTGGGGGCGACAGATCGAATTGTCGGAGTGGATTCTACGAGTCTTTTTATTCCAGACGTGCGTTCTCTTCCGGTTGTTGGATACATGCGAGCCTTATCATCTGAAGGGTTGCTCTCGTTAAATCCAGACATACTTATTACAACTTCTGACGCTGGGCCGCCGTCCGTTTTATCACAGGTTGAACGAGCGAAAGTGCGTGTTGAAAACGTCGATAATGCTTATACCTTTGCTGGCATACAGAGCAAAATCGCTCAAATCGGTCATATTCTGAATTTGACAGATGAGGCCGTGTTGCTAGAACAGAAAGTGGCTGGAGAGTTTTCCAAGATTAATGAAAATATTATGGCCTATCCAGAGCATTACAAAGTGATGTTTGTAATGGACAGTGGTGAGCGCGGTTTTATGGTCTCAGGAAAAGGCACGAGAGCAGCGGGCATTTTAGACATTGCAGGCTTGGATAATGCTTTCGCAGACGTTAGCGGTTACAAAGCGCTTACTCCTGAATCAGCCCTTCTAGCGAACCCGGATGTCATTCTTGTTTTTCACAGCAAGCTCTCAATAGATAAGATTAAAGCGAACCCTGCAATTCGCCTAACCGATGCGGTTAAGCATGATCGTGTTTTCAATGTTGATTCGCTTAATCTACTTAATTTTGGCTCAAATACAGGGCAATCTGTATTGGCTTTGCAAGAATGGCTATTGAATAAATGACGACCAATCGCCCGTATTTCTGGTTGATGATCCTGATATTTGCGCTGGCCATAGCCATGACTCTATCGATGATGATTGGACCTGTTCCTATTTCCCTTGCTCAATTTGGTCTTTGGCTATCTCAAGATGAAAGGCTGCCTACCCATATTGAATTGGTATTAGGGGAGATTCGCTTAACTCGAACATTGCTTGCCGCTCTAGTCGGAGCGTCACTTTCGATGTCTGGCGCAGCCATTCAAGGTGTCTTTCGCAACCCATTAGCTGACCCTGGCTTAATTGGCGTTTCAAGCGGCGCTGCATTTTTCGCTGTTGCCATTATTGTTATGGGAGACACTGTTTTAGCTTATATGTTTGAGCCTCTGCGTTTGTTTGCACTGCCACTTGCAGCATTTCTGGGTGGCGTCAGCGTTACGTGGATTATTTATATGATTGGTTCTTTTAGCTCTGGAAATAGAACCTCGACGATGATTTTAGCTGGAATTGCAATACAGTCGCTATGCCTTGCGGGTATTGGACTATTTACCTACTTGGCAGATGATGCTGAGCTTAGAACACTGACATTTTGGACGCTCGGAAGTTTTTCTGGAACGCAGTGGTCCTCGATTCATATGGCGCTACCATGGATCTTGGTCGGCATTGTGGCTCTTCCGCTGTTAGGAAAGTGGCTAAATGTTCTTTTGCTTGGCGAAAATGTTGCGGGTCACCTTGGTGTTCCTATATCACTGATACGAAAGCTTATTTTTGTGCTCGCTGCCATGTGCGTTGGAGCAAGCGTCGCCGTGTCAGGTGTGATTGGCTTTTTCGGTCTCGTTGTTCCTCACCTTGTTAGGCTAAGTTTTGGCCCTGATCATCGCTGGTTATTGCCGTACAGCGGCTTGTTTGGCGCCGCCCTTATGCTTATCGCTGATTTGATTGCTCGAACGGTCGCTGCACCAGCGGAACTTCCTGTCGGAATAATCACCGCATTAATGGGAGGACCATTCTTCTTATGGCTAATTATCCGTTTTAATCGAGGAAAACTGAGTTTTGATTGAAGCAAGTAGCGTGTCGTTAGCGCTTAATAATAAAAAAATTTTAGACGATATTTCGGTGTCTATCGCGCCTAATGAATTTGTTGCAGTGATGGGTGCGAATGGCGCAGGGAAATCTTCGCTCTTGTCGTTACTCAGTGCGGATCAGACGGCAAATGATGGAAGCATTAGGTTAAATGGCGTAGAAATATCAGATTATAAAAAGCGGCAATTAGCGATGCTAAGGGCGGTAATGCCACAGCACAGTACATTAAGCTTTCCATTTAAAGCGTGGGAAGTGGTTGCCATGGGCAGAACGCCGTTCCCTCAATTTACGAGGGAAAAAGAGCGGTCGATCGCACTAGAAATGCTCTCGCTCGTAGACGCTGCATTGCTCAGTGAACGGGAGTTCCCCTCCATGTCAGGAGGCGAAAAACAGCGAGTTCAGCTGGCTCGTGTATTAAATCAGATATTGTCCAGCGAGGAGAGTGAGCGATACCTGTTTTTAGATGAATGCACATCGAGTTTAGACCCTGCACATCAACATACGGTTTTTAAACTTTTAGCCAAGCTTAAGTCTGAGAAATTAGGGATCATCGCCATTGTTCATGACATTAACTTAGCCGCTCAATATTGTGATCGAGTCGTTTTGTTAAAGGAAGGCAAATTGTTTATGGATCGTTCAACAGCGGAGGTATTAACGCCTAATATAGTAAAAGAAGCCTATGGATTGAACGCTGTCTCCATAGGGCATCCTGAAGGTCAGTGGAACGTTATCGCTGCTGCAGTCAATGCAGTGGATTAGCCTATTTTTCTTTGATTACTATGGGATTCATTAGAAAAATGGTGTTGTTCGAATTCATCTGGAGGAACGGGATGGCCTAGCAAGTATCCCTGCACTTCGTCACAGCCAAGCGAGGTGATTTTATCCAACTGTTCTTGCGTTTCAACGCCTTCAGCAATGGTTCTCATCCCTAGCTTTTTCGCTAACGCGATGATTGCACTGACAATGGAAAGGTTATTCTCATCATTGATCATGTTTCTTACAAACGACTGATCTACCTTGAGCTTGTAAACAGGTAACTTCTGTAGATAACTCAATGACGAATAACCTGTTCCAAAGTCATCAATGGAGGTTTCAAGGCCAATATCGTGGAAAGCGTTGATAACTTCAATGGCGCTTTCAGGGTCGTCCATGGCAATACGTTCTGTCAGCTCAAGTTCAAGAAGTGAAGAAGGTACTCGGCAGGCTTCTAATGTTTGGGCAATGAAATTTGCAAGATCAGGCTCCTGAAATTGCGCGTACGATAGATTGATTGCAACTTTGAGTGGTGGGTAGCCTAAGTCAATCCATTCTCTTATTTGTCTTATCGATTCGGTTATAACCCATTCTCCAATTGCAACAATTTGACCGCTGTCTTCAGCAATGGGAATAAACTCGCCAGGAGAAACACGCCCTAATGAATGACTGTTCCAGCGAATTAAAGCCTCTGAGGCAACAAGCTTTTTATCTGATAACGAAAATTGGGGTTGATAGTGCAATGATAGTTCGTTGTTTTCCAGCGCGGAATGCAGGGCATTTTCGATCAGTAGCACCCGCGTAGAATGTGCCTGCATTTCCTGTGTAAACATAGCAAAACGATTGCGTCCGCTTTGCTTTGCTCTATACATCGCGGTATCTGCACGCTTGTATAAGGTGTCTAAGTCTCTTCCATCTTTAGGGTATAAGCTGATGCCGATGGATGGCGTAATGATCAATTGATGTTGTTCTAACTGGAAACGTTTAGACAGCGCCATCCTTAAATCTGTTGCCACTTTTTGAGCATCGCTTTCTGAGGTGTTAGGCAGTAGGATGATAAACTCATCGCCGCCTTGACGCACAACACATGAGCCCTCGGCGATAGTCGACAGCATTCTCTTAGCGACGGCGACTAGCAATTGGTCCCCAATTCTATGTCCTAATGTGTCATTCACATTTTTGAATCTATCTAGATCAACAAATAGAAGCGCCATTCTATCTGTGCCATGGTCAATGCACTTTTGGAAAAAATCGAACAAGGACGCTCTATTTGGTAGCTGTGTAAGTGAGTCGTGTTTAGCAAGCCATTCGACTTGTTGCTGAGTTTTCTTGAGCGCATCTATATCGATTCGAACGCCAAGCATTCTCGATGGTTTACCATCATCGTTCATTTCTGTGACCGTACAGCGAACACCTATCCACCGATAAGCTCCATTAGCGTGACAAATTCTACATTGATAATGGTAGGATGTTCGGGCGCCGTTCAGTACGCTTTTTATGGTATTGAGGACATCCTCTCGGTCATCAGGGTGTATTTTTGCCAGTTCTTTTTGTCGATCACCAAGGCCATCGATGGGACTATAACCCAACATGGTGAAGTAGGACGGCGTTGCAAACCAGACGTCTTTCTCAATATCCCATTCCCAAACACCGATATTAGTGACCTTTAAGGCCTCGTTCATCCGAGCGTCAGCTTCAACAAGCTCGTATTCCTTTTCTTTGAAATGGGTAACGGGCTGAGCAAAATAAATATGACCTTCGGATATTTTTGCGGAATGAATTTCGAAGTAGATAGGTTCACTTTGCGCATTCTCAAGATACCAGATTTCATACTTCTTAGAGGCGTTTGGATTACTTGTGTCTATTTGCTTGATAAAGTCGTCATTGCCCGCTTCTAGTTGAAGTTGCTCTAAAGACGTGTCGAGAAGGCCTTCAATTGAGCGATGGAGTAGGTCTGCGAATGCGAGGTTACAAAACCTGATGTCTCCTTGAGGAGAGGTGATGCAAACGGGGGTATTAGGTATGTCAAAGGCAGATTGCAACGAGGGCAATGTTTTTAAACTGCTGCTTGAGCGTGTTTTTACCCATAATAGGACAAACGCAAGCGCAAATAGAGCGCTCATTACGTAACCGATTATGGTAAGCCAGCCTATTGCCATATCAAAGCCTTAATAACTTTAAGTTATTGGGAATAACAGGTTAGCATCCAGACATACCCGCATAAAAGCTGCACGTTAGCAACCTCTTTGCAACTGTCTTTTAGTCTAAGACATTATTGTAAGCCTGAATACCTTTAGATCGGCGTTTTTGTTTGAGTATCGTATCTTCCTTGCTGCAACTCATATTTCTCTCCCTTAAAAAGCAATGTGTATTAACACAAGTGCGATTTAAGGGAGGGAGAGTTAGTTTATAAACCAATGCACTGCAAGTGGCTCGATAATGTTTAAGTTAGGCAAATCGACGACCTCGTTCGTAATTAGGTCTTTAGCTTGATTGCAATGTAGGTATCGAGAAAGAGGACCATCTAGGAAAATCGGATGCTCACTAAAGTTGGCTATGGTCAGCAAGCGTTGATCGTCTGTTTTTCTAATAAAACCAAATAAGTGTTCTGAGTTTAAATGAATTAACTCGAATTCATCAGCAGCAAAAATGGTGTTCTCTTGACGCACTTTTATCATACCTCGAACCAGTTGGGCGATTTTCCCTTGGGGTGTTGAGGCGTCTAATGCCATTGTGAAATCAGACTCGGTTAGTTTCTTACGTTGTACCCAACGACTGTCCTCTTTTTTATCAGGATCTTGTAGGTAAGTATCATCATTAAGTACGCCTAAGTCATCACCTTGATAGAGAAGCGGGATGCCGGGGAGGGCGAAGTTAATACCATTTAATAGTTTGATGCGTCGCAATGCATGTTCCAATAACAATTCATTGCCACTATTAATTGCACTTTCGACGCCAACGAGTGAGGCTAATGTTCCGCAAACCCGACAATCCCCTGTGGTTGGGTTAGCTTGAAAGGGAACGCCCGCTGCGAACGATCCTTCAAACTGTCCAGTGTAAAACTGATTTAGAAACAGGCGATGATCGTACCCGTTGATACCCAGGCGACCAGATACTTCGTCATCCCAAAGCCAGCCGATGTCATCGTGACAGCGAATGTAATTAATCCAAGCCGTGTCGTTAGGAATGGTAAAACTGCGTTCCATTGAAGAATAGAGGAGCGGTGTTTTTCGAGTTGCAAGACTTTCCCAGAGCAGTGCCATGACAAGCGGGTTGTAGGAAAGGGTACATTCATCTGAGCCTATGTATTTGTTAACCTCATCTGGGTGAACAATGGCTTCGGACTTAAAGACGACCTCGGGAGCAGCAATATCAAGGCAGGCTTTAAAGGCTTTGATTAGATTGTGTGCTTTGGTCAGGTTTTCGCAGACGGTCCATTTCTCTTTCCAAACGAAAGCAAGAGCGTCTAATCGCAGCACATCACAACCGTTTAAAATGAGATGCAGCATTTCTTCTACAACGGCAACAAAGACAGCTGGGTTCTTATAGTTAAGGTCCCATTGAAACGAATTGAATGTTGTCCACACGTGCTGATCCATTTCCGGCATATAAGTGAAGCTACCACGACGAACTTGAGGGAAAATTTCGCGCACGGTTTGATTGAACTCGTTGGCTTCCTGACCGCTCATGAAATAATAGTAGTCTTGGTATTCTAGGTTGCCTTTTTTGGCTTCTAGTGCCCACTCATGCTCGTCGGATGTATGGTTGAATACAAAATCCAATACCATTCTTATTCCGTTTTTATGTAGTGCTGCTGCCAGCTCTTTTAAGTCTTTATTTGTGCCCAAATTGGGAGACACGGTGCGGTAGTCAGAAATGGCATAGCCGCCATCACTGTTGCCCTCCGGTGCTAGGTAAAGCGGCATTAAATGCACGTAGTTTACGCCCAGCTCTTTGAAGTAAGGGACTTTATCTATTAAGGAGCTAAGGTCGTCGGCGATCTGGTCAACGTAGACTGCTATACCGACATTTTTATTGGATTTTATCCAGTTTGGATCTGAGTCTTTAATTTTTGCTGGGCGGCGCTTAGTCGAAAAGTCGGCAAAGGCTTGAAAGAGAGTAGCCAAATGAAAGTGCAAGTCGTAGCGTTCGCCATAGAGCGGAAATAGTTGTGTAAATAGTGGTTCAAACCCTTGTTCGATCCTAGTTAAAAAGTCGGATTTTTGTTTGGGTTTTAGATGGCTTAAATTCAGCTCTGCAATAATACGTTTTAGCGTTTTTTGAGCTTCAAAAGAGATATTCATACTAAGGACTACCCTGCGGAAATGTATTATTTTTTTTGTTGCTTGTCTTCTTATTGTGAGCCAAAGAGAGAATAAGTGACGGGAGTGCCATGATTGTCGATATTACAACTGAGCCGCATTCCAGCGGTTCAAACAACGCGATAGACGATACACAGATCAGGTTTCTATATCGTTGGCTCTACACAGAAAAACTAATGTAGATAATGGAGTGGGTCAACGAAATATCATTTTAAAATCTTCTTAATTTTTTCCTGCAGTAAAAAGTGCGATTACTCAGCCATCAGTTCGTCCAAAAAGGTGTTCAGAACAAGGTTTTTTGTACCGTTGGTGCGAGTGATGGCTGATATTTTTGTGTGGTAGCAGAATGTGTCTGGAGCGAGGCTCGACATTTCTCCTTTTTGAACCCATCGTTCCGCATAATGGTCTGGAAGATAACCTAAAAACTTACCCGTCAATAATAGAAAAGCGATCCCTTCTCTGTCGGTTGCCGTTGCCTTTGCGTTTAATGCTTGTAACAGCGTTTTTATTTCGGGTGTTTGGGCATAGGCTGGTACGACAGCATCGTAGTTGGCGATGGTAAGGTTTGAAAGTGCATGATCATCAACATTAAAAAGGGGGTGCAGACGACTGCAATACAACTGAGAGCGCTCTTCATATAAGGAGTGATAGTCTAGTCCGGCAATGATTTTTAGATCGGGAATAATTCCGATATGAAGTTGTCCGTCCAATACACCTCGCTCGATCTCAGTGGGAGGAATCATGCGAATATTAATCGTGATGTCGGGGCCCTTTTCCTTAAGACGCGCGAGAGCGTCGGTTACTTTCATATGAGGCATGGTCACTAAATTGTCAGTAATGCCTATATTCAGTTCACCTTTAAGGTTCGAATGCAGTGCGTTTACTTGCGTTCGAAAATTCTCGATTGAAGACAGGAGCTGAAGAGAGTAGTCATAGACTTGTTGTCCTTCGCTAGTTAGAGAAAATCCAGATCTGCCTCGTTGACAGAGCTTGAAACCTAGGCGGGTTTCGAGATCGGACATAGCAATGCTGATGGCCGCCCGCGAGATGTTCAGCTCTACTTCTGCGGCAGCGAAGCCGCCGCATTCGACCACAGCCCTGTATATCCTAAGCGTTCTAAGATCAGTGTCGCTGACTTGACCCAAGCTTTTTTTCATTTTTTAAATAGCCTTAATGAGGATTGTATTACGTCGTACCAAGGTTCAATGCACATATGCCTTCTTATATGCCGCTTCTTTATAAGAACAGGCCTGATACACAATCTTTGTAGAAAGATCTTATAGCATCAATGTCGGCTTGAGTAGCGCAATGCTATTGTTGTAGTAACGTATTAGACTTAGAGGGGATTACATGTGGATTGTCTAGGGAACCTGCGAATAAGTCGGCAACATGAGACAATCTCACCGACTTAAGCCGACCAAGATTCCTAATCAACCATGAACCAACTCTCCTTCGCAGATACCGAATTCACCAGTAAACGTCGTAAAACCCGCAAAGAGCTTTTTCTGGGTCGTATGAATGAGCTGATTCCATGGCAAAAACTCGAAGCTCAAATAGAGCCCTTTTACCCGAAAGCAGGTAACGGGCGACGCCCTTACCCGCTTGCGACCATGTTACGTTACGCATTCATTTTATGCAAAACTGGTACAACATGAGTGATCCCGCGATGGAAGATGCTCTGTATGAGATAACCTCTATGCGCTTATTTTCAGGCTTGTCTTTAGAGGGTGCCATTCCTGATCACACAACCATCATGAACTTCCGTCATTTGCTTGAGAAGCATAAGCTTGGTCGTAAGCTCTTTAAAGAAGTGAATAAATGGTTGTCTGACTCAGGAATCCACTTCAAGGAAGGAACCATCGTTGACGCGACGATTATTGAAGCGGCAAGCTCAACCAAAAATAAATCGAATGCGCGTGATCCTGAAATGCATCAAACCAAAAAGGGAAATCAATGGTTCTTTGGATTAAAAGCACATATTGGTGTCGATGCAAAGCGCGGCTTAGTGCATAGCTTTACTACTACACCCGCCAATGATCATGATCTAAACCAAATCCATGACCTCATACATGGCGACGAGTCATTTGTGTCGGCCGACTCAGGCTACCGTGGTGTAGAAAAACGAGAGGAAACTAAAGGAAAGAAGCTGAATTGGTTGATTGCTGAAATGCCCAGTAAGATACGAGCTTGGAAGAAACGTCCTCGTATAAATAAGAACCCCATCCGAACAGAGTATTTAAAGGCCAGAATCAGAGCCAAAGTCGAGCATCCGTTTAGAATACTAAAATGCCAGTTTGGCTTCCAAAAAGTCGTCTACAAAGGCTTGTCGAAGAATGACAACAAGCTTGCCGTCTTGATACGATCTGCACGGGGTTAGTCCGTCTAGCGTCCCAAAAAATAGGAGTAACAATCCCAAAATGGCGTTAAAAGCGCTCGAAATTTATGTTTATAGAACACAAATGCAAAACTTCAACGCTGAGCGACTAATAGACTGAGTTATTCGCAGGTTCCCTAGGCGGCCACTTTGGTTAGCGACGTGCTGACCATTGGTATAGTTTCCTAAAGTTTCCATTTGAGTACCTTTTATTGTTTTGGCAGCACACTGTTAGTGCGCTGCGCTTGTTAATTTAGTCGATTAGTTCTAAGTCAGCTTCTTGGCAAAAATTCTTCAGGCCATTTGCGCCCAATGTTGCGTAGGTAAGAGGATGCGCAACAGATGGATCTTGCTCCGCCTCTACCACTAACCAACCAGAGTAGTTACTTGCTTTTAACTGTTTGAACAGGCGGCCATAATCGATAAAACCATCGCTTGGGACTGTAAAGGCGCCATTTAGCATTGCTCGCAAGAACGGAAGATCTCGATTAAGAGCATCTTTTAGAATCTCGGGACGCATGTCTTTACAATGAAGGTGGTTAATACGATCAGCGTGCTTCTCTTGTACCGCGTATGGGCTTCCGCCAGCAAACGTCATGTGGCCAGTATCAAGCAATAGTCCAACAGAAGGGCCGGTGTGCTTCATCAGCAGATCCACTTCTTCTTCCGTTTGTATCACAGTACCCATATGGTGGTGATACGCGATTTGAACACCTTCAGATAGCGTGAAATCTGCCACTTTCGTTAGCTTTTCACCGAGCTCTGCAATTTGCTCCTCAGTTAGGCGAGGGCGGTGTGACAGAGGAGTATCAATGTCTCCGTGAATACAGCCTGTTACTTCACAGTAAACCATTGCTTTAGCGCCTAAGCTTTTTAGCAGATGCAAATGAGGTTTAATGGCCTCAATTTCTTCTTCTACGCTGCGGCTTAGAAGCTCTCCACTGAACCAACCAGATACCAAGTCCAAGCCATGTTCTTTTAGAATTGGGTCTAGTACTTCAGGATCACGTGGGAATTTCTGGCCTAGTTCGAAGCCGCTGAACCCCGCTTGCTTGCCTTCAGAAAGGCATGTTTCAAGGGGCGTACCCGCTCCAAGTGTAGGAAGGTCGTCGTTGGTCCACGATAGTGGATTAATACCTAGGCGAACACTCATTATTCATTCTCCAGCTTATTATTCTTAGACGTATAGTCGTTTTACTGTGTAAGTTAGTAAGGTTGTTTCTTTTTAGCGTCGACATAGTTCTCGCGAGCTGTGTTGACTTCTGTACGAACTGACACTTCAGGTACAGCAACATCCCACCAGAAACCACCATCGGCTGTTAAATAGGGGTCTGTATCAAGCGTGACGACGTAAGTGCTATCAGCGGCTTTTGCACGCGCCATTGCTTGTTCTAGTTCGGCAATAGAGCCTACTTTTTCAGAAGTCGCTCCCATTGCAGCAGCGTGAGCAGCGAAATCAAGTTTTGGTGCGCCACCCTCGATCGTCACACAGTCTTCCAACAAGTTGTTGAATGGTGCACCACCGGTTGCGTTTTGCAGGCGGTTGATACAGCCGTAACCACGGTTATCAAGGACAACGACGATAAGCTTGTGTCCCATCATTACGCTGGTGGCAAGCTCAGAGTTCATCATCATGTATGAACCATCACCAACGACAACAATGACATCGTTATCAGGGTTCGCCATTTTGACGCCTAACCCGCCTGCGATCTCATAACCCATGCAGGAGTAGCCATATTCCACGTGGTAGCCTTTAGCTTGATCTGTGCGCCATAACTTATGAAGATCACCTGGTAATCCACCTGCCGCACAGACAACAACGTCATTTGGATTGACATGACGCTTCACAGCGCCCAGTACTTGCGCGTCAGAAGGTAAGCCTGTTCGCGTTTCTACGCCTTCAGCAGCGGTTACTTTGTCGTAATACTGATTCCACGTTGCAATCGCATCTTGACCTTCTGCTAACCAGCCGCTTTGTGCAGACCAACTCTCTAACCCTGAGCTCAAAGCTTGTAGTCCAAGCTTTGCATCGACAACCAGTGATTGAGCGTTGTGTTTTATGGCATCAAAGGCCGCAACATTAAGTTGAATTAGTGTCGCTTCAGGGTTACCAAACAGGGTACGTGATGCTGTTGTAAAGTCCTGAAGACGCGTGCCCACTGCGAGTACAACATCGGCTTTCTGCGCTAATTGGTTAGCGGCATTGGAACCTGTTACACCGATGGCACCGACGTAATTTGGGTGATTCCAAGCAATGGAGCCTTTGCCTGCCTGCGTCTCTGCGACAGGAATGCCGTGTTTTTCGGCAAATTCGTGCAGCTCTGAGTAAGCTTCTGAATAGTGAACGCCACCACCTGAAATGATAATCGGGTTTTTAGCGGCTTTTAGTGTCGCAATGGCTTCATCTAATTCAAAGGTATCGGCGCCTTGACGACGTACACGGTGTACTTTTTCATCAAAGAAGCTTTCTGGGAAATCGTAAGCTTCTGCTTGTACATCTTGACTCAAGCAAAGTGTTACTGGGCCGCAATCAACCGAGTCCGTCAGTACTCGCATTGCTTGTGGCAAACTTGTAATAATCTGCTCTGGGCGAGTGATTCGGTCAAAGTAACGGCTTACCGGACGGAAGCAATCGTTGGTACTAATGGTTGGGTCACCGAAGCTCTCAACTTGTTGAAGTACCGGATCTGGAGTGCGATTTGCAAACGTGTCACCCGGAAGGAATAAAACGGGCAAACGGTTTACGTGCGCCAATGCAGCGGCGGTCACCATATTAGCCGCACCTGGGCCAATAGAAGTGGTACATGCCATCATCTGACGACGATTATGAGCTTTCGCATAAGCAATGGCAGCATGAGCCATGCCCTGTTCATTATGAGCTCGGTAGGTTGGTAGCGTTTCTTTTACTTCGTGTAACGCTTCGCCTAACCCTGCTACGTTGCCGTGACCAAAGATACCCCAAACACCGGCGAACATAGGTTGAACGCCGTCGTTGGTTTGTACTTTTTGAGCCATCAAATAGCGCACGAGCGCTTGTGCCATAGTGAGTTTAATTGTTTTCATCTTTCTGCTTCCTCAATCTATGCAGATTGGCGTTTTTTCCAGTAAGAAACCAACTCTAAGTAGTTAGAGACAATGGCTTCAATAAGCTGTTCATCGTTGTAGCGTCCCGCTAACCATTCGCGACTTGGTGCACCGAAGATAGAGCGACCAACCGCGAAACCTTTAACAATGTCAAAACCGGCACTGTTGTTGAAGCCTTGCTGTAGCTCATCCATCGGAGCGTCTAGACCAAGCATGACGACGCCGCGGCAGTGCGAGTCGAACTGATCAACGATTTTTGTGATCTCAGCCCAGTTGCTTGGTGTTTGCGGTGGCAGTTTCCACCAGTCTGGACGAACACCTAGATTGTAGAAACGCTGGACAGAGTGGGTGTAAACGGTATCGTCGAATTCTTTGTCACGTGGTGGAATTAACTCCAACAACAGTTCGTGACCAGATGCACAGCATGCTTTGTATAACTCGATGACTTGACGTTCTTGAGCGGCACGAAGATCCGCTTCATCTTGGTTGTGGTAGAACACCAAACATTTAACGATATGCTCTTTAGGCCACGTTTTTAGTCGAGAGCCAATGCTACGGCCGCCTTCAAGTTCGATAGGGCGAGAGCTTGGTAGTTCAACCGGACGGCCAATCCACATGTTTTGACCTGTTACGTCGTTTAATGCATCTTGACCGTAAGTGTCGTCAATCAGTACGCCGTATTGGCTATCACCGATTTCTTTAATGCCAACGTTTAATGCTTTAACTAATAAGCGTTTTAGTGGTTTGACGCGAGACGGATCGACACCTTCTTCTTTCGCCATGTCGAACAGTTGCTTACGATGGTCGAATGCAAAGATACAGAGGTCCTGCCAATCGTAAGGAAGACGCTCAGTGGTTACTCTGTGAAGGTGGTTTAACTCAGTATCAAGATCTGGGCGTGCAATTTCATGAGCGTGTTCTAAGTAGTAATCTAGCTCTTCTGCGCTTGGAATCGCAGGTGCGCAGCCGTGACGGGAGACAACTAGAGCACCACATGCGTTTGCATAAGCACAGCATTGTTCTGGAGATTTTTCTCTGATCCAACCGCGAAGGAAACCACTCATAAAGGCATCGCCAGCACCTAATACGTTCAGTACGTCGACGCGAACACCTGTAAATACTTCAAAGTCGTTTTCACTCTCAGGAATACCTCCCTCAAGTACAGTACAACCAAGGGCGCCTAATTTTAGGACAATGGTTGCGTTGCTCAATTCTCGGATTTTTTTAAGGGCGGTGATCGTGTCAGTGCTTCCACCTGTAATGTGTACTTCTTCTTCCGTACCGACGATCAGGTCAAAATCACCCAAAATCGATTGCATATGAGCCGAAACTTCGTCGTTTGAGATAAAGCGAGTCTCGCCATCACCTGGGTTTGTTAGCCCCCAAAGAACAGGTCGATAGTCAATATCTAAAGCACACTTAGTGCCCGCTGCCTTCGCATATTCAATGGCTTTTTTACTGGTTGCATACGTGCTTTCAGTGGAGAAGTGAGTGCCCGTGATGACAAGCGCTTTAGCAGAACCAATAAAGTCCGCGTCGAAGTCATCTTCGCTAACGGCCATGTCTGCGCAGTCATTACGGTAGAAAATAAGGGGGAAAGTATCTTGATCTTTTATGCCGAGAACAACAAGGCCAGTTAAGCGCTCGTTATCTGTAATCAGATGGCTAGTATCTACGCCAACACGGTCTAACTCTTCTTTTACAAAACGTCCCATATGCTCATTACCAACGCGTGTGAGCATTGCGCTTTTTAAACCAAGACGAGCTGTTCCATACGCCATATTGCCTGATGAACCACCAAGATATTTAGCAAAGCTCGAAACGTCTTCTAGACGACTACCAATCTGTTCTGCGTAGATGTCTACCGCAGCACGGCCGAGACATATTAAATCTAAGTTTTTATCGCTGGGCATGGTGCACATTCTCCCGTGTCAGCTAAATTGTGGGATTTCTGTCTAAGTGCGCTCTTGCACAAAGGGTCAAAATCTATTGTTAGTGTTATTATGTGAAATCTAGATTAGAATGTTTGTTCTATTTTATCAACTTTTTGGAAAATACTTTTTTATTAAGTTTTTTCTTGCTTTTTTGTTGATATTAAAATGTAATAAAAAACAGATGGTTAACAAATATTTTTGATCCAAGGTTGGCGCTCCTATCAATACTTTGAATAATGGAATATCTATTCTAAAATATTTCTTTCTGTTTGAATTTTGAACGATTTTGTTTGTGGTTTGCTTGTTGCGACTTGTTACAACGGTTTCTTGTAAGCATCCTAGCGTGCGTTTCCATTGCGGTTTAATGTTAAAAATATGCAAATTGATGTGCGTTTAGCTGCTTGGTTATTCGGTTAGTCGCTTGGGATTTTCACGATAAAAGATAAGATTGAGCTCATAAAAAAGCCCTCAGTATTTCTATTGAGGGCTTTTTATTTGTTGTTTATTCAGGTTGTTCTATTCGTCAGAAGGTGTGTTTTCGTCAAATGTATATAGATACTTCCAAAGGCAGTAAAACGTAAGTCCTGTGAAGATGATTCCCCAAAAAGAATTGCCGCCTAGCCATTCTAGCACGCTCCAGCCAGCACAAAATAAGGTCACGGCGATTCGACGCCAAAGAGGAAGGAAGAACTTGTATTCGGACTCGTTCACGTTAATTACCTATTTTTATTAAAATATTTCGAACAAATGTATAATTAGACATATTATATAGATCTAAGTTAGAATTTTTGTTCTAAAAATGCAACTGATAATTAGAGGTGTGGCAGTTTGCTAAGCGCCTCAGGTCAATGTAACGAAAGCTTGGGCTGCGATAGTGCGCCTACCCGATAGGTTTTTGACTGTGCGTCTCTAAGAGTATTGGTGAAAATAGGAAAGGATGGCCGTTGCGTAATATTAAAATTAAGAAATAAGTGAGTGTTGTATGCCATCAGAAAATACGCTGAAATCTCTGTCAGAATTAAACGAAGTAATCAAAAAAGAGCACCCCACCTTGAGTAAGCGTTTACGTCAAGTTGCTGAGTTTGTCATAGATTCTCCAAGCGATGTGGCATTTGGTACGGTTGCGGTGTTATCAGAGCAGGCAGGCGTTCATCCTTCGACGTGGGTTAGGTTTGCTAACTCATTTGGCTTTAGAGGCTTCAGCGAGATGCAGAAGCTCTTTCAGCAGAGTTTGATGGAAGAGTCGCCGAACTATCAAGATCGAATCCGTATGGCTCGCAGCGCCAAGGGTGTTGAGGAGCAAGAGCAATCCCCACACCGTCTGCTCAAGCGTTTTTCTGAAGGGAACTCTCTTGCCCTTCAGCACTTGTCTGAAACAACTTCATCTGCGGAACTTGAGAAAGCGATCGATATACTTGCGGACGCACATGCTGCGCATATTGTAGGTGTTCGTCGTGCCTTTGTCGTAGCAAGTTACTTTGCTTATGCTTTTCGTCACATTGATCGAAAAGCCTATTTGGTGGATGGCGTCGGTGGTATGTATAAAGAGCAAGCGAGTACGTTGGATCAAAATGACGTATTGATTGCGGTGAGTTTTAGACCGTATGCGGAGGAGACGCAATCAGTTGCCCGTGAGGCCGCCGCTAAAGGCGTTCCATTGATTGTGATTACGGATAACCAAATTAGTCCATTGGCCTCGATAGCGTCGGTCTCGTTTGTTGTGAAAGAGGCCGAAATTGATTCGTTTCGATCACTTTCTTCCTCTCTTTGTTTGGCGCAGTCCTTAACAATCGGGTTAGCTCACGAATTGGATCGCCGTGAGCAAAGTGCGAGTAGCGCCGACTGAATAAGTTAGGTGATTTAGCCAGTTAAATGCGTTAGTAAGTTAAATAGAGAGCAAAAAAAGCCAAACTGTCTGTTTGGCTTTTTTTATGGCGCTTTTGCGAGAGGCTTTTTAACAAGTACTTTCTTACGCGTACTTTTTAATAAGTACTTGCTTGTGCTTGGCTACTTAGTAGCTTGCTCAGCAAGTGTCTTTTTGTCTCGCTCGATGATCCACTCATGATCTTTGTCATTGTGGAAGATCCAGTTACGAGAAGGGCCAGCCATCACATTTAAGTAGTAGGATTGGTAGCCATGCGGTACACCAACTGGGTGATAGCCTTCTGGAACCATGACCACATCACCATCTTCAACGGACATGGTTTCATCTAGACTGCGATCGTCATTGTAAACACGCTGGAAGACAAAGCCTTGTGGCGGATCAATCTTGTGGTAGTAGGTTTCTTCTAGTTGCGTTTCTGCAGGAGCGGCATCTTGGTCGTGCTTATGAGGAGGGTAGCTTGACCAGTTTCCACTTGGTGTGACAACTTCACAAACGAGTAGGCTGTCTGCCGCTAGGTTACCGAAGAGAACATTGCAAACGTGGCGTGTATTTGTGCCCACTCCGCGTGTCTCGAATTGGCAGTCTTCTGGGCGGATGAGTCGAGCAGAGTAGTTGCCTTTACTTGGTGCTTTACAAACACCAAGCTCAATGTCGCTAATGGCAGTGATCTTGATGGTATCTTGTGCTGGCGCGTAGACTGCAAACGGTGCTTTTAGATCGAAGACTGATTCACGGTCGCCGATGTCGTCCCAACTGTTTTCGTTGGTCGATGCATTTACTTTACCGCCAAGCAGAACCACGCAAACTTCGTTCGATTCCGTTGCGATTTCAAAGTTTTGTCCAGCTTTTAATGTGTGTGCTTCAAAGCCGACATAAGTCCACTTTGCAGATTCTGGAGTGATGTTTTGAGTCATTGAGCTGTCTGGAGAGACGCGCTTCTTAGATAGCAAGTGGGACATGCCGTAACTCCCTGGGAATTTTTATTGTGCGAATATGGTTTGGGTTTAGTCAACTACATTAAACCAACGTCCATTCTAAAACAATATTTTTAGAACATTTATTTCGTTTTTGCAATATGACTAATGCTGTTGCTTTAATAGTTTGACTGTATTTTTCGTTACGCAAAAAAAATGCACTGCGAGGATGAATCCAAGCAGTGCAAATAAAGCCTTGTTAACTTAAAAGTTTAGAACCCGGCTTCCAGAGAAATCGATTAGATAGATGTCGCTACTGCTGCATCCGTCTTCTTAGACTCGATACATGCAAGCGCTACTTCAAGTGCGCGGCGAGCGTCAATACCTGTAGGGCCTTCTACTTTACCCGTTTGGATTGCAGTAGCAAAAGCGCTTACTTGAGCAGTGTAGGCATCAGCGAAGATGTCTGAATCCATGCGCCATGTATCGTCTTTCGAACCGTCTTTGTCCATCAAAGTCATGTTTGATTTACGAACATCGCCCATTTGAACCATGCCGCCAGAACCAAGAACTTCAGCGCGAACATCGTAGCCGTACATTGCACAGAAGTTTGCTTCAGCGACAGCGAAAGCACTGTTGTCAAAACGAAGAGTAACTGTTGCAACGTCTAAATGACCGTGCTCTTGTGCATCTGGACGAACTAGAGCATCAGCCAATGCGCGTACTTCAGTTACTTTTGCGCCTTCGTTCAACCACAATAGTGTGTCGAAGTCGTGGATCAATGTTTCGTAGAAAATAGTCCAAGTAGGGATTTTGAAAGGATCGCCGCCCCATGGACCTGGATCACGAGTCAAAGAACGTAATTGCTGTGGTGTACCGATAGAGCCGTTAACGATTTGAGTTTTTGCGTCTGAAAATGCACGATCCCAGCGTCAATTTCTTCTAGTGTTAGGCCAGGCCTGCTGGCTTTTCACAGAATACGTGTTTGCCTTTAGATGCAAAATACTCAGCAATAGGTGCGTGGAAGCGTGCTGGAGAAGCGATGATTACACTGTCTATATCTGGGTTGTTTGCGATTTCTTCTTGGCTATCAGTAATGTATTCACAGCCTAATTTCTCGCCTAATGCTTTGGCACCTTCAAGATTCATATCAAGAATCCCGTATAGGTTGGCATTTGTCATGCGAAATGCAACGTTTTCTGCGTGATGAGAACCCATGCGACCTGCGCCGACTAGAACTAGATTAGCTACTTTTTTTTGTCATTGTTTTGGTTTCTAAGTATCAATGAGTTTGGCTACACGCTGAATTGTTGTGCGTATAGCCGAAGAAAAATTAAACGTCCAGAGTGAATGCAGAGCGGAATGCTTCAAGCGCCGCTTCATCATCACCTTTAGCAAAGGCTTCCATACCAACAGGGCCACGGTAGCCCATGTCGTACAAGCCTTTAGCCACGCCAGCGTAGTTGATTTCACCTGTGCCTGGCTCACAACGACCTGGGTTATCAGCAACTTGAACTTCACCGATCCAAGGTAGGCATTTTTCGCACCAGCGAATTAAGTCGCCTTCGTCAATTTGCGTATGGTATAGGTCTAAGTTAATGCGTAGTTCAGGGCGGTTAATAGAAGAAACAAGTGCAAGCACGTCTTCTGTCGCGCCAAATGGGCAACCAGGGTGGTCTAGCAAGTTTAGATTCTCAAGCGTAAATACAACGCCTTCTTTCTCTGCTAGGTCACAGATACGGTTCAATGTGTCGCGTGCTTTTAACCACATAGAGCCAGAAACACGTTCGTGTTGCCAGATAGGAATGCCGCCATCGCCAAGACCTGTGCCGTGTAGGTTTAGACGGTGAACGCCTAATCTTTTACCTACGACAATCGTTTCAGTGGCTGACTTTAATAGCATGTCTGCGCCTTCATCATCTGCCAGACGGCCTTCTAAATAACCGTTCATGATGGTGTAGGTCGCGCCAGTCTTTTCTAGTTTAGTCAGATCGTGGTTTGGCCAGTTCCAAAGACCTACGCCAAATCCCATTTCATGAAGACGGGAAGCGCGCCATTCAATTGGCTTGTCATTCCACAACATTTCTGCACAGGCAGCGAGTTGAAAAGGTTGGTTGCTCATTTTTAATTATTCTCATATTGGTTGGTATTACGGTCTTAATTATTGACCTTAATGCCAGGGGTTGCATGAGAAATCTCGATCAGGTTTAGATGGAATCATCCCTTCAATTATTTACATCGCCTATCTCTTCCGGTGGATAGGCAACCCTGCTTCCTGACTGCCCGCGTGTGCAATCAACTCGAGTAGAGTATGTACCCGCCAATAATTCAAAGTAAATCGAATTTAATCGCCTAAAATCAGTGATTTTTCTTTAAAAAACAGATATATAAAAAATGGCGCTTCGGTAAGAAGCGCCATTTCAAATGAAACGTGACAAGCTCTCAGTAACAGATTAGTTACGGTTCGCGTAGTCTTCCATGTTTGATGGAACAACAAGCTCAAATGGAACCCAAACTTCTTGAGGTACATCTTCACCGTTTGCTAATTTGACAGCGATATCAACAGAACCTGCGCCTTGACCCGCCGGATCCTGGAATACAGTGACATCTAGATCGCCTTCGCGCATCGCTTGAAGTGCATCTTGTGTTGCGTCAACACCAGCGACAACGATTTTGTCCATATCTTTACTAACGGCTTTCAATGCTTGAATTGCAACGATCGCCATTTCGTCGTTGTTTGCAATAACGCCATCGAATTCAACGCCAGCAGACAACCAGTTTGTCATGATGTCACTGGCCATAGTGCGTTGCCAAAGACCTGTTTGTTTCTCAACAATTTTGATGTTGCTACATTCGTCTGTTTCTAGAACGTCGTAGATATCTTGAGTACGCTGAATACCTGTTTGGTCAGTCAATGCGCCCATTAGAACAACGATCTCGCCTTTACCTTCCATTAGGCGACAAACTTCTTTAGTTTGAAGTGTGCCAGAATCAATTTCGTTCGAAGCGATGAAGGCTTGGTTATCAGGAAGTAAGTCTACGTTGATTGGCTGATGGTTTACGTAAACAAGTGGGATATTCGTGTATTGAGCGTCATCATTCATAGAAACTGTTGCATCAGTATCTACAGGGCTGACGATAATAGCGTCAACGTCGGCAGCGATGGAGTTTTGGATTTGGTTTAGCTGAGTACCTACTTCGTTTTTCGCATCTTCAACTTGAAGCTCGACGTTATCTAGCTCGTCTCCACGTTTCTCGATTGCATTTCGAAGAAGGGCAATAAAGTTATCATCAAAGGTTGCCATTGATACACTGATTCGAAGATCAGCTGCAAAACTCATTGGGCTTAATGTCGATGCCATCAAAGATGCTAACACTAGTTTTTCATATTGTTATTCTCCTAGTTTATGTGATGTAGCAGGAACCACATTATTGGGTGGTTGAGTTAAGTATGCACTCGTGTGCAAAAAAAACTCGCCAACAAAAAAAAGAACAAAAAATGCCAAAAATATTTTTATGGAATAAATGTGTCGCGGTGGTGAATTGTTAGGTTCCTGCATTATTGCTCAAAATAGACTATATTCGAGTTCAATCAGTTTAAGAATAGACATAAAAATAATAAATGAAATGTTCTTCACGAATAACTGCTTCAGAAGTGGTGGAGAAAGCGGGAGTATCAAGATGGACAGTATCTCGTGCATTTACCCTAGGCAAACCTATTTCTGAAGACGTCAAAAAAAGAGTCCGTTCTGCGGCTAAAGAGCTAGGCTACAAACCTAATTTATTGGCGAGAAGCTTATCGACTAAATGAACTGGGCTCGTCGCGGTCGTTGTGGATCATTTTGAAAACCAAAATGTGATCAAAGTGCTTGGTAAACTAACGTCTGCGCTTCAAAAGCAGGGCCTTCGAGTTCTGCTTATCAATGTTACGCATGGCGATAATGTCTCAGAGTTTGTCGAACTTGCGGATCAGCATCAGGCTGACGGTGTCATCTTTTTAGGGGCAACACTCACCGAAGACTTCATATCAACCGCTCGAGAAATCACTCGCATTCCACTCGTCGTAGCGTTTCGTGATTGCTATCTTGACGAGCCATTAGTTATCAATACAAATGACACTAAAGCTGGTGAACAGATCGCTGACCTGTGTATTAAGGAAGGCGCTAAAACGTTTGCTTACCTCTCCAGCCCGCAAAACACATCAACCTATTTAAAACGTAAAGACGCATACGAAGCCCGCTTGAAAGAGTGTGGCTTTACGTTAGATCGTCATATTGAAATAGGGCGATACGATCAGTTTCTAGCGTCCGAAATATTTGGTCGCTATCTTGATAAGACGCCAATAGTAGAACGTGTTGACGCCGTTTTTTGTGAGAACGATACCATCGCCTTTGGTGTGATTGATGCTCTCAAGCTTAAAGGTGGCTATGCGCAAATGAGTGTCGTAGGGTTTGATAATGTGCCTTTTGGCGCAAGCAGTGCTTACTAACTTACTTCGTACAGCCCTCCAACGAGTCGGATTATTACGTGAGCCATTCGAGCTATTACGAATCGAGATGTCAGCTCTTTAGAGTTAGATGGTGAACTAGCGCTACGTGAATCTCATAAGATTAAGAAGCCGCCATTAGAAAAATAAAAAGCGAGGTACGGTATGAACGAGAAAACATGTTTTCTTTCCACTCAGGATGTATCCGTAAAGGATCTTGATGCCTTAATTAAAAGGCGCACTGATGTCAGTGAATACTCGCTTTCAAGTGCGGTAGTTCATAATGTTCTGGTGTATGATGCATCACGTGTTATCACGGCTGCTCAGAAAAACCGCCAAGCAGTCATGGCTGAATTCCATAAAGTACTTTCTGACGGCCCCGGCGTTTTTGTCATAAAAAAAGCGTATCGAGATTTGAGCATTGTAGACGATCAAACCGTCGTTTTTAATGCTTTGCTAAAAGAAGAGTCTGCTAATCGAAAGGTTGCTGATCATTTCGCCGAAGCGGGGGCAAATGGCCGTCTTTGGAACGCGCTACAGAAGTCCGCACTACGAGATCCAGCCGTATTCGTAAAATACAATGCCAACCCACTATTAGGGTTAGCCTCTGAATCTTGGCTGGGTACAGGTTGGCAGCTTACCTCACAAGTCAATATTGTTCCTCCTGGTGGAAAAGCGCAAAAACCTCACCGTGATTATCACCTCGGTTTTCAAACCAATGATGTAGCGGAAGGCTTTCCGCGTTCTACACACACGTTATCGAGCCTGCTTACTCTTCAGGGCATGATCGCACATTCAGACATGCCAGTAGAGTCAGGTCCGACATTACTTTTACCGTATTCCCACCAGTATGAGTTAGGCTACCTTGCGTGGCGCGATCCAGATATCATTGCATACTTCGATGAGCACGCTGTTCAGTTAGCACTAGAAAAAGGCGATATGGTCTTTTTTAATCCTGCT
Source organism: Marinomonas mediterranea MMB-1 (assembly GCF_000192865.1). NCBI lineage: Bacteria > Pseudomonadati > Pseudomonadota > Gammaproteobacteria > Oceanospirillales > Oceanospirillaceae > Marinomonas > Marinomonas mediterranea. Next base: position 895,990 of record NC_015276.1, read on the forward strand.
TTGTTTCATGCTGCAGGTACTAATACAACGCAAGATGTTTACCGTGCGGCGAACCTAGTGCAAGTCTCTTCTGCATTTGGTAAAACAATGGAAAGCATTGACCGAGAAGCGATGATGAATGCGGTTTACCCCATCCTTCTTCAAATGCGTAATAGTGAGCAACTTACTGAACAAGAAGGCGAGGCGGTAATTCAAGCGGTTGCCGATGGCTATTCATTCCCCACTAATTTAGACAGAGATCCACCTTTGGATGGCCTTGCACCAGAAACGGAACAAGCCTTTATGTCTCGTGCGATAAAAGAATGTATGGATAGCGCATGTTTTGCTGAAACGCTTCGCGAGATTAAAGCAAGGAGAAGTGCTTAGGGAACCTGCGAATAACTCAGTCTATTAGTCGCTCAGCGTTGAAGTTTTGCATTTGCGCTCTATAAACATAAATTTCGAGCGCTTTTAACGCCATTTTGGGATTGTTACTCCCATTGTTTGGGACGCTCGACGGACTAACCCCGTGCAGATCGTATCAAGACGGCAAGCTTGTTGTCATTCTTCGACAAGCCTTTGTAGACGACTTTTCGGAAGCCAGACTGGCATTTTAGTATTCTAAACGGGTGCTCGACTTTGGCTCTGATTCTGGCCTTTAAATACTCTGTTCGGATGGGGTTCTTATTTATACGAGGACGTTTCTTCCAAGCACGTATCTTACTGGGCATTTCAGCAATCAACCAATCCAGCTTCTTTCCTTTAGTTTCCTCTCGTTTTTCTACACCACGGTAACCTGAGTCGGCTGATACAAACGACTCGTCGCCATGTATGAGCTCATGGATTTTGTTTAGATCATGATCATTGGCGGGTGTAGTAGTAAAGCTATGCACTAAGCCGCGTTTTGCATCGACACCAATATGTGCTTTTAGTCCAAAGAACCATTGATTTCCCTTTTTGGTTTGATGTATTTCAGGATCACGCGCATTCGATTTATTTTTGGTTGAGCTTGCCGCTTCAATAATCGTCGCGTCAACGATGGTTCCTTCCTTGAAGTGGATTCCTGAGTCAGATAACCATTTATTCACTTCTTTAAAGAGCTTACGACCAAGCTTATGTATCTCAAGCAAATGACGGAAGTTCATGATGGTTGTGTGATCAGGAATGGCACCCTCTAACGACAAACCTGAAAATAAACGCATAGAGGTTATCTCATACAGAGCATCTTCCATCGCGGGATCACTCATGTTGTACCAGTTTTGCATAAAGTGAATGCGTAACGTAACATGGTCGCAAGCGGGTAAGGGCGTCGCCCGTTACCTGCTTTCGGGTAAAAGGGCTCTATTTGAGCTTCGAGTTTTTGCCATGGAATCAGCTCATTCATACGACCCAGAAAAAGCTCTTTGCGGGTTTTACGGCGTTTACTGGTGAATTCGGTATCTGCGAAGGAGAGTTGGTTCATGGTTGATTAGGATCTTGGTCGGCTTAAGTCGGTGATATTGTCTCATGTTGCCGACTTATTCGCAGGTTCCCTAGACATTCGACTAGGCAGTCCAATTGCTCAAAAAATCAGCCCTACTAATTACATGTTAGAGCGATCTAGCAGGATAGAGTCTGGAGTCACTGCCAAAACGTGTAACAACGAACTCGGTTATCTCAACGCTATTTTTAATGAGTTAGAACGGACACAAGTAATCACCTACAGTAACCCCTTGAAAGGTGTGCGTCCAATTAAAATCAGTGAAAAAGAACTTAGCTGGCTTACATCTGATCAGATCACAGAATTACTATCTACTTTAGACAAGATAGGTAATGAGCATGTATGCCTGATTACGAGGGTTTGCTTACCAACTGGAGCGAAGCGGAAGGACTCAAGCTACAACACATAAAAAATGGGCAAGTGGTTTTTACAGATACGAAAAGTAAGAAAAAACGCGCCATTCCAATAAATGAAGAATTATTCAAGCAACTTGAAACACATATGAAGACTCATGGCAGATTCTTTGACTGCATCAAATCATTTCGGAAATACCTCAAGACAACCAGCATTAAGTTACCCCAAGGTCAGTCATCACAAGTTCTTAGGCACACATTTGCAAGCCATTTCATGATGAATGGTGGAAACATCCTCACACTTCAAAAAATTCTTAGTCATTCTACAATTATAATGACAATGAGATATGCTCATTTAGCGCCTGAGCATTTACAAGATGCAGTAAGACTAAATCCAGTATCCAACATTACTTCTTAAACCCTCCATTTTTGGCGCTCAGCATCTGTAGCACGGCGCCAAATTGAATCATAACTATTACAAGAAATAATATTAGATTTGGATACATCAAGTAAGGCATATTGAATACCCCGATCTTGTAATCCACTAACTGCCATAGGATGCATATACCCAAAAACCATCCAAATACCGTGTTCTAAAAGAGCATGGTTAATCAAAGAAGTATCGTTAAGTTGGAGCTCTTGCCTAAAATGAGTTTGAACTTGTTCAAAAATATCATCGGCAGATTTAGCAGCATTTAAGCTATCAATATCTAAATCGGGATCAATCGATAACATTGCTTCCATAACTCGGAACCTCATATGCGGATTCAGTCTCCCATTTACATCTAATGTAAATGCAGGGTCGCCTAAGAGTTCTACTGTATAAATTTCAGTTCCATAACAACTCGCGACATTCAAGGACTCCGTTAGATAAACAGCATCTCGGTGAGCGGAGTCATGACAATTACTTGAAACTCTAAGTTGAGTGATATTTTTAACTCTACTACCATGAAATAAAAATTTTGGTAATTCTATCTCCATTTAAGACTCATTATAATGAAAATAATAAATGGTATATTGTAGGAAAAGGGAATAATAGATTTTTTAGAGCTGGGAAATATTATACTAATATCAGTAGCTTATAGAATATTAAATGGCCCGCCCTAGAGGATTCGAACCTCCGACCTCGCCCTCCGGAGGGGCGCGCTCTATCCAGCTGAGCTAAGGGCGGTCTTGGATAGGCCGCGAATTATAAGGTGTTGCGCGGTGTTACTCAAGTGTTCTTGGTGAATCTACTTCTGATTGGTTTTCGCTTACTCCGTCTCCCACTTAGCGTTCTTGCGTATCTGACTTTTCTAAAAATGAATGTTTTGTGATATTACGGCTTGTGGTGACGGATTTTAATCCATTTATGGTTCAATGTTCGTAAGATCGGTAGCAAGGTATGTTTTAGGACTAACTCTACTGGGCCTGCCTGATATCAAGAACCCGTACTGAAGGAAAGCGTCATGATTACTCTTCATCATTTGGAAAACAGTCGATCACAGCGAATTGCTTGGGCGTTAGAGAGTTTAGGGCTTGAGTATGAGATTAAGCGTTATAAACGTGATTCTTCGTCTGCCGCGCCAGAGTCTCTAAAGAAGGTGCATGCATTAGGTAAAGCCCCTGTGCTGGACGACGATGGCATTGTGATTGCCGAATCGGGTGCGATTCTGGAGTATCTCTGCGACCGTTATGATGATGAGAAGCGCTTGCGTCCAGTATCCGCCGAAGACATGCTTAGCTATCGTTATTGGATGCATTTTTCCGAAGGCTCTCTAATGCCTCTATTAGTCATGACCTTGATATTCAGTAAGGTGCCGAAACAACCCATGCCGTTTTTTGTTAGGCCGATAGCGAAGGGGCTCTGCGGTAAAATACAAGAGAATTTCGTTAACCCTCGTTTGCAGCCAATGATTGAGCTTGTTGAAGATACGTTGTCACAGCAAACTTGGCTTGCGGGAGAGAGGATGACGACAGCGGATATTCAGATGAGTTTTCCGGTTCAAGCGCTTGCTAGAGCGGTTGAGGTGGATAAATTTCCAAACATTCAGCGTTTTCTCAATCAGGTCGAAGACAACGAATTCTACATAAAGGCGAAAGAGCGCGTCGGTGCCTTTGGTCCATTGGCTTCTTAGTTTTCGTTAGGTGGCTTCTTCAGTCTCATTAGATAGTTTCTTTTGAGCGCTTAAAGAGTGCGAACACTTATCTTCTATGCAAAAAAAAGCAGTAAGCGGAATCCCGCCTACTGCTAAAGTCGCTTCTAAGTTTACGTATCAAACAATCGAGAATGAATCTCAATCGAGATAAATACTAAGACATCATAGACGATTAATCAATAATAAAAATCATTCTCATTGGTGTTTTTTACAATCCTCCATAAATCTTATCTGCAGAGGTCGATTGATATGCTCATATTAAGGAGGGTTCGATCAGATATGATGGGCAAAAAAAAGCAGTAAACGGAGGCCGTTTACTGCTAAAGTCGCTTCTAAGTTTACGTATCAAACAATCGAGAGTGAATCTCAATTGAGACTAATAATAGAGTAATGACTTTCATTAATCAATAATAAAAATCATTCTCATATGTGTTTCTTTCTACTTTTTTGTCGTCTAACGTTTTTTGAGGTGCTGTGCCTTTTAAAGCGCATAGGTTTTCAAAACATAGATCTTCTTAAGCGTAGCGTTTCTCAAAATACAGTGTTTTCAGTATTTGGCAGGTTGATACCTTCTTCTAGGAGTGTTGTTGCGGCATCAGCTTCCAATGGATAAGAAAAATAGTAGCCTTGTCCTAAGTCGCAGCCATATTTGATGAGTAGGTTCATCTGGTGTTCGGTTTCAATGCCTTCAGCAACAACGTGTAGGTTTAGCTTATGAGCCATGCTAACAATGGCTTCACAAAGATCTTGTGCCATCGCGCCACTCTCCATATCACGAATGAAAGATTGATCAATCTTAATAAAGTCGATATCAAATCGGTTAAGGTAGGCGAGTGATGAATACCCTGTACCAAAATCGTCTAACGCGACGTTGATGCCTTTGTCTCTTAGTGCAAGTAACTGATCAGACACATTGCTAGAGTGATGCATAAGCATGTTTTCGGTGATTTCGAATATGATGGCGTCGCCAGGGAGATCCAGTTGATCGAGCTGGTGGAACCAGCGTTCAAGGTTTTTACCTGATTCCATATATTGAAAGGGCGAGGTATTAATGCTCATGACTAGATTGGGTGAAAGTGTTTTACGCCACTTAGCCAATTGTAAGATTGATTCGCTGAAAACGAAGTCGCCTATAACGCCTATTAAACCTGATTCTTCCGCCAACGGAATAAACATGCTTGGCGGGATTGCACCTTTAGTTGGGTGGTTCCACCGGATCAAGGCTTCAAATTTGACGATTTCTTGTGCGTTTAAATCCAGAATTGGTTGGTACTTTAGGTACATTTCGCCACGGGGAATGGCGTGTCGCATGTCTGAGAGTATATGTTGGCGTTCTAACACCATTGCATGCAATTCTTGGGAAAAAATATGATATTGCCTGCGTCCTGAGTTTTTTGCTGCGTACATTGCCTCGTCCGCAAACTGTAAGAGAGTGGATTCATCTTGTGCGTCTTTTGGGCAGGCCGTGATACCAATGCTCGCTGAAATAGATACTTGTTCAACGCCAATTCGAAAGGGCGATTCGAAGGCTTTTAGAACGTTATTGGCAATGTCGCCAAGTGCGGCTTCATCCACGATGCCCGGAATCAGTATGGTAAATTCGTCGCCTCCAATGCGGGCCAGCTCACAATTTGAAGGCAGTGTTCGTTGCAAGCGCTCTCCAGCGTCTTTAAGAACATTGTCTCCCTCTCTGTGGCCGTGGATGTCGTTAACTTCTTTGAAGTGGTCTAAATCTAAGTAGAACAGACCAAAAGGCGTGTTGTTAGATTTCGCCATTTGGCATAGATGCTGTAATTTCTTTTGAAAAAAACGTCTATTGGCAAGGTTGGTTAATGGGTCTAAATTTGCTTGCTTGGTCGCTTCCGCTCTAGCAGCTAAACTTTCCCGAAGCGCATTGTCTAGCTTTCGGTTAGTCCGGATAACGAAGAGGGCAAACCCGCCTAATATCACAAGAATAGGCGTTGCAATCGCAAGTCCGATTAAAATGTGTAGATGGTTTGATGCCTCAGGTTTTTTATACAGGGCGTTTTCGATTTGGAAGTTATCGTCGAGTTTTTTCCTAGCTTGGTAGGCTTTGACAACTTTATGCCACCTTGAAGGGTTTAAGTACCCTAATTCAATCAGATCAGGTTGAATTAGGGTATACATGGCATTGGCTTCAAACTCTAAGAAGTCACGAGAGTAGGTGCTTTTATAGCGAGAAATAATCCAATTAATGACGGTTTCTGGATTGTCCATCGCGAACTGCCAGCCTTTTAAGCTTGCTGAACGGAAGGCTTGAACTCTTTTTGGGTTTTTCGCTATTTCATGTTCAGAGGTAAATAGGTTGTCGCCAAAAAAATCGATGCCAGCTGACCTCGGTACAAAGGTTCGAAAGGGGATATTCGCTTTACTTAAAAAATACGGCTCGTTTGTACTATAGGCACTCATAATGTCGACGTGATCGGTCGTTAGATCAATTGGGTCGAAAGTATGAGGGAGGAAATTAAGGTCTTCGAGATTGAGTCCTTCGTTCTCTAGAAAGAGCATGAGCTCGTCGGAGGACTCTTCGAGCATGATCTTTTTGGTATTCCAATCATGAAAGGTTAGAACATCGTTCTTGGCAATTAAAATGGCGGGAGAGTGTTGAAACACAACGGCAAGAATAACAAAGGGGTCGCCATTGTTACGCTGAACCAGAACGGAGCTGTTCCCCACTCCATATTGTGCTCGGCCAGACTTTACTTCTTCGTAAACATTGGTTGAGGTGTCGGCTGGCACTATTTCGACATTTAGACCGGCTTGGTCATAGTAGCCCAATTCCTGCGCGGCATAGTATCCGGCAAACTGAAAGGCGTGCTCCCATTTCAATTGAAGCCTAATTGTCTGGTCGTCTCCATATGCCTTTATGTTTAGCAGTCCTGTGAGAAATAACACGATCGTAAGTCGATATTTCAAGTTTACCTCACCTTTAGAGCATGAACATTAGTGAAATAGAGTATTCATTTTGACTATTTTTGCTTCGTCTTGGCTTCGCTCGTGACGTCGTGCAAAGGTCTCGGGGTATTTAAATTTAGACTACCAATGAAAAAAGACGGGTTTATGACAGCTTTTGGGATTTAGGTGTGTAAGAGAGAGGAGTGGTTAGGGGTTGTATATAAGTGCATCACCGCGCCTTTGCTAGAAGTACTTGTCTTTATTTGTCTATAGACTTTGTTTATAGGGAAGACAAAGGCGCGTTGTGTTGCTTGATCTAAAGCGGTTTAAGATGTCTTTACTAAGTCTCCGACGACAATAGAAACGTGTTCCGCCCCTTTTAGTATTTCATCAATGATTACTTCCGCTTCACTAATACGTTGAGCATTACTGCTTACCTTGTCTTTTACATCCTGCATACTTTCACGGGTATTGTTTACAAGGCTGGTGTTCTTATCCACCATGGCCGTTATTTCTTCCGTCGATGTGCTGGTGCGTGCTGCGAGTGTTCGGACTTCATCAGCAACGACAGCAAATCCTCGGCCTTGCTCACCAGCACGTGCGGCTTCAATGGCGGCGTTTAGGGCGAGTAGGTTTGTTTGGTCTGCAATGGCTCCGATTGTGGTTACAATCTTGGAGATTTCTTCCGATTGCTGATTTAGCTCTTCGATTAGCTCTGACGCTTTTTGAGTGCCTTGCGCAATGGATTCGGAGCTTAAAACGGTTTCTTTTAGAATATCGGCGCCACGTTCGGATACTTGAGCTGTTTCAACCGATGTACTGTGAGCAACCTCGGCCGCTTTTTGTATCTCAAGTTGTTTTTCGACTCGTTCGGTAATGTCTGAGGCAAATTTTACGACTTTGACAACCTTTCCATTGTCATCCGTAATAGGGTTGTACGTTCCTTCGATCCAAATAATGCTGCCATCTTGTGAGCGGCGTTTAAACAAACCACTTTTAAACTGACCGCTCCCGAGTTCTCGCCAGAAGTTCGGGTTTTCATCATAGAACTCATCAAAACAAAATATTCTATGGTGATTACCAATGAGCTGATCGACAGAATGGTAACCTAATGTTGCGACAAAGTTTGAGTTTGCCGTAAGAATTTCTCCATCAGGAGTAAACTGGACCACGGCGCTGGACTTATCCAGTGCGGTTAGAATCGCTTCTTGTGTCTGGCTGTTTTTGATGTTCTCTGTGACATCAGTAGCTATTTTGGCAACTTTCGTAACAACGCCGTCTTCGGTAATGGGAAAGTAAGATGCTTCTAGCCAAATCTCTTCTCCGTCTTTGCGCTTACGTAAGAAACAGCCTTCATGATGGCTGCCATTAGCGAGCTTTGTCCAAAATTGACTGTATTTAGGGGAGTTTGTTTCTTTCGCGTCGCAAAATATTCTGTGATGTTTGCCGACAATTTCATCCAGCTCATAACCGACCGCTTTCAAAAAAAGCGGGTTCGCGTCTAGTATCTTTCCATCAGGGGTAAAAAAGATTGTCGCACAATAGCGAAGCATTGCTTGGACAAGAGCAGTGTCAGATTGATTTGCCTTCTTATTCGTGTTTTCAGCTGCTTTATTACTGGATCTAAATGAAAACATGCTGCCCTTCCTATAATTTGTTTTGTTTAGTTGTTTTTGAATGATATCGATAAAAACTATGAAGGTATGTTGCAGATATGATTTTCAATGAAACATTGCGTAATTTTGTAGTTACGGTCGATTACAAATTTTCTTTAATTTTTTGAATTATCAACTTTTTACATATGTGAACTTTCGTGTAAAAGCATTGATGCCGATCATTTCTTTAAGGTTTTAATGTGAAGAAATGTGGTTATTTGGCTTTCTTGAACACTACCTTTTGCGCGGCTTGTAAGCGCTTGTCATGATCTTGTTTTCTTCTGCAATCAAAAGGAGTGTCGGCGGGGCGATTTAGTGAGGTTTCGTGATTTTGTACGTGTGGCAATGTTTGGCTATATAAAAATGTAATATCGTTCGGGTCAAAATGAAATTGGCAAAGTTGTGTGGTGCTCTAATATTCAGGATATGCAATTGGTTGGTTCGTTATGCAAATCTTCAATGCTTTGAGAACCGCTATCTCATTCAATAATAATTAGAGAGCAGCAGTATGATTATAGATTGTCATGGCCACTACACGACAACGCCCCCTGCGGTTGGTGAATATCGCGACAAACAAAAGACACAGGTCGCAAGTAATCCGAATTTTGTCGGCGAAAAAGGGTCGATACACATCACGGATGACGAAATTCGCGAGAGTATTATCAATAACCAGCTTAGGTTACAAAAGGAGCGCGGCACCGATCTTACTATTTTTTCCCCGCGTGCGAGTTGGATGGGACACCATGTTGGCAATGAACATACGAGTCAGTTCTGGACAGAACATCAAAATGATTTGATTCGTCGTGTGTGCGATTTGTTTCCTGAGAATTTCGTCCCCGTAGCGCAATTACCTCAGTCTCCGGGTGTCGACCCTGCGAAGTCTGTTCCAGAAATTATTCGAACCGTCGAAGAAATGGGTTTTATTGGCATCAACTTAAATCCAGACCCTAGCGGTGGTCATTGGAACGGTTCCTCCCTTGCTGATCGTTCTTTCTATCCTATTTACGAAAAAATGTGTGAATACGATATTCCTGCAATGGTTCATGTTTCAGCCGCTTGTAATGATTGCTTCCATACCACGGGCTCGCATTATTTGGGGGCGGACACGACCGGTTTTCAACAACTGATGATGTCTGATGTGTTTAAAGACTTTCCTGAACTAAAAGTCATTATTCCGCATGGCGGCGGCGCAGTACCTTATCACTGGGGGCGCTTTCGTGGATTAGCATTAGACAAAGGGTTTGATTTGGCTGAGCGCGTGCTCAATAACATCTATTTTGATACCTGTGTTTACCATCAACGTGGTATCGATTTATTGCTCGATATTATCCCAACAAAAAACATTTTATTTGCATCAGAAATGATTGGCGCGGTAAGGGGGATTGATCCTGAAACAGGGCATTATTTCGATGATACTAAGCGTTATATCGACAACAATACCGTGCTTACGGCTGAGCAAAAACAAGATATTTTTGAACACAATACGCGTCGTGTTTTCAGTCGATTGAAGTGAAGCAGCTGAGCTGCATGTCTTAATGAATCATGCAAACCATACTAATAAGAATGATCAGAGGTGAAAAATGCGAGATAACGTTGTTGTTCAAAATATAGAGCGAGCAGATCAGGCTGTTATCGATGGATTAGCGGAATGCGGTGTTGCAACGGTTCACGAAGCGCAAGGGCGTGTTGGTTTGCTGTCCTATTACATGCGCCCGATTCAGATGGATTGTTGTGTGGCGGGTTCTGCTGTCACTATTTCAGGCGCAGCGGGCGATAACTGGATGATGCACGTTGCGATTGAGCAATGTCAGAAAGGCGATATGATGGTGTTTGCTCCTACGTCGCCTTCTTATCATGGTTTCTTTGGTGATCTTCTGGCGACTTCAGCCCAATCTCGCGGCGTTGTAGGTTTGATTATCGATGGCGGCGTTCGCGATACTCGCGACTTAAGACAAATGAAATTTCCAGTTTGGTCGAAAGCCGTTTTCGCAGAAGGCACGATAAAAGAAACGCTGGGCTCTGTTAATGTCAGCATTGTCTGTGCAGAGCAAATGGTTCATCCGGGCGACGTTATCGTTGCTGATGACGACGGCGTGGTGGTTGTAAGACGTGAAAAAGCAGCAGAAGTACTGGCGCTAGCCCAAGCTCGAATGGCGAAAGAAGAAGAGAAGCGCCTTCGTATGGCGGAGGGTGAGCTTGGCTTAGATATTTATGAAATGCGTCCTCGATTGGAGGCAAAAGGCCTTAAATATGTCTAAGGTCGCAGCTTACCCTGATGGCATTCGTTGTATGTGGATGCGTGGTGGTACTTCCAAAGGCGCGTATTTTTTGGCGGATGACTTGCCCTCAACCGAAAAAGAAAGAGCAGGCATACTGCTACGCGTGATGGGCTCACCAGATAAACGTCAGATTGACGGCATGGGGGGGGCTGATCCGATTACCTCGAAAGTTGCTGTGGTTAAACAATCTCAGCGTGAAGATGCCGATGTCGATTATCTGTTTTTACAGGTCTTTGTTGATCAAGCGATTGTAACGGATGCCCAAAACTGCGGAAATATTTTAGCGGGAGTGGGGCCGTTCGCAATTGAACGTGGGCTGGTTGACGCGAGTGACGGCGAAAATAACGTACGTATTTTTATGGAAAATACGGGGCAGATTGCCATCGCTCAAGTGCAGGTTGAAAACGGTCGGGTTGTCTATGAAGGAGAGGCGTGCATTGATGGCGTGCCTGGTGCATCGGCTCCAGTTCCTATTACCTTCAAAGACACCGCGGGTTCGAGTTGTGGTGCCTTATTACCAACCGGAAACGTCGTTGATACGATCGATGATGTTCAGGTCACCCTGATCGACAATGGTATGCCTGTTGTTGTTATGACAGCCGAAGAGATGGGGATTAAAGGCACCGAGACGCGAGAAGAACTAGAAGCGAACGATGTGTTAAAAGGCAAGCTTGAGTCCATTCGATTAAAAGCGGGCCCGATGATGAATCTCGGTGACGTCAGTACGAAATCAGTACCTAAGATGACAATGGTCTCGTCGCCTATGAAGGGCGGTGCGATATCGACGCGGACTTTTATTCCTCATCGGTGTCATGCGTCAATTGGCGTGCTCGGGGCGGTTAGTGTCGCAACCGCGGCGGTATTGGAAAGTTCTCCTGCGAATCCTATCGCCAGCTTCACTGACGCAAATCGAATGTCGCTGGATGTTGAGCATCCGACAGGAAGAATGACCGTGGTGCTAGATCGAGATGAGTCTGGCGAGATTGTTTCAGCAGCTTTGTTGAGAACGGCGCGAAAGTTGTTTGATGGCTATGTGTTTGTGCACGCGAATGGTGTCGACTTCGATGCCTGAGCAGAGATGGGCTTAAGCCATAAATTTGAAAAGAATAAATAAAATGATAGGAAACTAAGATGGATAAAGATTACCTTCCATTTCACCCTAACCCTAGTAAGCCTAAATTCAAAGCGCCAGCTGGGGCCGTGGACGCGCATTGTCATGTTTTTGGACCGGCTGATAAATTTCCGTACCATCCAAAGCGTAAATATACGCCTTGTGATGCATCGAAAGAGCAACTGTTTGCCTTGCGAGATTATCTGGGTTTTTCTCGTAATGTGATCGTACAGGCTTCGTGTCATAGTACGGACAATGCAGCGTTATTGGATGCACTTGGCACGGCGGGCGACTTGGCGCGCGGTGTGGCTTTTGTCGATGATTCGATCACAGAAGCGGAGCTGAAAGAAATGCACGCGGCCGGTGTGCGTGGTGTGCGTTTTAATTTCGTAAAACGCTTAGTGGACAGTACGCCTAAAGAGGTGTTCTTTTCTATAGCTGAAAAAATTCGACCGTTTGGTTGGCATATTGTTGTCTACTTTGAGGCCTCGGATCTAGAAGAGTTAATTCCTTTCCTGAAAGAGCTTAATACAACGATCGTCGTTGACCATATGGGCACGCCAAGTGTTGCAAATGGCGTGGATCACCCAGACTTTAAGCGTTTTGTGGACTTCATGGCAGACAATGACAATGTCTGGTGTAAGGTCAGCTGCCCTGAACGTTTGACTCTGCAAGCTCCCGATTATAGTGATGTCGTCCCGTTCGCCAAAACGCTGGTGGAAGCGTTTCCTAATAGAGTGTTGTGGGGAACCGATTGGCCTCATCCAAACATGAAAACGCACGTGCCAGATGACGGCCACCTTGTCGATGTTATTCCTATGATTGCACCGACGGAAGCATTGCAGAAGGCGCTGCTTATCGATAACCCAATGGCGTTGTATTGGGGTGAGTGATTTGTGCTTGGCGTGCTGTAAGTTGAAAAGTCAGACTGAAAGTCCAAGTTAAAGAATAAGAAGAGATAAGAAAATGAGCTATATAGAAGATCAGCGTGAAGTAGAAGGGACCGTGCTATTTGATCACCGCATGGCAAAGAAAGGTTACGGCCTTAACAAAATGTGCTTCTCCTTTAACGATCAAGTCGGTCGTGATGAGTTCAGCAAAGATGAAGCAGGGTATTGCGATAAGTTTGGCTTGACGGAGATTCAAAAGAAAGCGGTCCTTGATAAAGACATTCTGACGCTTCTTAAAGAAGGTGGCAGTATTTATTATCTCGCTAAGTTTGCTGGGCTTCTAAAGTTGAATATGCAGGACATAGGTGCGCTTCAAACAGGCATGAGTGTAGAAGAATTTAAAGCAATGCTAGTTAAAAATGGACAGGGGAAATAATATGGCGAATCTTATCGGTGCAGTAACAACCTCTCATATCCCAGCCATTGCCAATGCGATGGCAAACAAATTGGAAGAGACGCCTTACTGGAAGCCCTTCTTCGATGGTTATCCGCCTGTTCGTAAATGGCTTAACGAGAATAAGCCTGATGTTATTGTGCTGTTTTACAATGATCATGGTTTAGAGTTCTTTATTGATAAAAAGCCCACGTTTTCTATTGGTGTGGCGGATCAATATCAAAATGCTGATGAAGGTTGGGGCATTGCGACGATTCCACCAGTAACAGGTGAGAGCGAATTGTCTTGGCATATTGCTAACTCACTTGTTCATGATGGTTTTGATATGACCATTTGTCAGGAAATGAAAGTGGATCATGGTTTAACGGTTCCACTCAGCCTAATGTGGCCAGGTAACGATTATGGTCACGTTAAAGTGATTCCGGTGTGTATTAATTGCGAGCAGCATCCCATGCCTCAGCCGTGGCGCTGTTTAGAGCTTGGTAAATCCATTGGTAAAGCCATTGAATCTTTTGATTCTGATATGACGGTCGCTCTATTTGGAACGGGTGGACTGTCGCATCAACTAGATGGCGAGAGAGCCGGTATTATCAATCGCGAGTTTGATTTGGAGTGCATGGATAAGTTAGTCACAGATCCAGAAGATCTTACTAAATATTCAAATTTGGACTTGATCGAAATAGGGGGCGCTCAAGCCGTTGAATTAAATATGTGGATTGCTATGCGCGGCGCTTTACGAGGTAAAGTAACGGAGCTGCATCGTAACTACCACGCTCCTATTTCCAATACGGGCTCTGGAGTGCTTCTGTTAGAGCATGAGATGCCTAGCTGAGTGTGAGCTAAAAAATTCGAACCCAAGTAGTCTTTTTTGTATGCCACTGTTTTTCGTCACAGTGGCATTCTTTTATGCACAAAAGGTACACGCATAAAGAGTAAAAGAAAGAATAAAAGGTCTAATGAAAAGTCGAATGAAAGAACGCCCTTAGCGGATTATAGATCGGGAGGGATTGCTAATTCGCTAAGGGCGTTAAAAAGTCGGTCACTTAATTATTACGTAAGGCCTAAATTCAGGTAATAAGTATTAAGCGACCATTCAAATTTTATACTGGCGTTCGTTCCCTACTTGTCAGACGAGTCTAATAGCTCACCTACCGTATTCATAACGTGATCCGCGCCTTGTAAAATTTCATTGATAATCGCGGATGCTTCGTCAATAGATTGAGCGCTTTCTTGCGAACGCTCGCTGATTAGCTCCATGCCATTTTTAGCGCTTAGCGTAAGTTGCCCATTCTTATTGACCATTTCTTCAATTTCTATTGTCGACTTACTGGTACGGCCTGCCAATTGACGAACTTCATCAGCAACGACCGCAAAGCCGCGACCATGCTCACCTGCACGTGCTGCCTCAATGGCTGCGTTTAAAGCAAGCAAGTTAGTTTGTTCAGCGATACCACTGATCGTTGTGACAATCTTAGAAATATCTTCTGATTGAGCATTCAGTTGGTCAATGTGTTCTGACGCTTCATTGACGTGATGTGTGATTTCTTTAGAAGATGTTACGGTACGTTCAAGTACCTCGGCGCCTTGTTTTGATACTTCGGACGTTTCAACAGAGGTGCTGTGCGCGATTTCTGCCGCATGTTGGACTGCGTGTTGACGATCAACTTGCGTGGTTATATCCGACGCAATTTTGACTACTTTAATGACATTGCCTTGGTCATCGTAAACAGGGTTGTATGAGGCTTCTAGCCATATTGTTCTACCTGAACGAGTAAAGCGCTTAAATTGCCCTGATTTGATTTGCCCTTGTGCCAGCTCTCGCCAAAAGTTCGGGTTTTTTTCATAGAACTCGTTATCACAAAAATTGCGATGATGTTTTCCAGCAACCTCACTAACACTGCCATATTCCATCGCTACGAGGAAGTTGTTGTTCGCTTCAAGTACAACACCTTCTGGCGTAAATTCGATCAAAGCATTGGATAAGTCGAGTGCAGTGTAAAAGGCTTCCAAACGCATTAGGCGTTCTTTTTCTTTGGTAATGTCAGAAGCGATCTTAACCACTTTCGTTACAACACCACCTTCTTTAACTGGGAAATACGTTGCCTCAAGCCAGACGTCTTCGCCAGCCTTATTTCGACGCAAGAAATTACCCGATTGAGGTGTTCCGTTCGCTAAATCCTGCCAAAAGCGTTTGTATTCGGGGCTTGCAGAAAGCGCTTCATGGCAAAACATCGAATGATGCCTTCCGACAATCTCTGATTCAGCATAACCTGCAACGCCCAAGAAGAGTGAATTTGCTTTAAGAATGTGGCCATCAGGCGTAAAAGTAATGGTCGCACACGCGGCCTCTACAGCGTCTTCGAATGCTGAGTTAAGTTGAATGTCCTTGACGTCGCTTTTTTCTATTCTGGATTTAGTGAAAAACATTTTTATCCCTCCCCGGTAAAATGCTGCTATTAATAAAAGCACATTTGGGCACAATTTAATTACATAAAAAGTGTGGGGATATTGTTTCTAACTGTATCTTTAGGTTACTAATTCTTAAGAAAATTAATTGATTTGTATCGCTTTGAGCGAAATGGGTAATCTCTCTCTTTTAAGGTAAGCGTTTATGATGTCGGCTTCACTGAGTAATGAATACCTTGCCGTTTCTAAAAAAAGTGCTAAATAGACAGGTAACGTGTGGGAATATGTTTCCAAAAGCGACGAAAGTTGCTTTATTTTTATTTAGTTTGAAATGCTATTTTAGAAAGCATGGCAAGTGTCTGATAGAGACATCACTTTTCTATCAGACACTTGGTTCTATAAAATAAATTTATGAGTCTTGTTCAAATTATATGAACTCTTCTGTATCTATTTCGTGTTGTTGTGCTTGATTATAGCGCGGGCCGCTAACAGTATTCTGGTTGATTAGCTCGTCCAGTAACGCGATTGTGCTCTGCTCAAGTTGATGCTCGTGCGATGCTAGGTTTTCTTCCATGTGGCTGACAAATCGAGTGCCTGGAATCGCAACAATGTTTTTGCTTTGATGTAAAACCCAAGACAGTGCGAGTTGAGCGGGTGTGCAGCCGATATTGCTGGCGATATCCGTAAAGCGACCTAATAGTGCTAAATTCTTGGGGTAATGTTGAGCATCAAATCGCGGCATATTGTTTCGAATATCGCCCTGAATCAAATCATCTTGAGATTTGATGGCACCGCTTAAAAAGCCACGAGCCAGTGGGCTAAATGCGACAAAGGTGACATTCAGGTCTTCACATGCTTTTAAGGTTGCGATTTCAGGGTTACGTGTCCAAAGGGAATATTCGGACTGTAGCGCTGTAATTGGGTGCTCGTTGTGTGCCTGACGCAACGTTTGTGCCGACACCTCACTGAGACCGATGGCACCAATTTTACCTTCTTTCACTAAGTCAGCGAGCGCGCCTGTGCTTTCTTCAATCGGAACATCTGGGTCTTTTCTGTGTAGATAATAGAGATCAATGTGATCGGTACCTAAGCGTTTCAAACTGGCTTCGCATTGCTTCTTTAGATGCTCAGGTCGCCCGTTGATGAGCTTTTTTCCGTCTTCCATCGACATGCCGCATTTGCTGGCTAGGAAAAATTCAGAGCGTCGGTGCATTAGCGCTTTGCCGACTAAAAGCTCGTTTTTTCCCGCACCATAAAGCGTTGCGGTGTCGAAATGTTGGTAGCCCATATCCAGCGCCGCATTGAGCGATTTTATCGCTTCCTCTTCGGCAACGGGTTTACCGTATGCATGCGAAAGGTTCATGCAACCGAGTCCAATTTTGGGAGACAGCATTTTTGGGAAGTTGTTTGCAGTCATAGTTAACCTTCTTAAAGTGATTATTAGACAGAGACCTTTATGTGCCTATTGTATTGGCTTCGCTCGCGACTTCGTGAAAAGGCCTCAGACTAAAGCAAAAAGCCGCATGATACGACTATCATACGGCTTTATTCTATTACTATATTAGGGCATTAGGCTTCGAAGCATTGCTCAAGTTTATACAGCGTTTCCATGGCATCAA